>JAJDZN010000102.1 GCA_022824585.1 Bryobacterales bacterium | reverse complement strand
GGGTCCGCCGTTGCGGACGGCGTCGGTGATCTAAGAGATAGATTCCCTGCATGGTGCCGAGCGCCGGCCTGCGCTCGACTACGGGTATCGCCAAGTGCGTCTGGGTCAATGCCGTCCGGATGTGCGCCGGCATGTCATCCGGCCCTTCCATCGTGTGCTGGTACAGGCGATTATCTTCGGGCACCAGGCGGGCGAAGAACCTCTCAAGGTCATACACGACGTCTGGGTCGGCGTTTTCTTGAATCGTCAAGGACGCGGACGTATGGCGGATGTACACGGTCAGCATGCCGGTCTCAATGTCGAGCCCCGCCACCCAGTCCAATATCGGGCGGGTGACTTCGGACAGTCCGGTGCCCTTGGTCTCAACATGCAGTTGTCGAACGAACTGTTTCATCGCAGGCACTTCCTCAGTGTCTCTCGAACGGCCGACGGAATCAGCGGTTCCCGGCTGGGGTGTCGCGTGAATCCGCGCCCACCCGTTAGGCTCGTCGGCGGGTCCGTCGGCAAGCTCCCGCAATGTCGCACGACCGATTGTTTCGCGAGGAGACGACTGCGTGCAATCGCAGTCGCTAGTTACCGCCCGGGTTTCTTCGCGTTCCGCTGCTTGGTGAAACCCAGCACGTAGCCACCAGTTGGAGGGCTCGTTTGGGAATGGTATTCGGCCTAGCGCCGCTCGGTCGGATCCCTTCCATCCCGAGGCGCGCCAGTGCCGGACGACCCCATGAACAGCCGCGTGCCGTCCTCAAATGTCAGGTCGCGACCGTTGGCCTTTTGCGTGCCGTCCTTGGCTTGGTAGCCATCGACCATGATGACCGTGCCCGGCAGCAGGGATTGCTTGGTAAAGCCGCGACGGAAGAGGGTGTTTGGCGTGCCGCCCTCGATCATCCACTGCTCGACCTCGCCGTCTTCCATCGTCACGTCGATATGAATCCAAGCGTGCGGGTTGATCCACTCCATCTTGGTCACGGTGCCCTTGAGCTGAACGGGCCGGTTAGCGTCGAATTCGGCCGAGAACGCATGATGGGCCAGCAGTTGCGCTGCGGCTAACAGGGCGATCACGATGATGTTGACGCAGATGCTTGCGGCGCCTTTGGACATGTTGCCTTCTCTCCTCGGTTGCAGTTTACCCTAACGGGCCTGCGAGCGGGTCAGCGAGCGACAATCCGACGCTTGGCGACCCCGATTGACAAATGAGAGCGCGGGAACGCCGCAAGAGCCCGGTCACTCGCCTTCCAAACGGAACCTCGCCAGAGCCTGGCGCGCTATCGGCGAGCCGCACGGGCAAGACCTGCGTCTCCATGCTTGCCATCGAGCGAACGCTCCCTGTCGCGGCCGAATCAGGGCAGATTCGATCCCGTGTGAGGCTTGCCCACCTGCTCCGCCGCGCGCGCTCCCTCCAGCATCGTGAACATGCTGTAGTTGCCCTCGTGGCAGGCGTATTCGAACATCGGCTGGTCGGTCTTCTTCATGGGTATGGCCGCCGACCACGGCTGTTCGAACGATTCGGGGTCGCTGATCGTGTATTCGTATACGACCCTGTCTGGCGCCACTCGCGTGAACCGCTCGGTCAGCACCATGTTCGGCCCTGTCCCGCGGTAGGAGGTCTTGTCCGTAAAGTTGCGCGACTCGACCACTAGCGTGTCGCCTTCCCAGCGTCCGCGCGCATCGCCGCGCCACTGGCGCATGTGACTTGGCAGGTGGTCCCGACCGTCCAGCGGCACGATGCGGGCGTCGTTGACCATCTCGATCAGCAACACCGCGTAGCCCGGTGTCTGAAAGATATGGACGTTGTTGTTGTACGCGCTCGGCGTGTACGGCGGCCCGGCGTTAAAGCCCAGGATGCAGCGCTCGGCAACGCCCCGGTCCTCCGGGCCGTGCGGCTCTCGCGCCCGAGCGGCGCGGATCCCCGCGTAGCGCTTCCGGGCTGGCTCGGTCATGGCCGGGATCCTGCCGTTTGGCGGATCCACGATCAGCGACGTGCGCTTGTCTTCGGTGAGTTCGTTGCCGTAGTCCCACCAGAACTGGTTGTAGGCGTTGCGCACGTCCTGCTCGGCCGAGATGCCGTCGGACGCTCGACGGTCCTTGTTGCGGCGCCCCAGTTCTTCGACGCGAAACTCGGCGGCCTCTTCGTCGCTGAAGACATCCTGCTCGCCGAGCCGGGCGGGTCGCTCCAGCGGCGTGATGGTCCGAAAGTCCCACACGCCGCGCAAATCGGGCGCGCCCCAAGCCGTGCGAGGGGGAGTCCACTCCTGCTGTTCCCCGGCGGCGTCGGCCGCCACCAGCGGAGCAGCCACGAGGGCTGCGACTGATGCCAGCACTAAGCCCCGATGTGTCATGGCGAACCTCCTAGGTCATTCCGTTTCCTTCTTGCGCAAGTGTCCGTACATCATCTCCTCGACGAACTCCACGCACTTGAATTCGAGCAGCTGCATGTTCTCGTCCATGCGCCGGTAGAGGGGAAGCTTGATCTTCCACGGCCGAGTGAACACGTTCTCGTCTTCGATAGTGGCCTCGTACAAGAGGTGGTTCGGGCCGGTGGGCGTGTAGCGCTCGACTACCTTCAGCGACTCGGAGTGGAAATTTCCAGCGCTGTCGAACCACGTGTCGGCGACGTGGTTGGTGACATCCACCACCAGCGTCTGCCCTTCCCAGCGGCCCCGCGAGTGCCCCATCCACGCGTCGCCGGGATGCTCGAAGTCCGGCCGGTTCATGTAGACCACCCGCGACGCGCTGGCGAACTCGTACGCGATCAATATGTGGTCCGGCGTTTGGACGATCTGAAATGGGAAGGGCATGTAGGTGGCGCGCGGCACGCCGGGCATGTAGCATTTGACGACCGGATCCAGCTTGATCCAGTCCGCCTTGTTCTGCAGCCGCTTCTCCAGAGCCCAGGGTTGGTAGGGGATTTCGCCGCCCTCCACGATGCCCAACCCGCCGGGAACCGCGCCCAGAGCGCCCATGTTGACGACCGGCCCGGCTTCGGCCGAGTGGCCCTCGATATTCCAGTTCGCTGAGCCCAGGGCCTGCCAGATGCCGTTCAGGTTCGGGTTCCCATCGGGGGTGAGCGGGGCTTGATAGTCTTGCGCAAGCCCGCCCGCTGCCACCAGCACCAGGCAGAAGCAGAGAGTCCCCGCAGTGACCAGCGCGCTGGCAGACTGGGATCGGGCGTGGGGTCGAATCACGTGCAACACTTTGAAGAGTCTACTACCGATTCGGGCCGGAGCGGAACCGGGCACCGCAGGAATCAGCCAGTTCGTCGCCCCATGGGGGCCTTGGCCGGGGCCTGGCGGTCTCCTTCCGCCCGAGCAGGCTCGAGGCCGGTCTGCTCCTGAGTCGGCGGCACGCTGCCGGATTTGCGATGGAGCCGGCCAGCCTGCGCTATACTCTCTGCCCGGCAGCCGTGCGCCGGCGGCGGCCGGAACCGAGCAGTGGACCTATCGTCGAGCCTCTTGTCCCCCAAGCGCGGTTTCGTCGGTCTTGCGATGGCGCTAGCGTGCTGCGTTGCCACGGCTTCCGCGCAGAGTTCCACAAGCCAGCCATCCGCTGGGCGTGTCGATGACGAGCGGATCGACAGGATCGACGACAACGATCCCGGACAGTGGCTGGCGTACGGACGCGGCTACAGCCAGCACCGCTTTTCCCCGCTCGACCAGATCAACCGCCGGACCGTTCGCGACCTCGGCTTGAACTGGACGCGCAAGATTGAGGTTCGCCATCGCTTGCAATCGTCTCCGATCGTGGCGGATGGCGTCCTGTATGTCACCGACAGCTGGAGCGTTGTATCGGCAGTCGACGCCGATACGGGGGAGACGATTTGGACGTTCGACCCCAAGACCCAGCGCACACGCGCTCGCTGGTCGTGCTGCGGCGGGCCGATCAATCGGGGCGTGGCGGTGTACCGGAACCGGGTCTATACGGCTACGTTTGACGCCCGCCTGGTGGCGATCGATGCCCGGACGGGCGAGAAGGTGTGGGATGTGGCCACCGACGATTACCCGTCCCGGGTCCCGTACACCATTTCCGGCGCTCCGCTAGCCGCCGCCGGGAAGGTCTTCATCGGCAACAGCGGCTCGGAGTGGGACCACCGCGGCTACGTGACTGCCTACAACGCCGAGACAGGCGAGAAGGAGTGGCGTTTCTTCACCGTGCCGGGCGATCCCTCCATGCCGTTCGAGCATCCCGAGATGGAGATGGCGGCCGAGACTTGGAACGGCGAATGGTGGAAGCTTGGCGGCGGCGGCACGGTGTGGAACAGCATGACCTACGACGCCGACTTGCACACGGTCTACATCGGCGTGGGCAACGGCACGCCGTGGTCGCGCAAGATCCGCTCGCCCGGAGGCGGTGACAACCTCTTCCTGTCGTCGGTCGTGGCCTTAGACCCCGAGACCGGCCGGATGAAGTGGTACTACCAGACCACCCCCGGCGACAACTGGGACTACACGGCGACGCAGGACATGGTCTTGGCTGACATGGAGGTCGACGGAGCAGACCGCAAGGTGCTCATGCAGGCGCCCAAGAACGGGTTCTTCTACGTATTGGACCGCAGCGATGGCGAGCTCCTCAGGGCGCATCCCTACGGCGCGATGACGTGGGCCACCCACGTCGACATGGAGACGGGGCGGCCGGTCGAGAATCCGGATGTCGTGTGGGAGGAGGAGCCACAATGGATCCTGCCGGGAAACACGGGCGCGCACAACTGGGAGCCGATGTCGTTTGACGCCGCCAAGGGCCTGATGTACATCCCGACGCACGACACGCCGTTCTTTTTCGCCCTCCCGAAGGACTATCGCGAGACCGGCGTTTACCGCCCGCGCCAGCGAACCATGAACTTGGGCGTTGCGATGGGTGCCGATCGCACGAAGCTCATCGAAGAAGCGGGGGAGCGGCCTGAGCCAAAGGGGTTTCTCAAGGCTTTCGACCCGCTCACCGGGGAGACCGTCTGGAAGGTGCAGAACGAGACCGCGCGGATCGGAGGCGTGCTTTCGACTGCCGGCGGGCTTGTCTTCCAAGGTGACGGAAGCGGGACGCTATCGGCCTACAACAGCGACACTGGCAAGCGGCTCTGGGAGTTCGACGCCTACGGCTCGATCATCGCTCCTCCCGTTACGTACCAAGTCGGCAATACGCAATACGTGGCAGTAGTGGTCGGCGCCAGCTTTGCCTATCTCGATTTCGGCAAGCTGCTCGTGTTCTCGCTCGGCGCGGATCATGCTCTGCCGCAACCGCCATTGCGCGACAGGTCGATTCCGAAGCAACCGGCGATGACAGCGTCAACCGAGGAATTGGCCCAAGGCGAGACGCTCTATCACCAGTTCTGCGCCTCGTGCCACGGCTACGGAGCGCGCGGCTACCGCAATGCCGACCTCCGCCTGATGAGCCACGCCATCCACGACGCCTTCCAGAAAGTCGTGCGGGAAGGCTTGCTGCTGGATCTTGGCATGGACAGCTTTGGCAACGACCTAAACGAGACCGAGACGGAACTGATCCGGCAGTACATCATCTCGCGGGCCAACATCGACCGCGAAACGTCCGGTCAATAGGCAAGTCCGCAGCCCCGCCCGGTGGCGGGTCGCATATACTCTTAGTGGTCCGCATGGGACAGGACGAGGAAGGGTCGATGATTCGCAACGCTGTTTCCGCGCTGCTGTTGACCGCTGTGCTGGCGATCGTTCCGTGCGCTTACGCGCACCACGCGTTCTCCGCCGAGTTCGATGCCAACGCGCCGATCAGGGTGATCGGCAAGGTGGTCATGGTCGAGTGGATCAACCCCCATGCATGGGTCCACGTGAGGATGGAGCGCGAAGATGGCGCGACGCTGACGTGGGAACTCGAGGCGGGCACGCCCAACACCCTCCTGCGGCGCGGGCTCACCAAGACGCTCTTGGTGCCCGGGACGCCGGTGACGGTGCGTGGCTACCAGAGCAAGGACAGGCTGTGCGATCCGAACTGCAAGGGCAGCGGTCGCGACATCACGTTTCAGGACGGGCGCAAGCTCTTCATGGGCTCATCCGGGACCGGCGCGCCCCGCGACGGTGCGGACCCCAGCGAGCCGAAGCGTCCCTGATCAATTCTCGTCGTCCGGGGCGGCTGCCCCTTCGCTTTCCACGGCTTCTTTAGCGGCCTTGGCCGCCTTTGCACCGCCGTACCAAGAAGCCAGCCAGTCGTCGGCGCTTTGGCCCTTCTGTTCCCGCACGCGGGCTCCGGAGAGCATCAGGGTCATGGCGCGGTTGCCTTCGTGGCAAGCGTATTCCAGCAGCGGGTCGGACGAATTCTTCATCTCCACCGCCACCGACCAAGGAGCTTCGAACGATTCGGGGTCATCGATGGTGTACTCGTAGAGCAGCGTTTCCTGCGATGTCCTAGTGAAGCGTTCAGTGAGGACCATGTTGGGGCCCGAGCCGCGAAAGTTGGTGTGCTTGGTGAAGTTCTTGGTCGTCACGACCAGCGTGTTGCCTTCCCAGCGGCCGCGCGAGCTGCCCTTCCAGAAGCGCATGTTCTCCGGAACGTGGTCCCTTCCGTCGAGCGGGATGATGCGGTGGTCGTTGATCATCTCGTTGAGAATGGCGACGTACGTCGGCGTTTGGAAGATCTCCGCGAAATTGTTGTAAGCGCCCGGATTCATGGGCGGGCCGGAGTTGAAGCCCACGATGCAACGCTCCAGGGGGTTCCGATCCTCGGGGCCGGACGGGACGCCGCCCCAGCGGGCATAGCGCTCATCCGAGCGCCGCTTGGCGAGGTCGGTCAGGGCCGGTATCCGGCCGTCCGGCGGATCGACGACCAGAGAGGTTCGCATCGTCCCGGTCATCTTCTCGCCTCGGTCCAGCCAAAAGGCGTTGTAGCCGACATCCACGTCCCCCTGTCCCTGGACCGGGTCTCGATTGCGCCGAGCGGCGCTGGCGTCAAGCGTGCGCTTCTCCCAGGCCTCGGCCTCTTCGGGCGTGAGGAACTCCTTGTCGGCGAGTTCCTTCGGGCGCTCGAACGGAGTGATGGAACGGAAGTCCCACGTGCCTTGCAGGTCGGGCGCGCCCCAGCTCGTGGTCGGCGGGTCGGCCGCAAGGACTGTCACTGGCAGCGCCGCCAGCAGCAGCGCGCTGGTCGGCAACGCGCAGGTGCGCAGCATCCATTTGGTGAAACGCACTGTGTGATCGCTGGCGTGGGCCATGGCTCGTCTCCTCTTCTAGTCCTCGGGTTCGGCCTCCGATGCCTCGGCATCCCGGCTGAGGTGTCCGTAGGTGGCGCCCTCGGCGAACGGCACGCACTTGAACTCGAGAATCTGCGCGTTGGGCTCGAGGCGCCGGTACAGCGGCATGCTGATCTTCCACGGACGGGTGAACACCTTGGGATCCTCGATGGTGGCCTCGTAGCGGAGCGTGTTAGGCCCCGTCCGGGTGTATCGCTCCTCCACGCGGAGCTCTTCGCTGTGGAAATTCCCTGAACTGTCAAACCAAGTGTCGGCCACCTGCGCAGTCACGTCAACGACCAGCGTTTCGCCTTCCCACCGACCCAACGAATAGCCCATCCACGAAGGGGCGAGAGCTTCGCTGTCGGGTCGGTCCAGCCATACAATTCGGCTGTTGCCACCGAATTCGTAGGCGAACAGGATCTTTGTCGGCGTCTGGACGATCTGGAACGGAAGCGGCAAGTAGGTGGCCCGAGGGATGCCCGGCATGAAGCACTTCACCGCTGGATCGAGCTTTAGCCAGTTCTCCAAGTTTTTCGCGCGCTGCTCGGCGGCCCAAGGCTGGTACGGGATCGTGCCGCCTTCGACCACGCTGAGCCCGGCGGGTATCGCCCCGAGCGCGCCGAGTGCCTCGACCGGCCCATGGCGGGCCGCGTGGTCTTCCAAGTCCCAGTGCGCCGACCCCATCGCCTGCCAGATGCCGTTTAGGTCAGGATTGCCATCGGGCGTGCGTGCAGCGGCATACTGGGCGGACGCGGGCGTTCCCGGCGCACTGCACAGCAATGCCATGGCAGCTATCGAGGCTCCGGACAATGTCCTGCGCAACATCGGCGTTCTCTGTCTTGCGGGATCCGGGTCAACAGACCGGCGGGAGCTCGTCCCGCAACGGTCCCGAGTCAACCAGAGTATACATGCTGAGACGGGCCATCGTTGCGTGCCGATTCCTAAAGGCAGCCCGTTTGACGAGCGCAATCGGCGCGCCCCGGCCTGGGAAGTGTCGAGCCGCTAGCGGCCGAGGGGCTGCGGTCGCGAAGCGCTCGGCCAGCCCCCTCAGAAAGACAGCCGCATAGCGAGGTTGAACGTGCGGCCATCGTTGAGGGTGTTGGTGATCTGCCCGAAATTGCCGCCGGTGAGTTCGTTGCCCGGAAACGCGAACTGCGGCGTGTTGAAGAGGTTGATCGACTCCACGCGGAACATCAGGGTGCTCTCGCCGGCGATCTTCCAACTGCGCGACAGTGACAGGTTGAGATTCTGGATGGCGTCTTTGCGGAACACATTCCTGCCAATATTTCCGCTCTTCTGGTCTGCTTGGACATAGCTGAATGCGGAGCGCGGCATCATCTGCCGGGAGGTGTCGGGATGGTCGATCCTGCGGCCTATCAGCGACGGGTCGAGCAGGTTTGGTCGGTCACCCATTGCGCCATCGACGTTGCCGAAACCTGGGCCGTCCGAGCCGGTATACATCAGGAACGGCGTGCCGGTCTTCAGCAGCAGCACAGAGGACAACGACCAGCCACCCAGAGCCCTGTCCAGGGTGCTTCCCGCAGAACCGATCCGAGGAGTGAGGTAGGTGACCCTTCCCAGCGCGGCGTGCGGCTGGTCGAAGTCGCTCAGGGACTTGACATCGCCATGGACGTCGTCCTCGGTCTGGCTGCGGCCGTAGAACGCATCGCGCGAGCTGGCGTTGCTGGCGTAGTGCGCCCCGAGATCGATCGCCTTGCTCAGCCAGTAGGAGAAATCCATCGTCAGTCCGCCGACATCGCGCAGCCCGACCGTGGCCTTGGCCGAGTCGAAATATCCGCGCGAGCCGTTGAGAATGCGGCGGATGTCGTAGTAGCGCTGGTCCGGGCGGCGGTCGTTGATTGTCCTGATAGTCGTCGGGACGCCGTCGACGCTGCGGGCTCGGTTCAGGAACCAGCCGGCAATGAGCCTATGCGAGCGGCTCCCGAGGTAGCCCAATTCTGCGAACACGCCCCGCGAGCTGGAGACGATCCAACTGAAGTTGTAGTGGTGCGAGTAGGGGGCGACCAAGTCCGGATCGATCTGGACTATGGTGCTGCGCACCTTGGGATCGGTGGTGTCGAAGTTGACGCCGGCCAACGGGTCCAGCAGGTTAGGCGCCAAGACGTTGACGCGGATGTTGCCAGGCGGGTTGAACCGTTCTTGCGTGTACGTGGCGGTGAAGATCTCGCCGAAGTGGGTGCCGTACGCGCCTCGCAGGACGCCCAGCTTGGTGCGGTAGGCGAAGCCGAAGCGCGGTGCGAAATTGTTGCAGTCGCAGCGAAACGGGAGGTCGGAGAACCCGTTGACCTCGACCGGCCTGGTGGCGGGCTCGAAGCGCAGCCCGAAATCCAGCGTCAGGTTCCGAGCGGCCTTCCAAGTGTCCCCGGCAAAATACTGCATTCGCCAGCGCCGAAAGCCTCGGTGGGTCATGCCAATCGACTGCGTGACGCGGGTCGGCGTGCCCAGGCGCAGGTTGGTCATCATGTCTCGCCCGAAGTTGGCGGTGAACATCACCATCCCCAGGTGACCGGAGCTCTCGATCCCGTTGAGTTGCTCGCGCGTCAGGCCGAAGCCCGCCACGACTCTGTGATTGCCGCGGGTCGTGCTAACGGTCCCGGCATAGCGGAAGAAGTTCTGCACGCGGTCATAAGGAAGGCTGCTCGAGCCGCCGAGGGACTGCAATTGCCTGCCCATGAAGAACAGCGGGCCCAAGGCCGTTTCGTCCTGCACGATCAGCGAGGTCGTGCGGCGGAATCCGGCTGAGAAATCGGTGGAGGTCTGCGGGGACCAAGCCCGGTTCCAAGTGAAGCGTCCGTCGTGGGAGCCGGTGGTTGTGTTGGGGTTCTGACCCCTGACGAGTTGGAAGGCGTCCACGTTCTGCTTGCGAAACCGGTAGTCCAAGGCCAGCCTGTCGTTTTCGCCCAGGGGGAGGTCGTAGCGCCCGCCGACAATATCGTTGTGGATCACTTGCGGAGCGTTGGTGTTGTGCGCGCGAGGATTGATGTCGGGCCGGTTGGGCGCCTCGTCTGGGTACGACCCTAGGATCTCTGAGACGATCGCTCGCAGATCGGGATCTGTCGCGAGCGGAACTCGCTCCTCGGGCAGGGGCATCAAGACGTTGCCGTTGACGTTGCCGCGGTTTCTTTGGTGGTTTAGCTCGACCGAGAACGCAGACTCGCCCGGCAACGGCATAGTCAGTTGCATGCCGAAGTCGTTCGAGTTCGCGGGCTGGACCGCTCCGACTTGAAAGAACGATCGAGCCGAGAAAACGCTGTTGCCGTGAGTTTCGTGGAACGAGCCGTGGAAGTTGCGCCCCGTGGACGGGCGAAGGTGCATCGGCCGGCTGGCCGGGTTGCCAAACTCGGTGCCGAAGTAGCCCCTTGCCGAATCGAACTCGCGCACTATTGTCGCGGTGGTTCCCATGCGGATGTTGATTTCCTTCAGGACGTTGTTGTCGATCAGCGTCAGCCGGACGTTTTCGTTGCGGCGGCTCTCGCCAGCTTCGCTGTCGACCTCGCCGAGCAGGTTCAGCTCCGTACGCTCGCGGTTGCCCTCGGATTCCTCGTCGAGGAGCGCATCCTGAGTTTCGGGAGCAGACTCTGCGCGCAGTTCTGCGGCCGCCTCAGACGAGCCGGATTCGCCAGATTCTCCGTTGAGGTTCTGACCCGCCAGTGCCAGCCCGGCCATAACGGCGACTCCGGCCAGTTGCCGGACTGAGGGCGCAAGCCTGATTTTGGGCCGCATAGAAACTCGGATGCCCCTACAGTTCGCCTGCGGGCGCTCGGCCGCGGTCCGCCTCGGGATCGGCTGCCCCAGCAACCAAGTACTCAAGTACTAGGGTATCTCGAACGTTAACGAATGTATAGGATCTTTCGCGACTTCGCGGCTGGGTCGATTCGCCCGAGGGCGAGGCTCCCTCGGGCGAGTCGACCCGTCCAGAACTTCCTCTTAGCGAGTGACGCTCCGTCCGGTTCCGTGGAAAGCCTAGGTTCATTCACTTTCCCGGAGGCCGTCCAATCCCTCGCGAGAGGGCGCAGTAGGTCCGAATAGACGGCCAGCGAGTCAGTGAGTTCGAGCGATTCGCTCCCTTGCCAAGCTCACCACCGAAATCTCCGCCAATTCGGACCGCCGTGGGGCTGGCTCCCGGCGGATTGATATCGAGCCCATGGCTGGCAAGAGGGCTACGATAGCTCAAGCAGGGCTGTGAGAATGGACCTGTGCGAGATTCTAGCCAGACCATGGGAGCCAATGGCCATCGCTGGTTCGAGCATCGCTGAATCGCGTGGGTAAGGACCAAGACATGTGGCGACGCACGCACGAGAGGCCGTGAGCAGTGCCCGAAGGGAGCGAAACGCAGCGTCAGCCCGCTGGTCGGCCGTCGTCCTGCGCTGGCATGGAGCCGGTCACCGAAGAGCTGCTGGACCGAATGGTGCGACTGATTGTCAATGCAGTGGACCCCGAAAAGGTGATTCTCTTCGGCTCTCAAAGCCGGGGGGACGCCACACCGGAATCAGACGTTGACTTGGTGGTTATCGAGGCCGAGTCGTTTGACGAAACCAGATCGAGGCTGAAAGAGGAAGCCCGTCTGTACAAGACGCTCGCGAGGGTGCGCGTTCGCAAGGACATCCTCGTGTACAGCGCCGCCGACGTCGAGTACTGGAAAGACTCGCTGAACTACGTTCTTGCGCGCGCCCTTCGCGAAGGCAGGGTGCTCTATGAGCGACCTTAAGTGCGCCCAGGCATTGGTTCTGGCGGCAGAGCGAGACCTTGAGCTTGTCCAACTCATGCTGGAACACAGCGCGGGGGCGGACGAGGTGTTCGGTTTTCACGTACAGCAGGCCGTCGAAAAGCTGCTCAAGGCTTGGCTGGCCATTCGCGGTGAGAGCTATCCGCTGACCCACGATCTGGAACAGTTATTCGAAGTTCTCGCGCAAGGGGGTGTCGAACTCGGAGCCTATCGGACTACACTCCGTTCGCCGTCGTCCATCGGCACGAGGCGCTCGGCCCTCAAGAGCAGCCCATGGACCGTGCGCAGGCTGCCTCCCGAACGGCGTCTCTGCTGGCCCGCGTCAGGGAATTCCTAGCCGAACCGAATCGGTCCTGAATCGGTTTCCCGCTGCATTCACGGGGCAGGCAGCTAGCTCTAGACTCCTTGTCTAGGCGTAGCCTAACTACACACGCCTCGGTTGGTGTCGAGGCGTGTGTAGTTACAAGTCATCGATGTAAATCCCAATTCAAAGAGGCGCCGAAGAGTGCCACGCCCTTCGTCGTGCTGATGTTCCCTAGGGTGCACTTGCGGGCTCACCGTGATCGGGGTTGCAACCCTCTGAGCACCTGAGACCGTGACGGGGACTGCAAGCAGCGAAACTATGCGAAACAGTCTGGCGGCCACGTTCGGCCTGCTGATTGCCTTGGTCCTGATCCAGTGCGGCACGCCACCGTATTCCAACGAGCTCGCGATCTCGCTGGCGAACCTCCAAGACCGGATCAAGGGCGGCTGGGCGGGCCAGATGGTCGGTGTCGCCTACGGCTATCCCACGGAGTTCGTCTACAACCAGCGGATCGTTCCGGAAGACAAGATGCCCGAATGGACTCCAGACAGGGTGGCCAACGCCTTGGACCAAGACGAACTCAACGTCAAAATGACCTTTGCGACAGTCCTGGACGAGAAGGGACTCGACGCCACGAACACCCTTGAAGGCGCGGGAGCTATCGTCACAGTGCCCTATCTTCCAAGCGGAGGGTCGGCGCAATTCTACTTGGATGGAGAGCTGGACGAGCAGGTTGGTGTGTTTCCGGACGGAGACTACCGGCAGTACGGCGATTCCGCATGGCATGCCTGCGGCTTGGAGAACACTTCGCACACCGTTCGGGGGGTTGTGCTCGGTGAGCCATGCCGCGGGGCGCAAGGGAGCGGTGTTTTGTTGGAGAACTTGGTAGTCTTTCGCTAGGCCAACTCTTGAATCAAAGAGGTCCGGCGTGCGGCCCAGACGGGCCGCACGAGGCAAAGAGAGGAGATCTTCATGAAACGAGCGAGTCACTTGGGGCTGATCGGGGCGCTGGCGCTGTCTGCGGCCGTATTTGTCGATCACGCGACTGCGAAGGAGCGGGTCATCAGCCACGACGAGCTGATGGACAAGATGTCGGGGTTTTGGATCGGGCAGCTCCTCGGCAACTACATCGGCTTTCCGTTCGAGAACCTCTATGTCGAAGAACCGATCCCAGTCCTAGTCGACCGGATATATACCGCCGATTACGACGGCAGCCCGGAACTCAAGATCAATTCGAAAGACCGGCGGGGATTCATACCGCTCATGGCCGAGACGCTTCGCGGCGCGTTCAGCGACGACGACACCGACATCGAGTTCGTCACCTTGCATGCGGTCGAGAAGTACGGCCTAGACATCACGTATCCCGAGATCACCCAGATGTGGAAGACCCACATCAACGACTTCATCTGGGTTGCGAACCGAGAAGCGCGCAACTTGATGGACCAAGGACTGGTTGCCCCCGACACTGGTCGCAAGGAGAATAACAAGCACTGGTTCCAAATCGATCCGCAACTGGTCAATGAGATCTGGAGCGCGTTCTATCCCGGAATGACTCAAAAGGCGGCGGAGCGGGCGCTGTGGGGCGCTCGCATCACCAATGACGATTGGGGCACGCACCCGACCATAGCCTACGGGGCGATGATCAGCGCGGCGTTCTTCGAGAAGGACGTGCGCAAGCTGGTCAATATCGGAATCAAGGCCGTGCCCAACGAGGGGCCGTTTGCGGAGGGCATTCGCGACGTGGTCAAGTGGCACTCCGAATTCGACAACTGGCGCGACACGCGACAGAAGATCCATGAAGAGTACTATGCCTACAAGAAGGGATCGTACGAAGCGCCGGTGAGCGTGGTCTCGTCGCTGGCCAACGGGCTGACCGGAATCATGGCCGTGCTCTATGGTGAGGGAGACTTCATGAAGACAGTCGGAATCGCGACGTCGGCCGGGTATGACTGTGACAACCAAGCGGCGACCACGGCAGGGCTGATCGGGGTTCTCAACGGGCTCAGCGGCATGGGCGAAGCGGCCGTCAAGCTAACCACGGAACTCCCCCTGCGGGGCAAGTGGGACAAGCCGTTCAACGACCGCTACGTCAATATCTCGCGCGACGAAATCAAGCTCCGCACCCCGATCAGCGAAATCGTCGAGCGGATCGGCGCAGTCGCCAAGACCGCCATCCTTGAGAACGGCGGGCGCATGGAAGTGCGCGACGGCAAGACGGTCTATGTCGTGAATTCCGATCTGTAATCCAAATTGGAGTTGACGGCGGCGAGTGCGCGAGGCCGCACTCGGAATCAGGCGACTGACTCTTCCTAACCGCGCGCGAATTCGAGTCCGTCAGGCGTTCGTCCAGGCCGTGGCGGCGGTAGGTCAGGTCACGGAAGTTCATGCCCAAGAGGCCAGACACTGTGGCGCGGCAGTCATGCAGGCGGACAGGGTCTTCCACGGCTTGGTTCCCTAGCGCGTCGGCAGCTCCGTATACCGTGCCGCCCTTCAACCCGCCACCCTGAGAGAAGAGCCGTTGGGGCCGTGATCCCGCCCTGGGCTGCTCGTGTTGTTCGAATCGCCCCGGCCCGCCGGCAGCCGACCGAACTCCCCTCCCCAGATGACCAAAGTGTCTTCAAGTAGGTCACGTTGCTAACAGCACAGAAGGTTGCTTGGCAAACCTACGAGGTGCCGGAACGTCACCATAGCGAACAAGAGTAAGCCAATCCCATCCTGAACGCGGCTGGGAAGAGCAGGCCGCGGCATGAGCCGCACGGAATTGTGGCGCACCCTTCGCGGCTTCGGCAGATGGCCGCCCCTGCGCGAAACTAGAAGGGTGATTGCTCGCTACACGCGGCCCGAACTAGGCCGCATCTGGTCGGATCAGAACAAGTACCGCCAGTGGCTCGAGGTCGAGTTGATGGCCTCCGAGTCGCTGGCGGAACTCGGCGAAGTGCCGCGCGAGGCGTCGCAAGCCCTGCGGCAACACGCGGAGTTCGACGTGGAGCGCATTGACGCCATCGAGGCCGAAGTGCGTCATGACGTGATCGCGTTCCTGACCTCGGTGTCCGAGTCCATGGCGGCGGCTGGCGTGGCGGAGCACTCGCGCTGGCTGCACTACGGCCTGACTTCCAACGATGTCGTCGATACTGCCCAAGCGTTGCTGCTGAAGCAGGCGTCTGAACCGATCGCCGAGCAGCTGCGCGCATTGCACGGAATCTTGCGCGCCCGCGCGTTCGAGTTCAAGGACACGGTGATGGTCGGCCGCACGCACGGCGTGCATGCCGAGCCAACCACGTTCGGTCTCAAGCTGGCCAACTGGTACAGCGAGATCGGGCGCCACATAGAGCGTTTCGACGCGGCGCGGGAGCAGATGCGGGTGGGCAAGCTCTCGGGCGCCGTCGGCACGCTGGCACACATCAGCCCCGAGGCCGAGGATCGCATTTGCGCCAAGCTCGGCCTGAAGGCAACCGCAGTCTCCACGCAGGTCATCCAGCGCGATCGCCACGCGCATTTTGTCTCCGCGCTGGCGAACATCGCCGCGACCGTCGAGAAGATCGCGGTCGAGGTGCGGCACTTGCAGCGCACCGAGGTAAGGGAGGCGCAAGAGTACTTCTCCAAGACACAGAAGGGCAGCTCGGCCATGCCGCACAAGAAGAACCCGATTACCTCGGAGCAGCTCAGCGGGCTGGCGCGCGTCGTGCGCGGCAATGCCGTGGCGGCCTTCGAAAACGTGGCGCTATGGCACGAGCGCGATATCTCCCACAGTTCGGTGGAGCGCGTGATCCTCGCGGATTCCACCACGCTGGTGGATTACATGCTGGCCAAGGCTTGCGACCTCGTGCGCAGGCTGCTGGTGTATCCGGAGCGGATGGCCAAGAACCTGGAGTCCAACGGCGGGCTGGTGTATTCGGGCCAGTTGCTGCTGGAAATCTCCGCCCAGGGCGTGCTGCGCGAGGAGGCCTACCGCTGGGTTCAGCGCAACGCGCTGCGCGCCTGGGAGGAGGACGGCAGCTTTCGGGAGCTGGTCGAAGCCGACCCCGACATCAGCGCCGTGTTAGGCCCGGAGGACTACGAGCGGGCGTTCTCGCTGCAGCGGCAGTTGCGCAACGTGGATGCGATCTTCGAGCGGGTGTTCGGTTCCGAATAGCCCCAGCCCGCCCGCGCGGTCAGGGTTCGACCACCACCCCGGCCAGCTCTTCGAACATCTTGAACGCGGCGATGATGTCCTCGTCGCCGTGGCCCTTGGCCACGCCGGCGCTGAAGAGTTCGTGAACCAGGCTGGTCGATGGCAGCGGCACGCCGAGCTCACGGCCGGATTCGAGCATCAGGCTGATGTCCTTGCGCATCCACTTCAGTGGGAAGGCGGCGTCGAACTTCCGGCCGAAGACGGCCGGCGCCTTGAAGGCGATGAGACCGGACTTGGCGGCCGAGTTGTCGAGGATCTCGAACATCAGATCGGGAGGCACCCCCGCCTTGGTGGAGAGCACCATGCCTTCGACGAAGCCCTGCAGGGTGTTGGCGAGCACCAGATTCTGGGACAGCTTGGCGTGCAGTCCCATGCCCTGCCCGCCGCAGTAGTAGAGGTTCTTGCCCATGCATTCGAAGTAGGGCCGCACGCTCTCGAAGACTTCCTCGTCGCCGCCGATCATGAAGGTCAGCGTGCCGCTGGTCGCGCCCGGCGTGGAGCCCGTGCAGGGGCTGTCGAGGTAGTGGCTGCCCTCGGCCTCGAACTTGGCAGCGATACGCCGCGCCGTGCTCGGCCCGATCGTCGAGCAGTCCGCGACCACGGTCTTCGAGCTTACTCCCGACAGCACGCCGCCTTCGCCGGTGAGCACTTCCTCGGACATCGCCGAGTCCCCGACACACAGAAAGATGCAGTCCGCGAACGCGCCGACTTGCGCCGGTGTCTCGCAAAAGTGTCCGCCATCGTGCGAGTTCGCCAGATCCTTCGCCTTCGAGCTTGTGTGGCTCCACAGCGCAACTTCGTGGCCATCAGCCAGGAGATGCTCCGCCATGGGCTTGCCCATGAGTCCGAGTCCGAGAAAACCGAGTTTCGCCATATTGAGATTGTATCGGACGGGGCAGGGCTCCCCGGATGCGGTCCAGTGCGCCGCGAGCCTGTGCGAGAATACCCAACCGTGCTGCGTCCGGTGCTCGTCAGCAAGCACGTCTACCAGGAGGCCATTGACCACTTGGCGGGGCGCGTCGCAGTCGACTACAACGACTCGGACAAGAGCCTTTCCGGCGCGCGATTGCAGGCTCGGCTGGGCGGCAAGCAAGGGTTGATCTGCCAACTTACCGACCGTATCGACGCACCCTTGCTCGATGCCGTTCCCAACCTCCGGGTCGTGTCCAACATCGCCGTGGGCTTTGACAACATCGACGTTTCCGCGGCCACCGAGCGCGGGGTCATTGTGACCAACACACCGGACGTGCTCACCGACACGACCGCCGACCTGGCCTTCGCACTGATCTTGGGTGCGGGCAGGCGGATCGGGGAGGCGGAGCGCTTCTTGAGGGCGGGACGCTACGGAGAGTGGCGCATCGATCTGTTCACGGGTTGGGACGTGTGGGGTGCAACTTTGGGAATCTTCGGCATGGGGCGCATCGGCCAGGCCGTGGCACGCCGCGGGCGTGGGTTCAACATGCGTGTGCTGTACCACGACCCGTTTCGCCTCGGTGATGATGCCGAGCGAGAGCTGGGCATCGAATTCGCCCATAAGGAAGAGGTCTTGGCGCAGGCCGACTTCGTGACCCTGCATTGTGCGCTAACGCCCGAGACCCGGCACCTGATCGGTGCCGCGGAACTGCGAGCGATGAAGCCGACATCCGTGCTGGTTAACACCTCGCGTGGGCCGGTGGTGGATGAAGCGGCGCTGGCCGATGCCTTGCAGGCGGGAACGATCGCGGCGGCCGGCTTGGACGTGTTCGAAAGAGAACCCAAAATCCACCCGAAGCTGCTGGCGTGCGAGAACGCGCTCCTCGTGCCTCACATTGCGAGTGCCTCGGTGGCCACCCGCAGGCGAATGTGCGTGATGGCCGCCGAGAACGTGCTGGCGGGCCTGGCCGGTGAACGCCCGCCCAATATCGTCAATCCTGAAGTGCTGGACTGATTCGACCTGCCATGAAGCACAGCCTGCTGCGCCTGTTCCTCAAGACATTGGATCACGCTTCCTTGGCCAATGTCATGTCCGCCAGCCTCGCGCGACGCGGGCAAGTGTTGACCGCACTCGGAAGCGATGTCGATCTTCGCCAAGCGCGGCGAATCTTCGTGGCGGGTGTCGGCAAGGCCGCGCATCCGATGTGCGAGGCGTTGCTCCCGCTGCTGCCGGACGACAGAACGGCTGCAGCGGTGGTGGCGCCGGTGGCGTCAGACCCACCGCTGCGGGGCGCCAAGGAGTTTGTGGGAGGGCACCCTTATCCCAACCGAGCAAGCGACGAGTCCGCCCGATTCTTGCTGGATCAAGTTGCCGGCCTGGGTGCCGACGATCTCTTCGTTTGCCTCTTGTCGGGCGGAGGATCCGCGATTTGCGAAGCCCCGCTCGACCCATCGGTATCGCTGGCCGACATGCAGGCGTTCTACGAGGTCCTCGTTACCTGCGGGGCCAACATTGTTCAGATCAATATCCTGCGCAAGCACCTCTCGCTCATCAAGGGCGGACGCCTGGCCCAGGCCGCGCACCCGGCCAGGCAGATGACGCTGTATGTCTCAGACGTGCCGCCCGATGAGCCCTCGTCCGTCGCTTCCGGCCCGACCATGCCGGATGCGTCTACATGCGAGGACGCCTACGGGACGGCCGAGGAGCTTGGCATCGTTGCCAGGCTGCCCGCCTCGATTCGCCGCTTCTTCGTGAATCGGACTCTCGCCGAGACGCCCAAGCCCGGCATGGCCGAATTCGCCCGGAGCCAGTGGGTCTGCTTGCTCGACAACGCCGCCGCATTGGAGAGGCTCGAAAGCGAAGTGCGCCGCTTGGGCTGGGAGCTCGAGCGTGATTTGAGCGTCGACGACCAGCCCGTCGAACTCGCGGCCGATCTGCTTTTGGACCGCTTGCAATCCCTGTCCCGCGCCCACCCCGGTAGGACCGTCGCGGTGACGAGCGGAGGGGAGCTCAGCAGCCCGGTCAAAGGAGATGGCATGGGCGGGCGCAATCAAGCATTTGTGCTGTGGATTGCCCGCAAGCTCGCCGAGCGGGGGATGCGGGCGACCGTCCTGAGCGCCGGAACTGATGGCATCGATGGCAATTCTCCGGCAGCCGGTGCCATTGCCGACGAGTCCACCGTGCCGCGGGCGCAGTCGCTCGGAATGGACCCGGCCGACTTCGAGCGGCGGTCCGATTCCTTCGGCTTCTTCCAGAAGCTCGACGACCTAATCATGACCGGGCCCACGGGAAACAACGTCCGCGACCTTCGCATCCTCGTGGCAGCGCCGCAGCTGGCGATCCGCCACAGTTGAAACGGGGACAAAATGTAGGATGGAGTCGGCGGTCTAAGGCCACCCGCGTGGGGTAAACAGTAGCCGAGTCCGCGCAAGGAGAGACGGATGACGAAAGCGCAGGCAGCGTTGCTGACGGTGTCAGTCATGATACTTGCGAGTGCGCTCGGCCTCCCGGTGCCGGCCCGCGCGCAGGGCGACGCCGCCCTTCCGACGATCGAGTCGCACACGGCCGGCTTTGAGCGTCTCGACGGCTCCTTCCCGCTCTACTGGGACGATGACGCCGGCACGCTCTGGCTGGAAATCAGCCGTCTCGGCGTCGAGGTGCTGTATGTCAACGCGCTGGCGGCCGGGGTGGGTTCGAACGATATCGGGCTCGATCGTGGCCAGCTCGGCGGTACGCGCATCGTGCGATTCGAGCGGATCGGCCGCAAGATCCTGATGGTCCAACCGAACCACGCCTACCGTGCCACGACCACCAACCCGGACGAGCGGCGTGCGGTGGAAGACGCCTTCGCCACATCCGTCCTGTTCGGGTTCACGGCAGCGGCCCGCACGGGCGAGCGCTTCCTCGTCGACGCCACGCCGTTCCTGTTGCGCGATGTCCACGGCGTCGCCGACAGGCTGCCGGGAACGTACCAGCTCGACCGGGAACGCAGCGCCGTATACCTCCCGCGTACCAAGGGGTTTCCGCGGAACACCGAGATGGAGGCTATGCTGACCTTCGCGCGCGACAGTCGCGGAGACGGACCCGGCTTCGGCCGCGGGTCGATCGAGGCTGTCGCCCCGAGTTCCGAGGCGGTCACCGTGCGCCAGCGCCAGGCGCTCATCGAGCTGCCGGACGACGGCTACACGCCGCGTCCCTACGACCCGCGTGCTGGCTACGGTGCCGTCTCCTACGTCGACTACGCCGCGCCGCTGGGCGAGCCGATGACCCGCCGCTACCTGCGCCGGCACCGCCTTGAGAAACGCGACCCGTCAGCCCCCGTCAGCGAGGCGGTCGAACCGATCGTCTACTACCTGGACCGGGGCACACCAGAGCCGGTCCGCTCCGCGCTGCTCGACGGCGCGCGCTGGTGGAACCAGGCGTTCGAGGCGGCCGGCTACCGGGATTCGTTCCGGGTCGAACTGATGCCCGAGGGAGCCGATCCGCTCGACGTGCGCTACAACGTCATCCAGTGGGTGCACCGGTCCACACGGGGTTGGAGCTACGGCAGCTCGGTGACCGACCCCCGCACCGGCGAGATTATCAAGGGGCACGTCACGCTCGGTTCCCTGCGCGTCCGGCAGGACTACCTCATCGCCGAGGGGCTGCTTTCGCCCTATCTCCGCGGTGACGAAGAAGTGCCCCAGCTGGCAGAGCTGGCGCTGGCACGGATCCGCCAGTTGTCCGCGCACGAGGTGGGGCACACTCTGGGCCTCGGACACAACTACTACGCGAGCCGCCAGGGGCGCATCTCGGTCATGGACTACCCGCACCCGCTTGTGAAGCTGGGACCGGACGCGCGGATCGACCTGTCGGACGCCTACGACGTCGGCATCGGGGAATGGGACGAGGTGGCCATTGCCTATGGTTACCAAGACTATCCGGACGGGACCGACACGGCGCTCGCGCTACAGCGGCTGCTCGACGAGGCGTGGGGCGAGGACCTGCGCTACCTGACGAACCAGGACACGACCGCTCACCCGCGGGTCCACCAATGGGCTAACGGCACCGATCCCGCCCGCGAGCTCGAGCGGATGCTGCAAGTGCGCCGCATCGCCCTCAACCGCTTCGGCGAGAGCGCGATTCCCGCCGGACGCCCGCTGGCGACGCTGGAGGAAGCACTCGTGCCGCTCTACCTCCATCACCGCTACCAGATAGACGCCGCGGCATCTGCGCTCGGAGGCTTGGACTACGTCTATGCAATGCGGGGCGACGGCCGCGAGCCGGTGACGCCAGTGCCGGGTGACCAGCAGCGAGCGGCGCTGGCGGCGCTGCTACGGACGCTCGATCCGGCCGAGCTGACCCTGCCTGAAAGCGTGCTGGAGCAGATTCCGCCGCGGCCACCGGGGCACGGCCCACACCGGGAGTTGTTCCCCCGCCGCACCGGTCCGGCATTCGATGCCCTGACGCCTGCAATCGTCGCGGCCGACCTGACGGTCACGCAGATGCTGGTCCCGTCCCGGGCCGCCCGGCTGGTCGAGCAGGCAATGCTCGACCCCACCCTGCCGGACCTGAGGGAGGTGCTGGAAGCGCTGGTGGAGAGTGTCTTCGACTGGCCCGGCGAATCCGCATATGCGTACGCGGTCCGGCGGGCCGTGCAGCGGGTCGTCGTCGAACGGCTGATGGGACTCGGCGAGGCCGCTCCGATGGCGGAGGTGCGCACCCACGCGACGGAGGCGTTGGAGCGCATCCGCCCTCGACTCTTGCCGCGCGGCGGCGATACCCACAATCGATTGCTGCGGCGCGAGATCGAACGCTTTCTCGAGCGACCGGGTCGACCCATTCCGAGTCCGGCCGCGCCCATGCCTGCGGCGCCTCCGGGCAGCCCGATCGGCACCCCGGCGCTGGAGTGGCTGCGCGGGGCGCCCCAGGATTGCTCTTGGGAATGGCGGTCGGGATTCTGAGCATCAGTCTGGTGCTAGCGACCGGCTTGCTGTGGTATGTTGGCCTGCGTTGCCGGGCCCGTGCTACTGGGCAGGCGAGTGAGCAACCCGTCGGTCTTTCGGACCGACGCCAAGCTCGATTGAGCATCCGGATGTCCAAGTTCGCCCTCGCCCTCGCGCTCTGCAGTTCGGTGGTTGTCAGCGCCGCGGACACGCCGAACTTCATCGTGATCTTCGTCGATGACCTTGGCTACGCCGATATCGGGCCGTTCGGCTCCAAGCTGCACCGCACCCCCAATCTGGACAAGATGGCGGCCGAAGGACGCAAGCTCACCAGCTTCTATGTGACCGCGCCGGTCTGCACCCCCTCGCGCAGTTCGCTGATGACCGGCAGCTACCCCCGGCGCGTCGGCCTAGATGAAAGCGAGAAGGGGCAGTGGGTGTTGTTTCCAGGCAACCAAGAGGGCCTCAATCCCGACGAGATCACCTTGGCCGAGACATTGAAGGCAGTGGGCTACAAGACGGCCTGCGTGGGCAAGTGGCATTTGGGCGACCAGCTTCCGTTCCTGCCGACCCGACATGGGTTCGACTCGTACTTCGGAATACCGTATTCCAATGACATGGGGCATGATTCCCGAAAGCAGCCTTACCGTTACCCCCCGCTCCCGCTGCTGCGCGGAGAAGAGGTGATCGAGGAGGAGCCCGACCAGAGATTGATCACCAAGCGCTACACCGAAGAGGCCTTGGAGTTCATCGAGGAAAACAAGGAAGGCCCGTTCTTCCTATATCTGCCGCACACCATGCCGCACTGGCCGCAGTATTCCTCCGAGCGATTCGCGGGCAAGTCGAAGAACGGCGCTTGGGGCGATTCTGTGGAAGAGATCGACTGGTCGACCGGGCAGATTCTCGCAAAGCTCGACGAACTCGGAATCGACGACAACACGATGGTCGTGTTCACGTCGGATAACGGCGGTGCCGTGCAGCACGGGGCCAGCAACGCCCCGCTGCGCGGCGGCAAGGGGACAACCTGGGAAGGCGGTCACCGCGTCTGTTTCGTGGTCCGTTGGCCGGGCCGCGTGCCTGCGGGAACGACAACCGATGAAGTCGCGATATCGGTAGACATCCTGCCGACCTTCGCTGCGCTGGCCGGCGCGTCCGTGCCGCCAGACCGGGTGATCGACGGCAAAGACATCCGCACTCTGCTACTTGACGACCAGCCTGAACCGTCGCCGCACGTTGCGTATTACTACTACTTCATGTCTCATCTCAACGGTGTCCGCAGTGGAAGGTGGAAATTGCATGTCGCTAGGAAGGGCGGGCGCTATCCCGACTATGAATCCAACCCCGTGCTCGAGCTCTACGATCTGGAGACCGATATAGGAGAGGAGCGCAACGTCGCTGAGAAGTTCCCACAAGTGGTCGAACGCTTGCAGGCCTTGGCCGAAGTGGCCCGGCGAGACCTAGGCGACGGCAAGCGGGCTGGCAAGAACCAGCGTCCGCCGGGAATGGTGGATATGTCGGTGACGCTCACCTCCAATTGAGGCAGCGATTCGTCGGTGTGCCGGCGGAAGCTACTCGTAGTCGATGAAGAAGGGCGAAGTCCAAGCGATCTCCGGGTCGCCATCGGGCTTGTCGGTGTCGCGCTGGAAGACGCGCACGTAGTAGTACGATTCGCCTGGCGTAGCCTCGGAATCCTTGTACGTCAGCTCGGCCTTTCGGCCGCCCGGGCTATGAGTGAACACGTACTCGCCGTTCTTGACAACATCCACGCGCAGGATCTCGTCTTGAGCTTCGATCTCGATCCGGATTTCCGGCGGGTCCGATGCGGAGGCTTGGAATTCTTCTCCGACCATGTGCCCGGCTGCTGATGCCTTGACGTAGATCTCGTCGCTCGCGGCGAACGTCCGGCGCGCCAGCATGGCGTCGAACAGCGCGTCCCGCGTCGGCGCTTCCGCCCAAATCGCGGCCCATGAGTTGTGCGTCGAGCCGTGGTCGCTGTAGGAGACAAATCCGTAGCGGTGTCCCTTGTTGAGCGCGTCTTGGGCAAAGTGCCCCGGCTCGTCCACCTGAGTGCCGCCGCGCTTCTCTCCCTCGGGAGCCTGGAACATCTCGTAGCTGCCGCGCGAGCCCTGATAGATCTCGAGCAGGCAGTCAAACGGCGCCGGCTCCCAGTTCCAATCAGCCAGCGGGCCGGCAGCGAACGTGTGCGGCACTACCACGACCTTTTGGCCGGCTTGGCTCAGGGCGTTGTCCTCCATCCACTTCCACATCACCGGAGGCAGGTTATCCGGCGCCTCGAGGCCCTTTGCGCGATCAATCGGCCGCAGCGGACCGCCGCGCTTGAGGTAGAGGACGTTGCGGTGGCCTCCGGGACGGTTCATCGAGTGCTCATAGGTGTAGATCCCCCAGAACTTCGGGGCATGGGTGTAAAGGTCGACCATCTTCTGCGCGTACCACCATTGGTAGTCCCGCAGGGAATCCGGCCAGCGCCCGCCCAGAATTTCGTTGTGGTCGCTCGGACCGACAAAGTCCATCTTGGCCGCGTCTATCGCGTAGCGGTAGGTGTCCTCGATCGAGCCGTCGCGCGCGCTATGGCCGCGCACGTCTGTGTGCCTGTGGCAATCGCCAAGCAGGAGCGAGTAGGTCTTGCCTCCGGCAGACATGGTCTCCCGCTGGCGCGGTTCGAAACCGGCGCGGGGTTGCGTCACCACAACTTCTGCGAGTTCCGGCTCGACAGATTCAACAGACTCCAAGGCGGCCGCGAAGACGTTGTAATGCAGGGCGTGAAGTTGGTCCTTCGGCAGGTTCTCCGGGGAGCGCAGGTCGCTCGCGAAGGCCAGCTGCAGCGATCCATCCGGGCCGGCTGCGACTGCCGTTCTCTGCGTGTTGCGCCCCGAGCTGTTGGAGAGCATCACGGGCATCGTCCAGCCGTCCGCGCCCAAGCGCGTGGCGTACACGTGGAACATCTCGTGAGGTTTCCGAATCGTCCAGTGTCGGAACACGACCCAAGCTGAGCCGCCTCCATCAAAGCGCACCGTAGGCAGTTCCGCATAGCGGGACATCCTGCCGGTCAGGACGTCGGCGATCTGCGAAACCGGCTCGAAGACGCGGCCATTGGAATACACCCGAAGCCCCAGGCCCCTGCGCGCGTGCAGTCCTTCGCTGCCCTCGGCTGCACTGGACTCGGAGTAGTCCTTGCCCCAATTCTTGCGGGCGGTGTCGAAAGCGATCCACGCCCGATCTGCCGCGTCCACCGCGACGCTCGAATGGAACTCGGCCCTAGGATCGGAAGTGATCGCGATCGGCTCGCCCGCGCTCTGGCCGTCGAAAGACGCGAGGAACACGTCATAGTTGCCGGCGTGATAGCTGTCCCAGGAGATCCAGGCCCGGCCCGTCGAATCCAGCGCGACCGAGGGTTCCCAGTCGCTGGCATCGGACGGCGACACGCGAACCTCGGGCCCCCAGCCGCCGGCGGTTCGGCGTCGGGCGTAGACATCGGACTGCAGGTCGCGGAACGACTGCCAAGTGACGGTGACGTCCCCGTCCGGGCTGGCTGCCGCGCGGACATGGAAGTCCGAGTGAGGGGACTCGGCGACGGTCTCTATCTTGCCGACTTCCGAGTAGTCGCTGACACTGGCTCCGTAGAGTTGGAAAGCGCCCTCGTTGCGGCCCGACCAAAAGGCCATTGCCCCGCCCGGCACAGCCACGATGGCTGGCAGGTAGTGGTCCCAGTTGCCGTCGCTGAGCACGATCGGCCCGCCCCAGGTGCCTTCCGGGCTTCTGCGGCGGACTACGACTGTGTCGGCGTCGCTGCCGTTCCATTCCACATACGCCATCCACAGGCTGCCATCGGCGGCTGCGGCCAAGGCCGGCCAGTCGGCGGTCTGGTCGGTAGGCGAGACACGCGCGGATTCTATTTCGCCGGCGACCTCGGCGGGTGGCAGATCGGCTGCCGGCACTTCCGGCATCTCCGCAGGCGGTTCGCCGCAACTGGCAAGGACCATTACCAGCAAGAGGAGGAATGCCGCCGCAGTGCGTTTCACGCGACGATTATATCGGCAGCGCAGGGTCTCTAGGTGCTTGTCAAACAATAATTTAGGGAACTACAGACGTGAGTGCCCGAATGGTAGATTTGGGTGTTGGCGACTTCAAAGGTACAGGATGTAGGGTTTGGGGATACCACGATTTTTCGAGGTATTTTCCGGTGCTCGCGAGGCTTGCGAGGACCGGAATAGATCGTCGCCGATGGGCTTTCCCCCGTGCATCCCTTCCCGCAAAGACACCATTTGCAGCTCTGGCGGAAGCCTGCCCGACCGCTCCAGGTCTTTGGTGGGACTGGTCAGCCAGACCCGGCGGCCCGCTCAGGCCACCGCCTGGCCCACGGCCAGCATGAAAGGTAGTAGGCACAATCTACCTGCTTGAGCCTATAGTGTTTGCAGTGCGCACTCTGCTTCGGCTCGTCCTCTGCGTGACGGCTACTGCGGCTTCGGCCGAAGAGTGGAACCGATTTCGCGGGGCCAACGGAGACGGCGTTTCGGCAACAGCCCGCCCGCCAGCCGATTTCTCCGCGCCGGGCGCTCTGGTTTGGCGCTCTCCGCTCCCGCCGGGCCACTCCTCCCCCGTCCTCCACGGCGACCGGATCTACCTCACGGCCGCCGAGGGGGGCGCCCGCACGGACGCGGGCCGCCAGAAAGTCGTGGATGCCGGCGGCGTGTTGTGGACCTATGCGATCGACAAGAAGTCGGGAGCGACGCTGTGGCGCCAGAAGGCTCCGCGACCGAGGATGGAACGCTACCAGCCAACGAACTCGCCGGCCTCCCCGAGCCCGGCGGTCGACGCTGAAGGAAACGTGTATGTGTTCTTCGGGGACTTCGGGCTGCTTTCCTACGACCGGTCCGGGCGAGAGCGCTGGCGCCTTCCGCTTGGGCCCTTCAACAATGCAAACGGCCACGGCACGTCTCCTGTCATCGTCGGCGACAGCCTGATCTTGCTCGCTGACCAGGATACGGATTCATATCTGCTCTCGGTCTTCAAGGACACAGGCGAGCGGCTTTGGAGGACTGCACGTCCCGAATCGACCCGCTCGTATTCCACTCCGGCGGTTTTCGAGCCCTCCTCCGGCCCAGCCCAGATCATTGTCCCGGGGGCATACAGCGTTGCTTCCTACGATCAGAAGACCGGTGAAAAGCTCTGGTGGGTTCGTGGCCTGTCATGGCAGCCCAAGTCGACGCCGATCGTCGCCGGCGGCCGCATCTTCGTCAACTCCTGGGAAGGGGCCGGCGGCGGGCGTTACGAGGATGTTCCCGACTTCCCCGCCATGCTCGCCGCAGCCGACCAGGACTCAGACCGCAGGATCTCCGAGCCCGAGCTTCTCGCAGTCGAGCCCAAGAGCCGCTTCGAGATCATTGATCTGAACTCCGACGGCTTTCTAGACCGCCGCGATTGGGATTTCGAGGTCGCCAAGCGCACTGCCTCCAACGCGCTGGTCGCCATCGAGCCGGGCGAGGGCCGCGGCGATCTGACCGACACGCCGGCCCTGCTCTGGCGTCTCGAGAAGTTTCTGCCGAACGTCCCGTCACCGTTGCTCTACAAAGGCTTGCTGTACCTCGTGAAGGACGGCGGGATTCTCTCGGTTCTCGAGCCCGAGACCGGGCGAGTCGCGACGCAAGGGCGGCTTCCGCAAGCGTACGACAAGTACTACGCATCACCGATTGGGGCCGACGGTCGCGTCTACTTGTTCAGCGAGCCGGGCAGAGCAACGGTAATCGAAGCCGGCCGTGATTGGAAACCGCTTTCGCAGCACGACTTCGAAGAGCCCGTCTACGCTACGCCGGCCCTCGACGGGAGGCGCATGTACGTCCGCACCGCGGCGGCGCTGTATTGCTTCCAGGGCGGTTGAGCGGAGAATCTTTGCGCTCGGTTGAATGCGGGAAAGTCAGATCCTTCCCGCCGGCCGAAGACCCGCGCCAGCGGCTCCCGTCAACGAATCGCCGAGCTCGCTGCGGGCCTGATCGGCAAGACGCTCAAGCCGCCCGACGACGCCGGGATGCTCGGCGGCGACGTTCTTGCTCTCGCCCGGGTCCTGTTCGAGGTCGTAGAGCGCCAAGCTGTGCTCGACATCCGTGACCTTCCCGCGTTTGCCGCCGAATCCGATCGCAGCTGGATCGGGGGCTTGATGGTCGACATGAGGGAACTGCAATTTCCAGCGACCGCTTCTTACGGCTCTGAGCTCATTGTTCCAGTAGTAGAAGAAAGGCCTCCGCGCGAGCGATGGGTTGGCCTCGCCTCGCAGAAGCCTGGTGAGATCGATTCCGTCGATGGCCTTCTGCGGCAGGGGGGCGTCGGCGAGCCTGGCAAACGTGGGAAGCAAGTCGAACACCGTCACAATCTTGGAGCTCACCCGGCCCGCTTCAATCACCCCGGGCCAGCGGATGATCGCCGGTACGCGCACCCCGCCGTCAAAGGTCTGCTTCTTCCCGCCCCTGAGGCGGCCCGGGGAACCGCCGTGGTCGCCGAAGATCAGCCAGGGACCGTTGTCGGACGTGAAGACCGCCAGCGTGCGCTCGTCGATTCCAACTCGCTTGACGGCGTCGAGCACTTGCCCGACCGAGTCATCGATCTCCTCGAGGACGTCGCCGTACAGCCCTCCGCTGCTCCTACCGCGAAACCGATCGCTCGCAAAGATCGGGGTGTGGGGCATGTTGTAGGCGAGGTATAGAAAGAACGGCCGGTCGCGGTTGCTCTCAATGAACCGCACCGCCCGCTCGGTGTAACGACGGGTCAGCAGCGATTGGTCGGGGTGTAGCTCGATCGTCTCGTCCCCCTCCCTCAGGCCGATGCCCGCCTTGCCCTGGCGGCGAACCTCGAGATCCATGTCAGGCCCCATGTCGTTGGATGCGGGCGTCCCGAAGAACTCGTCGAAGCCGTGGCGCAGGGGAGAAAAGCTCTCGTGATCGCCGAGATGCCACTTGCCGAACAAGGCTGTGCGGTAACCCCTCTTCTTGAGCGTTTCCGGCAGCAGCGTTTCATCGGAGTGGATGCCGATCTTTGAGCGGTACGGCACGACGCCCGTAATGCCGACCCGCACGGGATAGCAGCCGGTCAGCAAGGCCGCCCGCGACGGCGAGCACACCGGTGAAGACACGTAGAAGTCCGTGAAGCGCAAGCCCTCGGCGGCCATGCGATCGAGCCGCGGCGTCTTCTGGGAGGTCGCGCCATAGACCCCGAGATCGCCAATCCCAAGATCGTCTGCCAGTATGACGATGAAATTGGGGGCGCGGTCGAGGGATTGCGCCAGTGAAGCTTCTGCGAGGAGCCAAGCGATCGCCAAGCAGGAGGCCCTCATTGGGTCAACTCCAGCGCGCGCGGGTCGTTCACTCTGAGCACGCCGAAGCGCGCGTCGTTCTGGGCGCTGACGTAGAGATACCCGTCGCGGTAGACCAAGTCGTGACCGTTGTCGTATCGAGGCTCGCCTTCGAGTAGGACTTCGCGGCTGGGGAAGAGGTCGCCGTTGCGGTATTGAGCGATCGAAACCGGGTGCGCCAGGTCGGAAACGTCGATCGCTTCTACGCATTCTCCGCCGGAGACGAACAGCGCCTTGCCCACGATCGTCATGCCGGTGGCGTCGATGTCGCACACCGGCAAGTTGGCGGTTTGGAAGATCTCGGCCGGGTTGCTCAGGTCGACGACCGAAACGCGGTCGGGCACGAAGGCTCCGAGAAAGGCGACGCGACCCGACACGGCCACGCGGTTGGCGCCTTCGATATCGAGGCGCGTCCCTCGGTGGGAGGGGATACGCCCCTCCGCGGTCCATTCTGATACGGGCGCCAGACGGCCTTGATCGTCAAACACTCGGTAGACCTGGACCGCCGCAGCCGTGCCGCGGCCGGTGTCGACGACAATGATGCGGGAGTCGTCGACCTGGGCGATGTCGTGCGGGCTCGTCTGTCCGTGAGTCCGCGCGTCGAAGGCGTCCACCAGCCTTGGGTTTCGCGGCTCAGAGACGTCGAAGACGCCGATGAAGCCGATCTTGTTCGCCGTGAACACGAAGTCGCCGATCTTGACCATCCCGTTGATCTTGTCGATACGCTCCCGGTCGCTGATCGTCTTCAGGACCTTGGGTTGCCGGGGGTCGCTCACATCCACGGAGAGAAAGTCACGGGTCCCGACGAGCAGGGTTTCTCCCAAGGGCAGCACGGCTTCCGCATCCTCCAGCTCCGGCAGGTCCGTGAGCGCCGAGAGCAGTGTCGGCTGGGAAGGATCGGAGATGTCGATCAGAGCGAGCGAGCCGCCTTTGCCGGGGACAAACGCGATGTCGGCGCTCAGCTCGACGTCATGCGGACGTCGCAGTGCGTTTTCGTCGTGCAGCACGCCGACGAGCTCGAGCGCCTGCGGCGGCCCGGGCGGCGGGGCGCAGGCGCAAAGCAACGCCGGCAAGGCGGCAGCTCTGAGGACGCAGCTCACCCGACGGGCTGCGTTCGTCCGGCAGCACTGGAACACCGTCCTTATCGCTCGAAGGCTGTTGTCGGCGGTGACGGGCGGAGGCGCGAGACCGGCGCTTGCCCGCACGCAGGCATGGTCGGGCGGGAAATGGCCTGGGGCGGACATGCAGTTCAGCTAGAAAACCTCGACTATCCCTCTTGGATCTGGTTGCTTTCGGGTTCGAACGTCTTGCGCCTGCCGCTCCAGAGAGAGTCCGTCGCCATGATGCAGGCGATCGAATGGCCGTAGCCGGCCTCGACAGGCGCGTAGAGGATGCTGCGGTCTCGCCGACGCATGGCGTCGAGCCAGTTCGCCATGTGGTGTTGCGTCCCCGGCTTCTCCGGAATGTCTTCCGCCTCGGTCAGGGCGTCTGGATGCTCGCTCCCGTCGCCGGACACGCGCCAGACGTTCTCGACTTCCATAGTTCCGAGCGTTCCCATCACGCGGGTGGCGCTGCCGGCGGCGTTGCTGAGGCAGGTCGAATAAGTCGCTAGGAACTTGCGGTCTCCGCTGCCGTATTCGAGAGCGGTCTGGATGTCGTCCGGATTCTCGCGGTAGTCGCGGAAGCGATAGAGGCCTCCGTGCGCCACAACGCTGAGCGGGTAAGGCTCTCCGGTGAGCATGTGGATGACGTCGACCCCGTGGGTCATCCACTGGTCGATGATCGCGCTCGAGAACTCTCGAAACAGACGGAACGAGCGGTAGATTCTGGGGTCGAACGGGCGGGAGGGCTTGCCCATCAAGAAGGCTTCCCAGTCGACATCGCTTTCTTTCAACGAGTCGAGCTCTTCGGGCTTCTTCGCCCAGCGATAAGGGCTATAGGCGTTCCAGATGACGTCGACACGCACGATCTCGCCGATGCGGCCCTCTTGGATGATGTCGATCGCCGAACGATAGCGCGGGTAGCTCCGCCGTTGGGTGCCAATCTGGACAATCCGGTCCGATTTCTCGACGGCCTCGAGCGCCTCGTTGGTCTCCGAGAGCACGTTACCCATCGGCTTCTCGCAATAGACGTCCTTGCCTGCTTCCACCGCGGCCTTGAGCATCTTGGCGTGCTGGTGATCGGGGGTGGCGATGATCACCGCGTCAATTTCTGAATCGGCCAGCAGTTCCTCGTATCGCCGGAACGACTTTGGCTGCGCGCTGTAGGATTCGCTGACCAGTTTGGCGGCCGCCTCCAGACGCTGGTTCCAGATGTCGCAAACCGCCGTCAGGCGGGCGTTGTATGCACTGCCGAACTCGATGCATTCCTTCATCACCTGCGTGCCCCGGCCGCCGGGGCCGATCACGCCCACCTGGATGCGGTCGTTGGCGCTCTGCGGCGTCGCGGCCGCCGTGCTAGCGAGCGCCAAGCTGGCGCCCGCCGCCGAAGAGGCGTTCAGGAATTGACGTCGATTCAATCGAGGGTGCGGCATCGTCGGTTCTCCTTCAGCTCGCCAAGCGATAGACGCCCAACGCGGTTCTTCCGGGAATCCATTCCTTGTCCTTGTCGGCAAAGAACGGGATGAGGTCTTTCATGATTGGCAACTCATAGAAGTTCGCATAGATCATTAGACCTGGTGCAATGACTGCATGGATTCCGGTCGCGGTTACTCCGAGATGCGGACTCCGTCGGGGTTCTCAAACATGAAAGGCTGACCCGAGCCGCCCTTGCGAAACAAATCCGCTGCAACGTTCGCGCTCAGCAGGACATCTTTGAGCGTCCCCCGTCCCTCAACCGCCGGCCCAATCAACCCGGTGAAGATGTTTCCGGTGACGGTAACCTGTCTCGTACCCTCCAGAAGCACGCCGCGCGCGTATCCTTTTTGGGGCCACTCGACGTCATACTCTTCCTCGCGTTTCGTGCCCTGCCCGAGAAAGCTGTTGGAAAAATTGTTTCCGGTGACCGTAATCCGTCCGCTGCTCTCTCCGATGCGTACGGACCACTCCGGATTGATCGTAAACGTGTTGGCGCTGACTGTCGAACCCCAGGCGTCGCGTAGATCCACGCCGCCTGCATTATTGTGGGCCAGCACGTTCGCGCTGACCGTGACTCCGTAGACGTCGCGGTCCAAGACGATCGCGGTGCCCGCGCACTCCTCGATCATGTTCCCCGAGAGCACCGAGCCATATGTGTTCTCGACGACAATTCCGTGCCGTAGATGGTCGTCGATGTTGTTCGCGTTCATGCACAGGTTGAAGCTGTCGATCACGCGGACGGCGTCCAGGTTCTCCTCGAACTGATTCGCGTTGACCACGATGTCGTGGCCGCCCTCGACCTGTAGCCCCGACGCTCCGTTGTAGGTCAGGATGGAATCCGCGATCCGAGGGTCCTCGTAGCAGTGCACCAGGCGAATTCCGTTCTCGCCGTTGCGATCGACCGAGAGACCTTCGACGTAGATCTCGTCCACGAACCGGGCCAGCAATCCGTCGCCGCTCTTCGGGTTGCCGCTGATTCGGAAGTTGGCCAACTGGACTCGCCAAAGCGAGTTGTCGCGATTGTGGCGAACCGAAGCGTCCGGATCAAAGACTGCGGACTGCACAATGACTGCCGGTTCGCCGTCCTCGTTCAGGTTGACGATATGCGTTGCCGCGCCCGAGCCTTCGACACGGACGTCCCCGACCGAGAGAATCAGAGGCTCGTCTATCTCGAACCTGCCAGGCGGGAGCCGGACGAGGCCGCCGGTCGCCGGAAGCGCGTCGAAGGCCTCTTGCAAGCCGGCGTAGTCCGACGCATTCACGGTTGTCGGGCCGGCGTGTTGAGTCTGCGTTCGAAGCAGAAGGGCGCTGCCTGCGAGCAGCAACGACGCGGCGAGCCACAGCGTTGTTCGATTCATGGGTCGAATGTATACCGTCGCCGTAGGTCACGCAACTGATCGGTGGAGGTTGCTGCGCCTGCGTCTTCGCGGGCTGGAAGTCACGCACCGCTGAGCCTCAGCGTGACCGCGATTGGAGGTCTCGGAATGAGGAGGCCGCCGTGGCAACCACCCTCACGGCGAGGCGTAACGCAGCTCCCATGCGTCGGCATCTCCCGTTGACGCAAGCGCCAAGGAAGCCAAGGGTGCCCGCGCCTTCAGCAGCATTTCGTTGAACTCTTCCATTGGGTCCGACATGGCCACGATGGCCCCTCCAGACGCCACGGAGACACTCTTGCCGTCCATCACGATCGCTCGGATCACTATGCTGAGGTCCATTCGATCGCCGTAGGTCAAGTAGCCGAGCGCGCCCGAGTACGGACCTCTCGCTCGTTCTTCCAGCCGGTCGATGATCGAAAGGGTACGGACCTTCGGCGCGCCGGTCATGGAGCCTCCCGGGAACGCAGCGGCGACGCAGTCGAGGCAGTCCCGGCCCGGCGGAAGCTTCCCGGCGACCGTGCTCACCAGCTGGTGGACCGTGGCGTAGGACTCTACGTCCATCAACTTCGGCACGCGGATCGAGCCGGCCGAGGCGATCCGCCCGATGTCGTTGCGCAACAGGTCAACGATCATCAAGTTCTCCGACCGCGTCTTTTCGTCTTTGCGCAACCACTCCGCCAGCCTTGCGTCGTCCTTGGCTGTGCTTCCGCGCGGACAGGTGCCCTTGATCGGTTTCGCCCAGACCGCGCGGTCCGGATCGACACGTAGGAATCTCTCCGGCGATGAGCTGAGAAGCGCCAGATCCCCAAAGCGAAGAAATGCCGCATGCGGTGCCGGGTTTAGCTCCCGCAACGCCCGATAGGCCGCGAAGGCCCCGACATCGCATGTCACCGAGAACTCGCTGCTGAGGCAGATCTGGTACGACTCCCCGGCTGCCAGTTCAGTCTGGCAATGCTCGATCTTGCCTTGATACGTCTTGGGGCCGTCCGCAAGGTGCGCGATGACGGGCTTGTTCTCCAGTGCGGGGAGGCTACCGGCCCGCTCTTGGCCGAACAGCGCCCGCTCGGCGCTGTCGAACCAGACTGCTGGATCGTCACTAGACGCTCCGACTCGGGCGACCAAGTAGACGCGGCGTTCAGCATGGTCGAATGCGACGCATCGCTCGGAATCCACGAATGCGGCGTCTGGCGTCGCAGACCTGCGCGACGTCGGCAAGCCCACCTCGTTGCGGAATTCGTATCCGAAGAATCCAACCAAGCCGGTTTGAAAGTCGAACGGCAGGGAAGGGTCCAGCTGTACCGCACGGCCCAAGCGCTTGCGCAGCTCTGCGAGCAGGGATGTGATCTTCTTGGTCTTGGTGCCGACCCGCGTCCGCACTGTCAGACTGCGGTCCGCCGATTGGTACAGCAAGGCCGCCCCCTCCGGCCCGGAAGCATCGCCCATGAAGCTGAATCTCGAGCGGCTCGGGATCACCGCCGAGCTGTCCAGCCAGAATGCGTGCTCGGCGTCAGCGTAGAGGCGCTCGAACGCCTCTTGAGGCTCGACCCAGCGTTCCAGCGCGCGCGATTCAATGCGGGCCGGACCCGCTGTCGAGGCACGGGCAGCGGCGCTTCCGCCGACTGTCGGCCGGCCGCTGGTTGGCTGGGTCTGCTTGATCGTGCGGTGCCGGGCGTGCCGAGCGGCCAATCGGAGGAAATTGCGAACCAGCTGCTCACCGCAGTCCGCGCTCACGGACTCCGGGTGGAACTGCACGCCAAGCTGCGGACGAGACTTGTGCTGCACCGCCATCACAACTCCGTCGGCGGTCGAGGCCGTTGCCGTCAAGCACGCTGGCAGCGAATCGCTCTCGATGCAGAGGGAGTGGTAGCGCACTACGTCGAAGCTGCCGGGGATATCGCGGAACAAGTCGCTGCCATCGTGCGAGACGCGAGATATCCGGCCGTGCATGGGGACGGGGGCCGGTACAACTCGCGCCCCATACGCGTGCCCGACACCCTGATGGCCTAGGCAGACACCCAGTAGCGGGATGCCTGCCTCTAGGATCACTTCGCTACAGACCCCGAAGTCTTCGTAGCGTGCGGGAGTCCCCGCGCCGGGAGAGATGACAATCGCCTCGGCGCCGATCTCCGAGATTACGTCGCGCCAGTGCGAAGCGGTGTTGTCAATTACCCGTGGAGTCTGGGCAGTGACCCTCGCGATGAGCTGGCTCAGGTTAAAGGTGAACGAGTCTCGGTTGTCTATGAGCAGCACGTTCATCGCGCAAAGTGGGATGATCTAGGTTATTTCGACAGCCGGTCGGCGAACAATGGAGGACTCTGCCAGCACTCCGAATTAGGGGTCCGTATCAGGAACTGGCTTCTGCCGGCGGGACTGCGTTCCACTGCCTCGCCCGTTCGCAGAATGCGTCTTTGTAGATGGGCCAGTCGTGGAGTGTCGCCGGATCGAAGTCAGCTCCGTTGGGCCACACAAGGGTGTGAACTTCAGGGTCCACCCTCACCTTGCCGAACAACGACCGATCAAGTAGAGGGCCATATAGCTCTCCTGCCATCACAGGCTGGAAGTCGATGTCTTGCTGCGTGCCGTCGGCAAATTCCACCGCAAGTGTGTAGTCTCCGACGATCCGTATTCCCATGATGCGATGGATTTCGTGATCCATGACATTAGCTTACTGTTCGGGGAATATTGTGAGGTAGGGAACGCCTTGGCGCACCTCAGACAAAGGCGTTGAGATCCCAAATCCTGATGTGAAACACCTCAGGTCGCCAGCACCGAAACGGGCTCCGGCGTGGGCGCTGAAGTGGGAGCGGCAATCAGCTGGTAACCGAGCTCCTTAGCGGTTGTTTGCAGGTGGGCCAAGGTGCGCTGGCGATAGCGCTCCTC
>JAJDZN010000307.1 GCA_022824585.1 Bryobacterales bacterium | reverse complement strand
GACGAAGACTTTGCCATCGAAAACTATGTCCACCCGATCCCGGTCCAGCCCACTCAACGCAGTCCGGATTCGACAGTGATTGTCATCCCCTTCAAGGAAGAGCTGGCGGAGAGTCGCGGTGAGATCGTCGAAGCGTTAGAGCGCGAGGCCGGCCCCGCGCTGCGGTTCTTGAGTGAGATCGAAGAAATCTCCTGGTCGGTAGAAGGCATTCCGCGCGGTCACTTCCTCGCCGATCGTCGGTCGCTGGCCCAGGGAGTCGATCATCTGACCGTGGTCAGTGATCGGCCGGGCACCGAGTGGGCTGACGAGTGGCTGGTCTTTTCTGACGAAGTCGAGCATGGCGGCCAACGAATCGGCGCGGTCGAAATCGGCTTCTCGCTTGATTCGGGCGAGGCTCAGCGCATCGGTCCGATCAAGCAGCTCCATCACTCTCCGTTGGCCGTGTTCTTTCCGACCGACCACGAAACTCATCTTCGCTTCTTGGCGCAGGGCCCGTATCGGACGACCCCGAGCCGAGAGAACGTGCTGAGAAATGACCGGTGGAACGTCGATCTGGTGCGCCAGACCTCCGACTTGCTCCGGCGTTCGTTGCTCTGGCTTCGCGACAACGATTTCTTGACCGTCGACACGCTGGCGTGTCTGCCCATCGACTCGAACAAGTTCGGCGCGGACAACATGTTCGCTCCGCTGCATGAGGCAACCAAAGAGGCGCTAGGCCGTGAGCGACTCCTGCCTGCACATCCGACCGGCTACGTGGCCGCGCCCCGGGCCGTGCTGGGCGGTACGGCGGCACTGCGCCAGTTGTTCGACCGCAAGCAGCTGTCCTCCGTGCTTGGCGCCGAAGCAGAACTGAGCTGGCTCAGCGCCGACATCTCATTCGCGCAAACCCGCGAACTCTACGACTACCTGCGCCATGACCAGGAGGTTGAGGAAGTGGCGGGAGCTGGGAGTTTGATTCGCCGCCTCACGTCGTCTTTCTTAGAGCAGCAGCCGGACGAGTGGATTCAGCATCTGTACGAGTTCTTGGCCGATCAACACGCGATGAGGCAGGCAGCCTGGTTCAGTCAGGTTCCGCTGATCCGGCTAGCAGACGGCAGGCACGTGACTCCCGGGACCGAAGACCGCCCCAATGCCTATCTCACGGCGGCGCCCGGCCTCGGACAGCCAATCGTCCGCAAGACGGTACACACGACTGAAAGAGCGAACGAGTTCCTTGCCGGCGTCGGCCTGCGAGCGTTCGACCCGGTCGATCGGATCGTCTCAGAAGTCCTCCCCCGGTACCGCGACGAGGACGCATCCGTTAGCGAATACCAGTACCGGGCCGATATCGCGATGATCACCAGGGTCTACCGATACGAATCGGCTGAGATGCAGAGACGACTGGTTAGGGCGCTCCGGTCAACGCCCTTCGTGCGGATCGTTGACGCAGACTTGCAGGCGCTTGGGTGGGCGACGCCGCAGGAGGCGTACATCCCGACTAACGCGATTCAGTCTCTGCTACTAGGCCTGAAGGATGTGCAGCTCGTCGATCCGTCCGTCGCGGAACTGAGTACCGAAGATGCCGTGGAGCTGCTTGTCGAGTGCGGCGCCTCCGACGGTCTGCGGGTCGTCCCGGTCCGGTACGACCATCGAAACTCGGAGGCCGAATGGAAACCAATCAAAGACCATGTCGGTCGGCCTCGTTCGACCGTGCCGCCCACGGCTAGTGATTGGGCGGTGGAGCACTTGAGCGAGTTGGTGAACTCGCTCGCCGGCTTGGCGGCAGAGCGCCGGGCGGAAGCGGCGCAACTGTTGTGGGACCAACTTTGCGCTGTTGACTGGTCCTCAGAGAACCACTTTACCGGCACGTACACGTACTTCTACTACTCCGAGAAAACTAGGCGATTTCCGCCGCAGTTCGTCAGGCTCTTGAACGAAGCCGAGTGGATTCCCACTGCCGAAGAGAACTTTGCCACACCCGCCGATGTGGCCTTTGACTCGCTTGGCTGGACACCGAATCGGCTGCTGCTGAAACACATTGAGTTCATGCCAGCACCGGAACTCTCGGACAAAGAGGAGGACCTCGGTCGACTCGCTGAGGCCGCGAACTTCGATCTGGCGAGCCTGATACTGCTCCGAGACAGTGGCATCACCAATGAGGAGGTTGAGTTGATGGTTGAGTTGATGTTGCAAAGGCGAATCGAGGCCGCGAACGGGGATGACGTCCGCCAGAACTCAACACTCCCAGTTCTGGATCCACGCGGCGACAGTGCCAAATCGGGAACGGCAGCCAAGTCCAACACGACCGTAGGTCGCGAGGCGTTCCAGTCGTACCTCGCCGTTCGGCACGATAGCAAGGATGCCCAGCCTAGGCCCGACCAGCACGAGGCGCGGATGGCTCTCGAACAGGCGGCCATCGACTACATCCTCCAGGTGGATCACAGTTGGCGACGCACTCTGCCGAACAATCCAGGGTTCGATTTGTACCGGGTGAACAACGACGGCAAACCTGTCGCATGGTGCGAAGTGAAGTCACTCAGCGGCTCCTGGGCCGAACACCCTGTCGCCATGACCCGAACCCAGTTCGAGCATGCCCGCACTCATGCCAGCTCTTACTGGTTGTACGTCGTTGAGCACGCGGGCACCGATCAGCGTCGAATCTTGGCTATCCAAGATCCCGCAGGCCGCGCGGAGGCGTACACGTTCGATCGCGGTTGGGAGGCAGTTGCATTCATTGTCGAAGGGCAACGATTCGGTCAGTCCTGAACACGCAAGTGGGAAGAGACGGACAGTGACGCAGTCCGAAGAGGCGCAACGCTACGTGCTGGAGCGTGTGAGCGCGGGCGGACTGCGACCGGAGCAAGCCGCCGAGGTGCTGGGTGTGAGCGAGCGCCACGTGTGGCGCTTGCTGGCGGCACTACCGCGCGCAGGGAGCGCCGGCGCTGGCCCACGGCAACCGCGGCCGCCGGCCGCACAACGCGTTACCGACCGCTCTGACTGAGGCCGTCGTGGGCTTTGCCGCCGAGCGCTACCCGGGCGCCAACCACACGCACCTGAGCGAACTGCTCTGGGAGCACGAGGGGCTCGGCCTGAGCCGTTTCGCGGTCAGGCGGATCCTGCAACAAGCCGGCATGCCCAGCCCCCGCCAGCGACGACCGCCCGAGCACCGCGCGCGGATGCTGCCCTTCACCCTCCTGCTCGCGGTTGACGACGCGACCGGCGATGTGGCCTACGCGCTCTTCCGGCCAGCCGAGGACGCACGCGGCTATTTCTCGCTGATGAAGCAAATCGTCCAGCGCCGCGGACTGCCGCTCGCGCTCTACTCCGACCGCCACGGCGTCTTCCTGGTCCCGGCCGGACGCCGCGCCCAGCGTCCTGCGACCGAGTTCGCCGGAGCGATGCAGGAACTGGGGATCACCCAGGTCTTCGCCCGCTCGCCGCAGGCCAAGGGCCGTGTGGAGCACCTCGCGGGTACCTTCCAGGACCGGCTCGTGACCGAGATCTGCCATGTCGCTGCCACGATGATCGTCAAGGCCAGGCCGTGCTGGAGCGCTTCCTGCCGCCCTTCAACACACGCTTCCGGGTCCAGGCGGCGCAACCGGAGTCGGCTTACCGCCAGCTCGACCCGGCGCTCGACCTGGACGCCGTCCTTGCCTTCCACCACCCGCGTACAGTCACCCGGCACAACACGGTCAAGTACGGCTGGCGCATCCTGCATCTCCTGCCAGGACGGGAGCGGACCAGCTACGCGGGCGCGCGCGTCGAGGTGGTCGAACGACCAGACGGGGACCTCTCGGTCCGCCATCACGGCGAGCCGATCGCGTTGCGCTTAGGCACTGTTCACATTTCGCCGCAGATGTGTCAGAGTGCGGTGACGTTGCGGCGGGGTCATAGACCAGATGAAACTCACTGATGCCCAATACGAGCGGGTCGCGCCGCTGTTGCCGTTGCCTCGCGGCAAGTTGACCGTGCCGCAGCGCCAAGTGTTGGACGCGCTGAGGTACATGGCCAAAGAGGGCTGAACCTCGCGGGCGCTGCCGGCCGAGTTCG
>JAJDZN010000047.1 GCA_022824585.1 Bryobacterales bacterium | reverse complement strand
GAGCATTGGGGAGGCGGGGGTCCTTTTCGGCACGCTGCCGCCCGACTACCCTCTCTTCCCGCACCTGCTGGAGGATTCTGGCTATCACATCGGCTTCGTTGGCAAGCCGTGGGCACCGGGCGACTGGCGGGCGGCGGGCCTGGCGCGGCACCCCTTCGGCACCGAGTACGACGCTCGCTTGGAGCCAGATCCACCGGATGGCATCGACATCCGCGACTACGCGTCAAACTTCGAGGACTTCCTGGCCGACCGCCCGGAGGGGGCGCCGTTCTTCTTTTTCTTCGGAGCGACCGAGCCGCACCGTGACTACGAGCCCGGGATTGGCGCGCGCAGCGGGCTGGACCCCGACCAGGTCTTCGTCCCTCCCTACCTGCCAGACGCTCCCGAGGTTCGTTCCGAGCTGCTGGACTACTACTACGAGATCGAGCATTTCGACGGGCACCTTGGCCGCATGCTGGACACGCTTGAAAGCATGGGCGAGCTGGACAACACGCTGATCGTCGTGACTTCGGACAACGGCATGCCATTCAGCCGTACGAAAGCCACGCTTTACGACAGCGGCACGCGCATGCCCACGGCAGTCCGCTGGGGCGGTCGGGCGCCCGGCGGCAGGACCATCGAAGACTTCATCAGCCATACCGACTTCGCGCCAACGTTTCTCGAAGCCGCGGGCGTGGACCCTGTCGAGTCCCATGACGGCCGCAGCCTAGTTCCGCTGCTCACTGCCGCCGGCGAGGGCCGACTCGACCCCGCCCGGGACCACGTGGTCACCGCCATGGAGCGCCACACGTGGTGCCGGCCCGACGGCGCGACGTACCCCATGCGAGCCATCCGCACGCATGATTACCTCTACATCCGCAACTATGAGCCGGATCGCTGGCCGACCGGCGGGCCGGAGTTCATCTCGTCCAACAAGGCTCCGCACGGGGACCTGGACGACGGGCCGTTCAAGGACTTCCTGCTGCTTCCCGAGACCCGCGAGCGCTTCCCGCGCGAGGTCGAGGTGGGGCTGGGCAAGCGGCCGGCCGAGGAACTCTATGACTGCCGCGCGGACCCGCACCAGATGAACAACCTGGCCGATGATCCTGCACTGGAGCCGGTGCGGGCTCAGCTGTCGCAACGCTTGGAGGAAATCCTGCGCGAGGGAGGGGATCCGCGCGTGGATGGGCTCGATCCCTGGCAGGGCTACGCCTACCGCCAGGTCGACGGCTTCGGCGCCACGTTCAACAGCACTCTCGATGCCGCGGAGCGCGAGGCGGCGCGCTCGCGCGGCAAGCATGCGGTGGGCCATTCCAAGTCCGACCTGGAAATCACGAATGCCCCGGCGGCTCGTTGACATCTCGGTGCCGCTCGAGGCGGGCATCCGTTCCGACCCGGATGCGATGCTGCCCGAGATCGACTACCGCGGGCACGCGGAAACAGCGCCCGAGGTCTGCGCCGTCTTTCCGGGTCTGAGGCCGGACCAGCTGCCCGAAGGGATGGGCTGGGCGGTTGAGGACGTTCGCATCTCCAGCCACAACGGCACCCACATGGACGCGCCGTGGCACTACCATCCCACGATGGACGGCGGGGAACGGGCGATCACAATTGACGAGGTTCCGCTCCAATGGTGCTGCCAGCCGGGCGTGAAGCTCGATTTCCGCGGCCTGGCGGACGGCTACCTGGTCAAGCCTGAAGACATAGAACGAGAGCTGCGCCGGATCGGCCACGAGCTGCAGCCGCTCAATATCGTGGTCGTAAACACCTCGGCCGGTGCGCGCTACGGCCATGAGGACTACCTCTCAAAGGGCTGCGGGTTCGGCCGGGAATCCACTCTTTGGCTGACCGAGCGCGGAGTCCGCGTGGTCGGGACCGACGCGTGGTCGTGGGATGCGCCGTTTCCCCATACCGCGCAGCGCTGGCGCCAGAGCGGGGATCCGTCGATCATCTGGGAAGGGCACAAGGCAGGGATCGAGCGAGGCTACTGCCAGATCGAGAAGCTTGGCAACCTCGAGACACTGCCTTCGACGGGCTTCGATGTGATCTGCTTTCCGACCAAGATCAAACGCGCCTCGGCGGGCTGGACCCGCGCCGTGGCCGTCGTCTACGAGTAGGGAAGCTCGGGCGGCCGCTCAGAGTAGCTTCGTCGAGTCGAGCAAGATCGTCACCGGCCCTTCGTTGACGGATTCGACACGCATCCTTGCCCGGAACACCCCGGTCGCGACTTCCAGTCCCGCGGCTCGCAGTTGGGCTACGTATTCTTCGTAGAGGCTTTCCGCTGCTTCGGGATCGGCGGCGCCATCGAAGCTGGGCCGCAGGCCGCGGCGAACATCCCCGAAGAGGGTGAACTGCGAGATGGCCAGGACAGAGCCGCCGATGTCTCTGACGGACTTGGTCATGCGTCCGTCAGGGCCCTCGAAGACGCGCAGGCCCGCGGTCTTGGAAGCCAGGTAGGCCGCGTCCTTGGCGGTATCCCCCCTGCCGACCCCCAGCAGGACCAGCAGCCCGCCGTCGATCCGGCCTGCGGTCTTGCCGTTGACCGTGACCTCGGCAAGACTCACGCGTTGCACGACCGCCCTCATGAGTGCCCATTCTATCCGCGCGGCGGCCCCCTCGCTGTTTGGACCTGTCGGCTATCCTATTGCAATGCGCCCAGCATTCTTGGCGATTCTCGCCGCCGCCTGCCTCTGCGCCCAAGTCGACCAAGAGCGCTTGAACCAGGCCGGGTCCGAGCCGGCCAACTGGCTGACGTACAACGGCACCTATTTCAGCCAGCATTTCAGCGGCCTGACCGGCATCAACCGCTACAACGTCGACGAGTTGGAGCTGCAGTGGGTCTATCAGGCCTCCTCCACGGACAAGTTCCAAGCGACGCCCTTGGTGGTGGACGGCTTGATGTATCTCACCGAGCCTCCCAACAAGCTGGTTGCGCTGGATCCGACGACTGGCCGTGAGTTCTGGATCTACGAGCACGAGTTGCCGGAGCGGATCTATCCGTGCTGCGGCCGAGTCAATCGCGGCGCCGCGATTTGGGGCGACACCCTCTACTGGGGCACCTTGGATGCCAAGCTGCTTGCGGTGGATGCCAATACCGGGAACAAGGTCTGGGAGACCACGGTGGTGGAGGACTACGAGAAGGGGTACTCGCTGACTGTGGCTCCGCTTGTGATCAAGGACAAGGTGATCGTCGGCACCGCGGGCGGGGAATTCGGCATCCGCGGATACTTGGCGGCCTATGATGCCGCCACCGGCGAGGAGGCGTGGCGCTTCTACACGATCCCCGGACCTGGAGAGCCGGGCCACGAGACTTGGGAGAACGACGCTTGGAAGACGGGCGGCGGCTCCATTTGGCTGACAGGCTCGTATGACCCAGAGCTCAACCTCACCTATTGGGGCGTCGGCAACCCGGCGCCGGATTGGAATCCCGACGTCCGCCCTGGCGACAACCTCTACACGGACTCGGTCATCGCGTTGGATCCTGACACGGGCAAGCTCAGGTGGCACTTCCAGTTCACGCCCCACGACGAGTGGGACTGGGACGCGGTGCAGATCCCGGTGCTGGCCGACATGGAGTGGGAAGGCGAGCGGCGCAAGCTGATGCTCTGGGGCAACCGCAACGGGTTCTTCTACGTGCTGGACCGCGAGACGGGCGAGTTCTTGCTGGGCAAGCCGTTCGTGAAGCAGACTTGGGCTGCGGGCCTCGACGAGGATGGCCGCCCGGTCAAGATACCTGGCCGGGGCCCGAGCAGCGAGGGGACCAAGACTTGGCCGGGCGTCCAGGGCGGGACGAATTGGTACGCCCCGTCATTCAGCCCGCTGACCAAGCTGTTCTACCTGCCCGTCTGGGAGGGCTACTACTCGGTCTACTACAAGTGGGACCAGGAGTACGAGCCGGGCACGCGCTATCTGGGCGGTACCCCTCGCAGTCCTGTTGCGTCGACGGTGCGGCGGCGGTTCATGACCTACACCGAGGACGACGGTTACGGCGCCTTGCGCGCCTTGAACCCGCTCACCGGAGACATGGAGTGGGAGTTCTCGATGACCGACGTGACCGACTCGGGCCTGCTTTCCACTGCGAGCAATGTCTTGTTTTCCGGCAGCAGGGAAGGGCATTTCTATGCGTTGGACGCGACGGACGGAACGCTGCTCTGGCAGCGCTACCTGGGCGGCCAGATAGCGGCTTCGCCGATCACTTACGAGGCTGGTGGCCGTCAGTATGTCACGATCGCCGCAGGGCACGCGGTGTTTACGTTCGCCCGGCCCTAATGGGATTAGACTGACCGGTCCGTTGAGCAGCAAAGCTGCATGGTAGCGAGCGGAATGGCTCGACGGCTGAAACCGGCGACGTGATTTCGTCAGTCGATGCACCGATCAAGACCACGCAATAGGCGCCGAAATGCACTATGACTCGCGCCGGGCGCTGGAACTCCTGAAGGCGGGTACTGGGCGGCTGGACGCACGATTCCGTGAGGGACAGGAAGAGGCCATCCGACTCCTTGTGGAGGGCCGTCGCAGACAGCTCCTAGTCCAGAAGACCGGCTGGGGAAAGAGCTTCGTCTACTTCATCGCCACCCAGCTATTGCGCGAAGCAGGCCTGGGACCGACGCTACTTGTCAGCCCCTTGTTGGCGCTGATGCGCAACCAGATTGCCGCTGCGGAGCGGATGGGCGTCCGCGCCAAGACGATTAACTCCGACAACCAAGAAGACTGGGACAGCGTTGAGGAGGCGATTCGCACCGATACGGTGGACATTGTGCTCATCTCTCCGGAGCGATTGGCCAACGAACGATTTCGCGACGAGGTATTGGCGGAAGTCGCTCAGCATATCGCTCTTCTGGTCATCGATGAGGCCCACTGCATTTCAGACTGGGGCCATGACTTTCGCCCTCACTATCGTCTGATCGAGCGCATCGTCCGAATCCTTCCGCCCAACCTTCGCCTGCTGGCGACCACCGCCACCGCCAATGCTCGTGTGATGGAGGACCTTGAGGTGATCCTAGGACCGGGCCTACAGGTGCTGCGCGGCGATCTCAGCCGACCATCACTCGCCCTTCAGACCATCCGAATGGGGGGGGCAGGCTGAACGCCTCGCTTGGCTCGCTCAGTGGCTGCCGTCGCTGCCAGGGAGCGGCATCGTCTACACGTTAACGGTGCGAGACGCCCACTCGGTGGCAGCTTGGCTCAGGTCTCGCGGCATTGAGGTGGCAGCCTACACCGGCAAGATTGGACCGGACAGAGTAGCGTTGGAGCAGGCACTGCTCAATGACGACGTGAAGGCGCTCATTGCGACCAGCGCCCTTGGCATGGGATTCGACAAGCCGGACTTGGCGTTTGTCATCCACTACGAGGCTCCCGGTTCGGTCGTGGCGTACTATCAGCAAGTGGGTAGAGCTGGGCGAGCGCTGGAGGCGGCCCGCGGTGTGCTGCTCAGCGGCGAAGAGGAGACCGAAATCACGGGCTACTTCATTAGGAGCGCGTTTCCCACCCGCAACGAGGTGGAACAGGTTCTGGCGGCGTTGGAAGCCGACGACGAAGGGTTAACGCAAAACCAAATCGAGACGAAGGTCAACGTCAGCTCCGGCCGAATTCAAAAGACTCTTCAACTGCTTTCTCTGGAATCGCCCCCGCCGATCGTCAGGCAGGGTTCGTCGTGGCAGCTGACCGCAGCGTCGTTGAGCGATGATTTCTGGAAACGAGCGGAACGCCTCACGGATCTGCGGCGCAAGGAGCAGGCGGAGATGCAAGAGTACGTGCAGCTCTCGTCCGGCCACATGGCATTTCTCATACGAGCCCTCGATGGAGACTCGGGTGGGATCTCGTCACCACCACTGCCTCCGCTGCCCGCGTGCTGCAGTCGGGAGATCGTATCCGAGGCGGTCGCCTTCTTGCGCCGTTCGAACCTGCCGGTGGAACCGCGGGAGCGGTGGCCTCCGGGTGGGATGATCGACGTGGAACACCGAGCACAAGAGGGAAGGGTGCTATGCGTCTGGAACGACGCTGGCTGGGGACGACTGGTCAGTCGCGGCAAGCTGCAAGATGGGCGGTTCTCGAACGAACTGGTCGATGCGTGCGTGGAGTTGTTGCGCAAGTGGCGTCCGGACCCGCCACCCACTTGGGTCGCCGCCATTCCGTCGCTGCGGAATCCGCATCTCGTGCCCGATTTTGCATGTCGGCTAGCTGCCGCGCTGAATCTGCCGTTCAGCCCTGTTCTGCAGAAGAAGGGCACGCGACCGGAACAAAAGACGATGGAGAACAGTGACCGCCAGGCCCGCAACGTTGTCGGTTCGCTCGCTGTCGACAAGTACGCCATCCTGCCTGGGCCCGTGTTGTTGGTGGACGATGTCGTGGACTCCCGATGGACGTTTACCGTTGCCGCTTGGGAATTGCGTCGGCGAGGATGTGGCCCAGTCTGGCCAATCGCGCTCGCCGACGCTGGAGGCCGGTTGTGACCGACGCCCCTTCCCTGAACACGCGCGCGATCTTGCTGCTGACCGCGCCGTTGATCATCGGGCGGGAACGGCGATCGTCCCCCAAGCCTCTAGGAGTCGGTGAGTACAACCGCCTCGCGCGCTGGTTGCGGGAATCGCAGCACGAACCCGCTGACCTGCTACGGGCCGGTGCGGGAACGTTGCTGAAAGAGTGCCGACTCGACTTGGACCCCGGCCGGCTTGATCGTCTACTCGGGCGGGGCTTCCTCCTCGCTCAAGCGATGGAGCGCTGGCGTATGCGCGCGCTTTGGGTCACCAGTCGCGCGGATGCTGAATACCCGCAACGGCTAAAGAGACGACTGCGAGAACTGGCGCCGCCGGTGCTGTACGGTTGTGGGAAGCGCGAGGATCTGGACATGGGCGGCTTGGCTGTCGTCGGTTCCCGAAACGTCGACGATGCCTTGATTTCGTACACGGAGGGCGTCGGACGGCTCGCCGCCGGAGCACGGCGCACAGTGGTTTCGGGTGGTGCCCGAGGCGTCGATCAGGCCGCGATGCGCGGTGCGCTAGACGCTGGCGGGACAGTAGCATGCGTGTTGGCCGACGGCCTCGAACGCGCTGCGACACGCCGGGAATATCGAAGCGCCTTGATGGATGGCAGACTAGTCCTCGCCTGTCCATACGACCCCGCCGCGGGCTTCCTCGTCGGCCACGCAATGCAGCGCAACAAGCTGATCTATGCACTGGCCGACGCAGCGCTCGTCGTCAGCGCCGACTTCGAGAAGGGCGGGACCTGGGCCGGGGCGGTCGAGCAGCTCGACCGGCATCGATTCGTTTCTGTCTATGTGCGCTCAACAGGCGAGATGGGAAGGGGGCTCGAAGCACTATTGGAGCGCGGAGCGCGTCGATGGGTGAATCCTGATGATCCAGAGGTGCTCGACTCACTCCTGATCACCCACCCAAGTGCAATTCCAACGCCAAAATCCGTCGTCCCACCGCGAGAGGTTCAGATCGCTCAGGATACGGGGGATGACGCCCAGCCCGTCGAAGTGGAGACCCCGACGGCAGTGACCGAGCCTCCACGGGAGTCCGAACTCCGCGTGGCTGCGAAGCTGCTTGCAATCGTCAGCGAACTGTTAGTGCGGTATCTGGACGAGCCCAAGACTGAGGACGAGGTGGCCTCGACGTTTGAGGTTCACAAGCACCAGGGGCGTCGCTGGCTGAAGCGGCTGGTGGCAGACGGCGCAATCGAGAAACTCTCGAAGCCCACTCGCTATCGAGCCATCGGCACCCAGGACTTGGGGCTTCCTCTTGGTCTTATGGGCAGTTTTGAGCCGGCCGAGCAACTATTTGCGAGCGTGCGAGAATCGCTACTGCTGTTCTTGGACGAGCCCAGAGCTGTAGAGGATGTCGCTAGAGCATTGGACGTTCAAAAGAACCAGGCCCAGGGCTGGCTGACGCGGCTCATGGCTGAGGGCGCGGTCATGCAGCTTGCAGGTGCTCGATATCTAGCTGCGGACGCGCATTCCAATTCACTTTTTCCGCTTTCGGGCCTGAAGGACACTCAGACTGAGGGATCGTGAATAGCCTGACAGAGGCGCTTCCGGTCGTGCCCAGCGACTCTCGCGATCAGCGCTCTGATGATGAACCGTACAGTTCGCGGATGATCGGGATAGTCCCGCAGATGCCCGTTCAAACTTTGGTAATGTACGAAGCAACCAAGGTTCGGCTCGGCGCCAGTAAGTTGCTCTCTATTTGTGATTTGCGGGGCTCGATAGCTAAGCTTGGCGGACTAGTGCGGCGAGACCGCTGGAGGCGGAGCGATGTCATTTCCGAAACGATCGGGAACCTTTGCGACTTGTGCTGTAGCGGTCTGGCTGGCCGCGGGATGCGGCGAGGAGACTGACCCAGTGCAGCGGTGGGTGTACTTCGGCACGGGTGCAGACCACATTTATGTCTCCCCGTTCGACGCGGAGAGTGGTGCCCTAGGAGCGCCTCGGGAGGCTGCGCGGATCGGGAGGCCGGGCTTCTTGGCGCTGCACCCTCGGGGTGAGATCCTTTACGCGGTTGGTCGCGAGGGCGAGCAGGGGACTGGCTTCAGGGGCGAGGCAGCGGCGTACGCCATCGATCTCGGAACCGGGGATTTGACTGAGCTCAATCGAGCCTCCACCTCCGGGCGCGGTGCCTCGCACGTGGCGGTCAACAGCGAGGCGACCGTACTCGCAGCGGTCAACTACGGGGATGGCAACACGGTGACGGTAGCACTGGAACCTGATGGCCGCCTAGGCGAGCCGGTGGCGAACATGCCGCACGCTGGGTCGAGTGTCCATCCGACTCGCCAAGGGGAGCCGCACCCGCATTCGGCGAACTTCACGCCCGAGGGCCGCTTCGTGATCGTGCCGGATCTGGGGACCGATGAGCTGGTCAGCTTTTCGGTTGACCCGCAGACCGCGGAGCTTGAGCGCACTCCTGACCCGCAGGTCCGCATGGAGCCCGGCTCGGGGCCGCGTCACATGACCTTCCATGCGAACGGGCGCTGGGCATACGTGATCAACGAACTGGCGTCGACGGTGGCAGTGATGCACTACCAAGCCGAGACGGGACTGCTGGAGCATGTCCAGACGATCAGCACCCTGCCCGAGGAATACGATGGGCCGGCCAACACCACGGCGGAGGTGCTGGTGCATCCGAACGGGAGATTCCTGTACGGATCGAATCGCGGGAGCAACACGATCGCGGTGTTTTCCATCGATGCCGGCGACGGCCGGTTAGCGGCTGTGGAGCGCGTGCCGACCGGCGGCGACTGGCCCCGCAACTTCCGGCTATCGCCCGAGGGACGTTTCCTGCTGGTGGCCAACCAGCGCTCGGATAGCGTCCACGTCTTCGCCGTCGACACCGGGACGGGCCGCCTCAGCCCGACTGGCGTCAGCGTGACGGTGCCAAGCCCAATGTGCGTTCGTTTCGTGCCCGCGGGCTAGCTGTATCGCTGTTTGCAGGCTCGCTCGCGGCCCCGGTTGCCTAGAGAGTCGCGACTCCGATCAGTGCCAGGCCATTCGTGTAGCCGAGGAACATCAGCACGATGAAGGGGTAGGCGCTCGCGGGCGCGGCCTTGAACTCCTTCCAGATGAAGACCCCCCAGATGGCCGCCACCAAGGTAGCGCCTTGGCCCAGGGCGTAAGAAATCGCGGGTCCCGCCACGCCCGATGCGATAACGTTCAAGCCCAGGGCCGCCATCCAGATCATCCCTCCCAGGATTCCCAGCGAATGAAGCTTGGGCCCTCCGCCGAAGTAACGCCCGTAGGTCTTTCCGCCGGCTTTCATGAAGATCGTGTTCACGACGAAGTTGCTCAGCAAGAGGCCGATTCCGAAATAGAGCAAGGCGGTGTACGGGGTCAGGAAGCCGGCTTCGATAGCGCCCGAGCTGAAATCCGGCGAGACGGCCCGGACCAGCATCGGGTAGAACGACCCCATCAAGCAGCCGGCCAAGATTGCGTAGAGCAGGCCTCGCCCAAGGCGCCTGCCTGCCACCGGCGGCAGCTTGCTGTATGCGAGCGCCGACATGATCATCGCAACGACGATCAGCGCGACCCCGGCGAACAGGAGGGTCGGATCCCCCTTCGGCGCTTGGATATAGCTGCGCACGGTGCCGATCACGAGGGCCAGCCCGACGCCGACCGGGAAAGCGAGCGACATTCCGGCGGCGTCGATTGCCACGACCAGAAGGATGTTCGCGACGTTGAACAGAGCCCCGCTCAAGATGGCGTCTCCGATCGGCACCGCGGACGCTTGTCCGAGATTGGCCGCCGCCCCCATGCCCACGTTCCCGAAGCTGCCTAGCGTCAGGGCGAACAGGATGCCTGTCAGGAACACGCCGATCGCGTAGTCCCAGTAGTACAGCTCGAAGGGCCAGTCTTCCTTGCCGGCCAGCTTTTGCGTGTTGGCCCACGACCCCCAGCCCATCATGGTGATGATGCACAAGAAGATCGCCAGTCCCAGGCTTTCGACAACAAACATCTCAACCTCCTTGGGTTCCGCTTCGCCAATTCAACCCGCGACTTCGCTCAGGAAGCGCTCCGCTTCCTGCCTCGACGGGACCGAGTTCTGCGCGCCGGGTCGCGTGACTGACAGCGCCGCCGCGGCATTCGCGAACCTGGCTGCCTCTGGCACGCTCCGGCCCTCGGCCAATGCCGTGGCGAAGGCGCCGTTGAATACGTCGCCGGCCGCGGTTGTGTCAACAGCAGACACCCTGAATCCGGGAACGCGCTGGCTCCCCTCGCCGCTGGCAATCATACAGCCTCGCGCGCCGAGCTTGAGGACCACGGACCGAGGGCCAAGGGCGAGGACGGCTTTCGCTGCGAGTTCCAAGTCAGCGTCGCTCTCCATCTTCAAGCCCGGCTCCCCCAGTAGAGTCTCCGTTTCCGTTTCGTTCGGGGTGAGGAAGTCCACCTTGCGCAACAGTTCAGGAGAGAGTTCCCGGGCCGGCGCCGGGTCCAGGATGGTGGTCGCCCCGCGCGTCTTGGCGACCGCCAGGGACTCATCGACCGATTCGATCGGGATTTCCAGCTGGGACAGCAAATAGGAGCCCTCGCTCAAGGCGCTCAGCCTCTGCGCCGCGAGGCCGGGGGTAACGGTAGCGTTCGCGCCCGGGGAGATGACGATCAGGTTTTCTCCGTCCGGCAGGACCAGAATGACTGCCGCGCCCGTCGACAGGTCGACCTTGCCCACCGAGTCGGTGTGGACACCGGCGGACTGCAGGCTCTGCAGCAGGAGTGACGCCAGGCCGTCGCTACCCACTTGGCCGATCATGCTCACGCGAGCCCCCATTCGACCGGCGGCATACGCCTGGTTCGCACCCTTGCCCCCGCTAAAGGTCTGCAGGTTGCCGCCGACAATGGTCTCGCCCGGCCTCGGCAAGCGATCGACATTCTGAACGAGATCAGCGTTCAGGCTTCCTATGACAACGATCTCGGGATTTTCGCTCATCACTCTTCCGTCCCAATTTCCGGCAACAGGGTCCGTCCAACTCTGCTGCTTGCCCGGCGGAAGTGACGCACATCAAGATACGGCAAGGTGCGTGAGCGCGACGTCGCTGCTGGCCGAACCAAGGCAAGGATTGTCCAGCGCGACAGTGCGCGGTGCATGCTTGCGGTCAGCGGACCTGTAGTTCTGCGACACAGACTCTCACCCCTCCGAGCGGCCTCCGTTAGCATATACGCCTCGACAGTTCGAGCCAACTCGCCGACCAGACAGACCTCCGGCCTGCGGCCGCAGGGAAGCCAAACGCCCGATGTGACCGCAGCCGTGCCGCCGAACGCGATCGTCGCTTCGATCCCCTTGCCGCCGCCGGCCCCGACG
>JAJDZN010000223.1 GCA_022824585.1 Bryobacterales bacterium | reverse complement strand
GTCCCCGGCCTCCCCGCCCCCGCCCAGGCACAGCCTCCAAGTACGTTGCGCGATTGAAGCAGGATGTGGCGCCCGTCTCGAGACCAGTCCAGAGGCGTCAGGCCTGGCTCGTCTCCGTCATAAAGCGGCTGCGCCGGGCTGCCCGCGGCCACCGGCAGGAGCATGAGTCCCGACGAGCCTCGCTCCGCGAACAGGATGCTGTCACCGTCAGGCGACCAGATTGCGCCACTCTCGTTGGCATCGCCGAAGGTCACGCGATGGATCACGGGCCTCTCGGACTCGTGAATCCAGAGGTCGTAGTCCCGGCCGGTGCCGCCCGACACCAGGACCCGGTCGCCGGCCGGCGACAAGCGCGGGCCAACGATCCAAGCTTGCGGCCTTCCGACCTCTCCGACCGCCCGCCCGGTTTCGTCGAGCCAGAGCAAGCCCATCTGGCCGGTGAACCGATTGTCCAGATGCACCATGGTCCCGTCAGCTGCCAAGGACAGATCGGAAGCGTCTTGCACGACGGCGAAGGCATCTCCAGATACCGTAAGATGCCCCAGCGAGAACTCCGTCGCCCAGACCGACGAAGACATCAGCGAAGGCCGGTACAGCAGATGTCCTGTGTCGGAGTAGACGGGCTCCGCACCCTCGGCCAGTTCGACGGCCGGGCCGACTTCGCCCCCTGTCACGCGCCGCGCCATCAGCACGTCCCGATCGGACATGTGCAACGAAAACAGCAGCACTTCCTCGTTGTCCGAAACGGCCACGGCCGACAGGCCGTTTACCACTCCGCGGCGTCGCGGGGGCTGATCGGAAAGCGGCCTCGGCGCGCCTCCCAGGGACGACACGCGGAGCATCGGCCCGCCGACCGGCGCGTAGATGACGAACTGGCCATCGGCACTCCAAGTCGCGCCCGCGATGCCCAGGCTCGATTCGTCCACCAGCATGGTCAACTCTCGGCCGCGCAAGCCGAACTTGCCCAAGCCGGCGCTGCTCGTAAAGCCCACGAAATTGCTGTCGGGCGACCAAAAGACCAGCCGCGCGCCCTCTGCCCCTTCCACTCGGTAAGGCTCGTGGCGGTTCAGCGGCTGAATCCAGAGCGAGCCGCTGGAGCCGCTGGTGCTGAACGCGATGTTCCGACCGTCCGGCGAGATCGCAGCATGCCCGATGGCCTGTCCCTCGCCGAGGCCGCTCGCCGGCCGGAGTGTGAACCGACGGGTCTCCCGGGCTGTCTCCGCATCCCCGCCCGAGAGCGCCAAGCCTGCCGCGAAGGCGGCCGCCGCAGCTATGGCGCAGAGCGCGATGGCCTGCCGGCGCTCGACGACCGCGCGCACCCAAGCCAGGTGCCGCGCCGGAGCCTCGGCGGGCGGCGGCTCGGCCGGCTTGACGGCACGGTCCACCGGTTGGAACGCGGTCCGGCCGGAGGCCGCGCGCCGCTGCAGCCGCTCGATGTCCACGATCAGCTCGCGAGCGTCCTGGTAGCGGTCGGCGGGGCCCTTCGCCAAGCACTTCTCGATGATCCACTCCAGCTCCATCGGCACGCGGGACCGCAGCGATGTCACCGGTTCGGGCTCTTCGTTGAGGATCGAATACAGGATCGCCTGGTCGTAGTGGCCCTTGAACGGCAGCTCGCCCACGACCATCTCGTGCAGCACGACTCCCAGCGACCACAGATCGGTGCGCGCGTCGACCGGGTCTCCCAGCGCCTGCTCCGGCGACATGTACGCCGTCGTGCCCACGCGGGTGTCGACCCGGGTGAGCTTTGACGCCCCGGTCACCTGGGCCAGGCCGAAGTCCATCAGCTTGGCCACCGGCTTGCCCGCGCGATCCTCGCTGAGCATGATGTTCGAGGACTTGATGTCGCGATGCACGACCCCGGCCGCATGCGCGGCGGCGAGCCCTTCGGCCGCCTGCCGGGCAATCTCGTAGGCCGTCTCAAGCGACAGCGGGCCCTGTTCGATGCGCTTGTCGAGCGATTCGCCCTCCAAGTACGCCATCACGAGGAACTTCTCCTCTTCCTGGGCGTGAATCTCGTAGACGGTGCAGATGTTCGGATGGTCCAGCGCGGCAGCCGCCTGCGCCTCGCGCTCGAAGCGCTCGACTGCCTGGCTGTCGGCGGCGAAGTCCTTGGGCAGGAACTTCAGCGCGACCACTCGCTTGAGGCGGGTGTCCTCCGCCTTGAAGACAGAGCCCATGCCGCCGGAACCGATTGGCTCGAGGATGCGATAGCGAGATCCGGCCCTGTCTTTCACGCTCTAACCGGCCCTGGGTATTGTGGCGTAGACCGATGGCCGTGAGTTACGAATTCCGCCAGACGGGCCTGCGGGGCGACAATGGTCGCATGGCGGAGCTGAAGACCAAGCCGACCGACGTGGACCCGCGGGCGTTCCTCGAATCCATCCCGGACGCGGCGCGACGGCAGGACTGCGCCGAGGTCTTCGAAATGATGTCGGAAGTTGCCGGCCAGCCGCCGGTCATGTGGGGCGGGTCCATCATCGGGTTCGGCTCGATGCAATACCGCTACGCCAGTGGCCACGGCGGAACGTGGTTCCGCGTCGGGTTCGCGTCGCGCAAGCAGGCCCTGACGCTGTACCTGATGCTCGATCTCGACAAGCAGGGCAAGCGGCTTGGCGCGCTCGGCAAGCACAAGCGCGGCAAGGGTTGCCTGTACATCAAGCGGCTGGCAGACGTTGACCGGGAGGTGCTGCGCGAGCTGATCGCCGCATCGTTCGCCCAAGATCGCTACGGTTCCTGCGGCCCGCACTAGCCGCGCTCTGGGCGGGCGGCCTGCCGCCCTACACTGGAAAGTGCGGGGTGCTGGCAGCCCGTCGACGGTTGGTACCCCACATGCGCGTAGGAGTCGACAGCGGCGGGACCTTCACGGACTTCATCGCTTGGGACGGCTCGCGCCTGCGCAGCCACAAGGTGCGATCGACCCCCGCCGACCCGGCCAAGGCGATATTGGCCGGCCTGGAACTGTTTGCCGCCAGCGAGGTCGTGCACGGCTCCACGGTGGCCACCAACGCGCTGCTGCAGCGCACGGGCGCACGCACGGCGTTCGTCGCCACTCGCGGCTTCGAGGACCTGCTCGAGCTCGCTCGGCAGAACCGCGCCGACCTGTACGACTGGACGCCCGCGCCGCGCCGCGGCTTGGTCGCCGAGGGCCAGAAGTTCGGCCTGGACGAGCGGATGCTCCACGATGGCTCCGTGCTCAAGCCGCTCGCGCTTAGCTCGCTCGCGGGCTTGCGAGCCTCGCTCGGAGATGTCGACTCGGTGGCGGTCTGCTTGCTGCACAGCTACGCCAACCCCGCCCACGAGCAGCTTGTCGGTGAGACGTTGCGGGCAGCCGGCCTGAGCGTGTCGCTGTCCAGCGAGATCCTTCCCGAGTATCGCGAGTACGAACGGGCGGCGACCACCGTGGTCAACGCCTACGTCTCGCCTCTGATGGCGCGCTATATCGAATCCCTCGCGGCCGCCCTGCCCCGCACGAAGCTGCGCGTATTCCAGTCCAACGGCGGCTCGATCTCGGTCACCGAGGCATCCGCGCAGGCCGCGCGGACAGTCTTGTCCGGCCCGGCGGGAGGGCTGATCGGAGCCGCCGCCGTCGCGCGCACGCTGGGAATCGAACGCTTTATCAGCTTCGATATGGGCGGCACCTCCACGGACGTGTCCCTCCACGACGAGGCCCCCCTGTTTACGACCGAAGGATCCGCGGCCGGTTTGCCGGTGTCGGTCCCGATGCTGGATATCGAGAGCATTGGTGCCGGCGGCGGATCGGTAGCGTACTTCGACGAGGGCTCCGCCCTGCGAGTCGGCCCGCGCTCGGCAGGGGCCGTGCCCGGACCGGTGTGCTACGGCAGCGGCGAGGAGCTGACCGTGACCGACGCCAACCTGCTGCTGGGCAGGATTGACGCGGGATCATTCCCCGCCGGCGCGATCCAGCTGGACAGGGATCGCGCCCTCGCGTATGCCGAGGAGGCCGCCCGCCGCGCCTCCGTGTCAGTGCCGGATCTTGCCAGCGCGATCATTCGGGCCGCGAACTCGAAGATGGAACGGGCGATCCGCTCGGTTTCCGTGGAACGCGGGCACGATCCCCGCGACTACGCCATGATCTGCTTCGGCGGAGCGGGCGCCCTGCACGCCTGCGAGCTTGCCGCAGCGCTCGAAATCCCCAAGGTCGTGGTGCCGGCCCACGCCGGCGTGCTGTCGGCGCTGGGCATGTTGGTGGCCGATTGCGTCCGCGATTATTCCGCGGCCACCTTCAGCGAAGCTCCCGAAACGGCGTTCGCACGCCTGGAAGCCGCCGCCCGCCAAGACATGCGGGCCCAAGGCTTCGAGGCCGTGACCCTATTGCGCTCGCTCGACTTGCGCTACGAAGGCCAGTCCTACGAGATCAACGTTCCCGCGAGCCGCGCCGCCGACTTTGACGACATCCACGCCAAGCGCTTCGGGTACAGTCACGCCGGACGGCCCGTACAGGCAGTCACCGCTCGGGTGCGCGCCATCGGCCGGACACCCGAGGCGGACCAGCCGGATCTCACGGCCACGTCGGACCAGCCGCGCTTCGCTAGTGTCTACGTGCCAAATGGCTGGAGGCGCCGCGAGACCCTGGGCTCGAATACGATCCTCGAGCGCGCCTGACCGCGGGAATCGCTCAATCGGCGAGCGCCTCGAGATTCTCCACGGCCACGCGCAATTCGGGCAGCAGCCCGCTGCCCCCGGCTCCGCCGATGGCGTCGGCCATCGCGCGGTAGTACCACAGCGTGCCTTCGCGACCTCCCCCGAAACGCCACCAGACCACATCTCCAATCTTGGCGTGCTCGGAGATGACCGAGCGGATATTGTGCAGCTTGTCAGCCGTCAGCACCAAGCGCGCGGAAGCGTCCAGCCCCGCGACCTTGCTCACCGCGGAGCGCTTGCGCTCGGTCCAAGTCCGGCCGGCGCTCTTGTCCTCGCTGCAGGCTTCTACGATCCGGCCCACCTCGGCACCGAACCGCTGACGGATCTCGTCGGCCGTCTCCGCTCCTCCCTGATCCTCGACCGCGTCATGCAACAGCGCGGCGATGCACTCGTCCTCGCTGCCTCCGGCTTCCATGACCAAGGCTGCCACCGACAGCAGGTGGGAGACGTAGGGCACGCCGTTGCCCTTGCGCCGCTGATGGCGATGCAGGTCGTTGGCATAGGCAAGCGCCGAGGAGAAGCGTTCGGTCATCTAGCTAGCTGGCTACAATCCCAGTATGGACATAACCCGCCGACAGTGGGCGCTGGCCAGCATGGCGGCTGCCGCGAGCTGCGATTCCGGCGGCGAATCCGCGCCCTCCGCAGACCGCGCCGACGACCCGGTCGCACCTGCTCCGCGACACGTGATCGACCTGCACTGCGACACGCCGATGCTGCTGCGGGACGGATCCTACGATCTCGGAGCGCGCAACACCCGAGGCGAGGTCGACATCCCGCGCATGCGGGACGGCGGCGTCACCGGAGTGTTCTTCTCCATCTATACGAGCGCGACCCGCAACACCGAGCTGGAAGCCGTGCAGGAGGCGCTCGAGATCATCGACGCCGTCCGCCGCGAGGTCAGCCGATTTACAGACGAGTTGGCGCTTGTGACCTCCAGCGGCGAGATCGAGGCCGCCAGGCGCAGCGGGCGTATCGCGATCGTGCTCGGCGTCGAAGGCGGGCACATGATCAACTCTTCGCTGGCCGTGCTGCGGGCCCTGCACCAGCTGGGTGCCCGCTACCTCACGCTGACGCATAGCAAGGACACGCCTTGGGCCGGATCTTCGGGCAGCGACGCCAATCTGGGGCTGTCGGATTTCGGCCGCTCGGTGATCCGCGAGATGAACCGCCTGGGCATGCTGGTGGACATCTCGCATGTCTCGGACCAGACATTCTGGGACGTGCTCGACACGTCGGCCGCGCCGATCATCGCGTCCCATTCCTCGGCCCGCGCGCTGGCGGCCCACAAGCGCAACATGAGCGACGAGATGATCCGCGCCATGGCCGACAAGGGGGGCGTGATGCATATCAACTACTACAACGTCTTCCTCGACGACGCCTATGCGGCGCGGAGCAGCGCGTGGAACAGAGCCAACCCCGACACGGAATCGGGTGACCGCGATGCGAGGACTCGAGCCAAGCTGGCAGCCATCGGGCGCCCGCCGCTGGGCACGCTGCTGGACCACTTCGACCATGCCATCCAACTCGCCGGCATCGATGCAGTCGGGCTTGGATCGGACTTCGACGGCGTGGACGGAGAGCTGCCAGAGGGCATGGAGGACATCTCGCAGGTGCCCAATATCGCCGACGGCCTGGCCAAGCGGAACTACAGCCAGGGCGATATCGACAAGGTGCTCGGCTTGAACTCGCTGCGCGTCCTGCGGGAAGTCGAGTCCGCGGCCAAGGCCGGCCAGCCAGCCTAGACCAAGGCGGCGGGATTCGACAACGTGCCGATCTGCGGCACGCTGATCGTGCAGACATCGCCGGGCTGCAGGGCGGATTCCTGTTCGACGATGATGCCGGTGCCCGTCAGAACGACGGTCGGGGTCGGCACCTTGTTGCTCCGCGTGAGATAGCCGACGAGCTCTTCGAAGGTGCGGCGCAGCTTCGAGGTCGAGACGCTGCCGCTGAACGTCACCTCGCCGTTGCGCATGATCTGGCAACTCATCTGCAGCGAGTACGGATCGGGCATCTCGTCAGGGGTGACAAGCACCGGCCCTAGCGAGCAGCAGGCGTCGTACACCTTGGACTGCGGAAGGTAGAGCGCATTCTCTCGCTCGATGTCCCACGCCGACACGTCGTTTCCGAGCGTGTACGCGAGGATCGTGCCGCTGGCCCCGATCACGACTCCAAGCTCCGGCTCCGGCGCGGTGAAGCTCGAGTCTCTCCGAATCCCGATCCGCTCGCCCGAACCCACGCAAACGCGCGAAGTGCCCTTGAAGAAGATCTCGGGGCGGTTCTCCGGCTTGTGGACATAGGAGTACATTCCGTCCCGCGTGCCAAGCTCTCCATCCCGGAAATCGGCGCTGGGAGCATAGGTGCAGCCGCACGCCCAGACCTCTGCGGGCTCCAGCGGCAGTAACAGGTCGACATCGTCCCGACAGTCGTCGGAGGCTGCCTCGGCCGCCACGTCCGCCAAGGACGCGCCCGAGGCGTCGGCCACCGCCAGCAGCGCGTTCATGGACGCGCTTTCCAGCAAGCGGTAGCCGCGGTCTTCGCAAATCGCGACCGCGACGCCAGCACCTGCACGAACCTGAGCGAGCTTCATAAAGACTGTTCTCCCGCACACATCTTGGCACAGTCGGCGCATGCGTCCGGCCGCGTGCGCGGCGCGCTCCGCGAGAGCGCCGCGGGCCGCCTAGGACCGGCCTGCCAGTGCCGGCGTCATGGCCGGCGCCACGCTGCTGCCGTACGGCAGCGGCTCGGGAACCCTAGCGAACTTGCCGACCGCTTCGAACAACGGCCGGAAGTCCTTGGCGAGGTTCCCGATCAGGCAGTCCGTGAGATCCCCCTGCAGGTCGGGGCGGCTCTTGAGCAGCTTCCCGAAGCTGAACGCTTCCTCGTAAAACGCGTACACGAGCTTGCGCATCGCCTCGATGCCCTCGCACAGATCCGCGCCGTAGGACGCGAACCGGCCAGCGCGGAAGTCCCCGGCCTCGACAGCGGCGTCGACCGCATGGGCCGCACGCTCGCCTCCCAGCAGGGCCAGCAAGACCCCGGAGGAAAACACAGGGTCGAGGAACGTGAAGGCATCGCCGGCCAGCACCAGGCCATCGCCGGCGCAATATCGCGAGCGATACGAGTATTCCGCCGTGATCCGGATCGGCTGGCAGCGCGCGCCCGGGGCCAGATGCTCGGCGATCCAGCGGTTTGCCAAGGCTTCGCGGTCGAAGATCGCCTCGAGATCCTTGCCCTCCCGATACAGGTAGTCGCGCTCGGCCACCACCCCCACGCTCACGGTGTCCTCAGGCAGCGGAATGTACCAGAACCAGCCCTTGCCGGGCAGGTACGCCACGGTGGTCGCCCCTTCGTCGTGGCCCGCGTCCCTGAGGGCGCCCTTGTAGTAGGTCCAGATCGCGACCTTGTTCAGCCACGGATCGGGAACTACCCAGCCGAGTTCGGTAGCGGCGAAACCATGCCGCCCGCCGCAGTCAAGGGTGACCGGAGCGCGGATCGGAAAGGTCTCGCCGTCCTGCTCGACCATCAGGCCCTCGCAGCGCCCGCCGTTCATCAACAGGCGCTTGGCGGTAGCCCCCATCAGCACTCGCGCGCCCTTCTCGACCGCGTTGTCCAGCATCATCTGGTCGAATTCGCTACGCACCACCTGCCACGTCTGAGAGGCCGCGTGGTCGAAATGCTGGAAGAAGTAGAACGGCGTCGAAATCCGGCCGTCCATGGCCGCGAACTGCACGCTGCACTTCTTGACGAAGCTGGACGCGCGCAGCTTGTCGACCATCCCTATGCGTTCCAGCGGGAAGTAGCAATAGGGCAGCAGCGACTCGCCGACCTTGTAGCGCGGGAAGCGCTCGCGCTCTACCACGAGCACGTTGCGCCCCTTGGCGGCCAAGACCGCCGCGGCCGTGGCCCCGGCCGGGCCGCCCCCCAAGATCAGCGCGTCCAGGTCCCCGTGCAGCGCTGAGCGGTCCTGCTCACGCATAGCGAATGGTGGCGTGTTCCGGGAGGAAGAACGCGTGGAGCAGCCGATCGACGTGAAGCAATCCCTCGCGGGTCAACTCGATCCTCTCCTTGTCGAAGGATAGCAGTCCATGGTCCTGGAACAGGCTCAGCTCTTCCGCCCAGCGGCTTGTCACATCCACTCCGAAACGCCTGCGGAACGGCTCAGCCTCCAAGCGGCCGAGCTTCAACTTCAGCACGAACTGCCGGATCATCGCCTCCTGCGCCGTGATCGGCAGCGCTCGCGAGACCGGCAGCTGCCCGCTGCCCACGGCGTCCATGTACGGCTGCATGTGCGGCTGGTTTTGGTAATGCACGCCGTCCAGGTAGCCGAACGCGGACACCCCCAAGGCCAGCATGTCGGCGCCGTCCCAGAGCTGGTCGCGGTACACGAAGCGGATCCGCGAGGAATCCCGCACTGCGGTGTAGGCACTACCCACCGTGTAACCGTTGGCCTCCAGGGCTTCGAAGGCCTCGCGCGTCCAGCGGCGCTTGGTGGGCCAGTCGGCAACTGGTGCGGTGGTGCTCCCCCCTTCCCGCATTTCCCTATAGATCGTCGTGTTGAACGGAATCTCCATCTGGTAGACAGTGACAGCGTCCGGCGCCAGCCGGGCTGTCTCGGCCACGCTGCGCCACCACTTGGCGTCGGTCTCCCCGATCATCCCGGCGATGAGGTCGAGGTTGACTTGTTCGAAGCCGACGCGCTCGACCCACTCCCACGCCCTGTACACCTCCATCGACCGATGGGCGCGGTTGTTGCCGGCCAGGATGTCGTCGTCAAAGTTCTCGACTCCCAGGCTCAGCCGGTTGACGCCGAAATCCCGGATCACCTCGAGCTTGCGCTCGCTCAGCGTGCCGGGCTCGCACTCGAACGCGACCTCGCTGGGAGCGTCCCACGGCAGCGCGGCGCGCAGGCCCTTCATCAGCCGCGTCAGCTGGCGACCCGACAGGTAGGAGGGGGTGCCGCCCCCGATGTAGATGAAATCGAGCGTCCGGCCCGCTAGAAAGCCCCGTTCCGACAGCAGAGACGCCTCGGAGACCACCGCGTCCAGATAGGCTTCGATCTCGCTATGGTTCTTGTCGGTGTAGACCCTGAAGTAGCAGAAGTCGCAGCGCTTCCGGCAAAACGGCAGGTGGATGTAGAGGCCGAGCGGCGTGCGCGGATTGCCCGGCCGCCGCAGGCGCTCGGTCGCGCTGGCCACGTCGGCTTCGTTCCAAACCGAGAACGGCGGGTAGTTGGAGACAAAGTAGTTGCCGGCATGGGTGGAGTCTTGGCCCGACAGCACGCTTTGCAAGTTGGCTACTTGTTGCATGCGCGGAACACTCCGGCCCCCTGTCCATATATCTTTGCACGGCCCCCGGAACAGTGTTTCCGGAACCGCCGCTACGTTCCCGGACAGCCTCCGGAGGCTTGCCCCGAGGCCTTCCCGATATAGTCGCGCACCGTCTCTTGCAGCATCTCCAGCGGCAGCGGGCCGTTTCGCAAGACCGCGTCGTGGAAGTCGCGCACGTCGAAATCCGCACCGTAAACGTCGCACGCCAACGCTTTCAGCTCCGTGATCGCAAGCTGCCCCAGCTTGTAGGCCAGCGCCTGGCCCGGCCACGCAATGTAGCGATCCACCTCGCTCTCGTCGCCCAGAAAGTCAATGGCCTGCTGGCGGGTCCAGCCCATGGCATGCAGGCCGGTATCCACCACCAGCCGCCGCGCCCGGAACCGCTCGCTCTCCAGCGCGCCGAAGCGGCTGGCCGGGTCGTCGTACACGCCGAGCTCGCCACCGAGCGATTCGGCGTACAAGGCCCACCCCTCGACATAGGCGGTGGAGCGGTAGATCTTGCGAAACTGCGGCAAGCCCTCCAGTTCCAGCTGGAGGGCGATCTGGAGGTGATGCCCGGGGTTGGTCTCGTGCAGGACCAGCGCAGGCTTGTCGAACCTCGATTGCTTCTCGGGCATGTAGGCCTTGAGATTGAACCAGCCGGGCCGCGTGCCGTCCTCCGAGGGCCGATTGTAGTTGGATGCCGACACGGCCTCGCGATCTGGTGGAATCGCCCGGATCCCGACGGGATGCCGCGGCAGCCTGCGGAACAGCCTAGGAAGCCCCGGCGCCACGCGCATCGCCAGGTCACGGTGGTAGGCAAGCATGCTCTCCTTGTCCGTGAAGAGGTACTCGGGCGCCGACATCAAGTGCTGCTCGTACTCAGCCACGGTGCCTTCGAATCCGGCCTCGCGCACGATCGATTCCATGGCGCGATCGATGCGCTCGACTTCTCGCTTGCCGATCTCGTGGATCTCCTCTGCGCTTAGCGCCAGCGTGGTGTGATACCCGATGAAGTGGCGGTAGATCTCCTCGCCATCCGGCAGGACGGTCACGGCCGGGGCGGTCCGGGCGTGCGGGAGGTACTCGGCGCTGAGAAAGTCCCTGAGACGGCGCCAAGCTGGCTGAAAGGCTTGCGCATAGGCATCCTCGGCTTGCGCTGCCAAGGCTTCCCGGCTGGCCTCGGGAACACTCGCGGGGAAATTTCGGAACGGACCGAGCAGGGGCGCTTCCGAGGCCGCCGGGGCCGCCTGCGCATCCAGCTGGCCGATGACCAAGTCGGCGGTCCGCCGGGGCTGCACGAGGCCCTTCTCGACGGCCTCGCGCAGAGCGCCGATATTCTGCTCAACGTAGGCGGGAACGGCGCGCAGCCGGGCGATCATGTTCTCGTAGTCGACTTGCCTGCGGGCCGGCATCTCTCGCATCGTCAGCAGGACGCTGGTGTGCAGCCCGAACAGCTGGTTAACCCGGATCAAGTAAGCGTCATAGTCGATGCCAGCGAGTTCCAGATCGAGTTGTCTGCGCAGCAGCCGCCAGCTGATGCCATCCTGTAGATCCAAGGCTTCCGGGTCGTAACCATCCAGTTGCGACCTGTAGAGCTGGACGCGCTCGGTCCACTGCTGGCGGGCCGGACGCGACCAATCGCGCCACCGGTCGTTGTACTCCGTCCGGCCCACCGATGTCGCTACTTCGGGATTCTCGCGCAGATAGTCCTCGTAGTAGCCTTCGAAGACCCCGTGCAGCTCGTCGTTGCGTGTCTGGGCGAGCATCGGCAGGCAAAGCACAAGGACAATGGCGACGGGCCGCATACTTCACCCTACCCTACGGCTCCTGACGCGTGGCAGTTGTGCCGATGGAGTCATGGAGTCACACTCCGGCGGGCACGGGTCGTCTCCGGCGCCGTGGCGCGGGCAGTCCACTAGACTCCTTATCTCGGCGTAAGGCTGACGATTAGGTCAAGTCTCGACGCCGAAGTGCCGCTCGCGCCCGGTTGAGGCGAAGCGTGGCTAGAGTCCTTGCTGCCCTGCAACGTGGACTATTGCTGCAAGTCTCGGTGCCGCTGGTGCCGCCCGCGTGCGGGCGAGGCCGACCATTGCCGGCAACACGATCATGCCACTGGCTCGGCGGTCCCGGCCTGCTACGGCGGCTCTATAATCAAGAGCATCGGCGTTCACGCGCATTTGCGTACTGCAGGGCGACGATGGCAACCACACAGACAGAACTTCCCGCCCTGACATCGCCCGCCGCCACCGCAGTGGCGCCGGAGCCCGACGACGTCGAGTACCCGGAAGGGCATTGGATCGCGCAAAGCGTTGGGCACGGGGACGCCGTGCGGCAGGCCGCCACGGCCCTGGACTACTTCTTCCGGGAGCGTGCGGACGTGCTGGTGGCCATGGAACTGGTGGTGTACTACCAGCCCGGCAACAGCAAGCTTCGGCTGCAGCCCGATGTGCAAGTGGTGTTCGGGGTGGAGCACTGCGGCAGTCGCGGTTCGTTCAAAGTCTGGGAAGAAGGCAAGGCGCCGGACTTCGTGCTGGAGGTGGCGTCGCCGTCGAC
>JAJDZN010000033.1 GCA_022824585.1 Bryobacterales bacterium | reverse complement strand
ATCGACTGCGTAGATCAGGACATTGGTGTCAAAGACCAGCACTCACCCCTCGTCGAGAAGCCGGTAGAGCTCTTCGCGGTTGGCGATGTCAACCCTGAGCCCCCCGCTTCTCCAGGTCGGCAACGGTGGCAGGGTGTCCGGATTTCCGGCGCCTGGTCCGGCGTGCGTGAGAATCCGCCTGAGCCCAGCTTCCACCAGGGAGGACATGGTGGTTCCCCGCCGCGCCGCCTCTTCCCGCAGTTGCCGCATGACGGTCTCGTCGATATTCAGCGTCGTTTTCATATGGCAAACCATACGTCCGATATTCCGATATGTCCACAGGCTCATGGCTGCGGCGCTGAGTCCCTTGCGGGAGGCGCGAGCCCTGGCTGGGTCCGCACGTGTGGTACGGCGTACCGCCGCGGTACGGCAGCGCAGCGGTCACGTGCTTGGCGTTGAGCAATTAGGTGGATTCGATGATGGTCCGGGCAGGGTTCGAGGACATGGTTGTGGCGTTGGATCAGAGGGTCCGCGGGTTGTGGTTTGGTGGTGGAGCCTGCCGGTCGCAGGCGGCGGCGTTCGAGGTGTGGACCTTCCTGACGGTGGACGCCGGCGATCACGAGCGTGCGGCTGGACGCGCTGGTATAGAACACCGGTGCGATCGGCACTTGGGTGTTGAGCCTGACGCGCCTCGCGGCTTCGGCGCGGCGTGGACTCGGACTGGATGTACGGTGATTGGGCTAGAGCAGGCGCCCCTCCGCGTCCACTAGGGGGACTGCGTGTTCCCGCAGGATGGCCTCGATGGAATCGGCATTGGCATCCAGCAACGCCTGAAGCTGCGCCTTCCAGTCCTGATCGCCGAAGCGTACTCCTATCGAAATGCCGAAGTGCATCTGCAGGCCCGCTTGTGATTCCACGGGAATGACCCGGATCGGTACATCGGGATTGCTTCGAAGAAAGTGTCCGGCAATGGGGCCCCACATGAACGTGAGGTCGATATCGCCGGCAAGCAGATCCTCCTGCTCAAGCTGTCCGGGTCGCACGTTGGGGTCGCCATGCTGAGATGCGTAGGCTTTGGTAAGCCGGCTAAGCATGCCGTGCTCGGCCAGCCACAGCGTGCCCGGGTTGCGTTCCGCCAGACCAAACCTGAGGGAATTCCGTTGCGAAGCGTCCAGCTTCAGCAGATCCGAGACCGACTGGACGGAATCAAGCCCGCGCCCCTCCACGAACACGAGCGCGTAAGTGGAGCGGTAGTACGGATCTGTCGTGATCGCGAGTTCGAACCCATCCGGCAGGCCCATCACGACGTCACACCGGTAGGCACCGTCATCACCTCTGGCGCGAAGCGTGTTCCGGATGAATCCCATTCGCTGCGGAAACCAGGTGTATTCCACCGGCAGGCCGAGTTGCCCGGCCAACAGCGATGCGATGTGATTTTCGAAACCCTCCTGACGGTCATTTGACCAGGGCAGGTAGTTGGCGTCGGCGCAGACCCTGAAGGCCGTCCGTTCCTCGCCGTGGGCCGTGACCGGGAGGGCGCATGCTCCTGCTATCGCCAGCGCAAACGCCAGCCATCTGGCCGCCGCCGGGAGGCGGGGGCAGTCATCCGGGCGAAGGAGAGACATCATCGATCGTATCGCTTCAGCCTGCCGGGCGGGAGCACCCCGTCGGCCCGTGCCAGGAGATAGGCGTAGAGTTGATCAATGTAATTCATGACGTTGGGGTTGGTTCCCCAGCCAGGCATCACCCCGATCTGCCCCTCGTAGCCGTTCACGACAACTTCCATGAAACGATCAAGGTCGATTTCGCGGAGCTTCCGGACGAGACTCGGCCCGATGGTGCTTCCGTCACCGGTCAGGCCGTGACAGACTTGGCACTGGCTGAACGCCCGGTAGCCGCGGGTCAGCCAGAGATCGATCTGGCAGGTACTCCGGTCACCCTCCGTTTCGCACTGGATGTGGCCTTCATAGGGCGGGGGGTCCTCGGCGGCCGCCGCGCCCGCGGAGGTCAAGGTCACGCCGCCGATTACGATGCCGGCCAACAAGCCGGCCACGTTGACCCGAAAATATTGAAGCAATGTGCTGGCTCCGTGTGATGTGTGGACGCGCAGGGTTCGTGACTGCGACCGTCATATACGCTGCCGAATCCCGCGTTCAAAGAAAAACCGGTTGCGGCATGGGAGCCGCAACCGGTCAAGTTGACTAGTGACCGGCGGTCGCGCCGCCCGTCATCCTGTCGCGTGTCGGTCCTACGGGAGCGCGAACACGGTCAGCACGCCACCAAGCTGGGTGTGCTGGTTGAGGCCTCTGTACGCTCCGACAGCGCCAAGACCGTCGGTGTCGCCCTCAAGGCCCGCTGCCATGCCGATGCCGGCCCAGCCGCCAACGCCCGACAGGACGCCGATGTACTGCTTGCCTTCAAAGGTCCAGGTGTTCACGTTGCCGATGATGCCAGACGGGGTCTTGAAGCTGTAAAGCTCAGCACCAGAGTTGGCGTCGACTGCCTTCAGGCGGCCGTCGAGAGTCCCGTAGAAGACGATGTCACCGGCAGTCGCCAGGGCGCCACTCCAGACAGAGAACTGTTCCGGTACGGACCAGACGATCTCACCCTTGGCAGCATCCCACGCGATGAAGTTGCCGAGGTTGTCGCTTCCGTCGCCAGTTACCCGGCCAGCGGGGAACATGCTCAGCGTGGCACCGACGTACGGCTGCCCGGATACGTACTCGACCCGGAACGGCTCGTAGTCCATGCAGACGTGGTTCGTCGGCACGTAAAAGAGGCCGGTGCGCGGCGAGAACGCCGCAGGTTGCTGGTCTTTCGATCCCAACGCTGCGGGGCAGATGTTCTGGGTGTTTACGTCTTCACCCTGTTGGTCGGTACTGTATTCCGCCACGACCTGCGGGCGACCGGTTTCCATGTCCACGTGCGTGGCCCAGTTGGTGGCCGGGTCGTACTTTTCGGCGACCAGCAGTTCACCCGTGGCACGGTCGAGCGTGTAGCCGAAACCGTTACGGTCGAAGTGCACGATCACCTTGCGCATGGTTCCATCGATCTCGATATCGGCGAGGATGCCCTCGTTGACACCGTCGTAGTCCCACTCGTCGTGCGGGGTCATCTGGTAGACCCACCGGGCCATGCCGGTGTCAGCGTCACGGGCGAAGATGGTCATGGACCACTTATTGTCGCCAGGACGGACCACCGGGTTCCAGGTGCTCGGGTTGCCGGTGCCGTAGTAGATCAGGTTCAGGTCAGGGTCGTACGTGAACCAGCCCCACGTGGTCCCGCCGCCGATCTTCCACTGGTCACCTTCCCAGGAGTCCAGACTGGAATTCGGGCCGACCGGTTCCAGCATATGCGTGGTCATTTCGGGATCGATGAGCATTTCATCGTCCGGACCCGTGCTGTAGCCCTTCCATACCAGGCTGCCGTCGTTGATGTTGTAAGCAGCGAGGAAGCCGCGGACGCCGAACTCGCCACCGCTGATCCCCGTGTACACCTTGTCGTTGACAACGATGGGGGCGTTCGTGTTGGTGGAGCCGGCAGACGGGTCTCCGTTCACAACGCTCCAGAGCACCTCGCCGGAGTTTGCATCAAGCGCGACCAGCGTGGTGTCCGCCTGCTGCAGGAAGATCTTGCCCTCGGCGTAGGCCAGGCCACGGTAGACCGTGTCACAGCACATCACCGGAATGACAGATGGATCCTGCACGGGGACGTACGACCAGTTGATCGTCTGGTCGGCGAGGTTGATGGAAAACACCTTGTTCGGGAACGGGGTGTGCACGTACATCGTGCCGCCGATCACCAGCGGACCGCCTTCGTGCCCGCGGAGGACCCCTGTGGAGAAGGTCCAGGCGACTTGGAGATTGCCGACGTTTCCGGCGTTGATTTCCGAGAGCGGGCTATACCGGGCACCGTCATAAGTACGGCCCCACATAGCCCAGTTGTTGACGTCGCTGCTAAGCGCTTTGACGTCGTCGTTTGCCGACACTGAGATCGGCACAGCGACAAGCACTCCCATCGCGACAGCGGCGACGAGAGACAGAATT
>JAJDZN010000002.1 GCA_022824585.1 Bryobacterales bacterium | reverse complement strand
GACCATTTCAAGGTTGCGCCGGATCAGGTTCGCAGCCCGGGCGCTTGACTCGACAAACACGGCCGCCTTGGCTCCCCGACTGAGTGCTTCGATGCCGACAGAGCCAGTTCCGGCATACAGATCGGCGAAGACGTTGCCCTCGACCTGGCCCTGCAGGATGTCGAACAGCCTCTGGCGCATGCGTCCGAGCATCGGGCGCGTCTGCGTGCCCTCCATGGAAAGCAGCCTGCGACCGCGGAACCTGCCGCCAATTACGCGCATCGTAGAGGCTGGGACGGCTATGCTAGGCCGAACCCGCTGCGGGCCGCGCCAGCGACACGGCGTTCTTCACAATGCGCTCGACCGTGCTCCGCCCGCGCCGCAGCGCATCTGCGTAGTGCTCCGCCTCGGAATCCTTAGCGAGCCGTCGGCCGTGTCGGAACCAGTATTCCAATGCGCGGCCCAGCGCGAACGTTCCCGCAAACGCGACAAGCCCCTTCGAAACCAACCCTCCGCCAGCGGGAAGCTTGGAAACCGCCGTCCGCGCCAGCGCCCTCCAGCCCATGGCCGACGCGATGATCGATGCGATCGGCATGGCCTGGCGGTCATAGCCAACGGGCTTGGCATGCGCAGCCGCCAAAAGGAGCGCGAGCCGGACTTGGTTCATGGTCAGGAACGCAGTGTCCGAGGCGAACTCGCCAATCGTCCAAGGCAGGCTGAGCACCGACGGAACGAGGTTCGGCAGCGACGTCGCCGCAGCAAACAGTGTGTTCTCTTTCGCAACCTTCCAGATGAGCCGCTCGCTCACAGCCCGGCGCAAGCCCGGAAAGTTCGCAGCAAGCGCAAGCAGCAGGTCTTCATTGCGGTCATCGTCAAGCAGCGCCGCAATCGACCTCCCCGGTTCGAACGGGTCGAGCACGTGGAAGTGCGCCGGATGGGGCACGCCGGCCTCGGCGAAGCCGACGTCGGCCCGCACAAAGTCGGCCTCTTCTGCGACCAGCAGCAATCGGGCGCTGTCCGGCGGATGCGGAGGTGGGAACAGGAGCTCTTGGACATCGTCCACGAAGGACTCGTCCGCGGCTAGAATGCCGAAGGTGACGGGTTGTTGCGCCAGAGCCCGCACTTCACCCGGATCAAGTCTCCGCAACGCGGACGTTACTTGGCGCAGGAACACCTTCATCGCCGGAAGCTCATTATACGGCGCGGCATCGGCCGAGCCCTGTGCAGTGGCCCGCTTCCGCACCCCAAGCGTCCAACTCTCGCCCGCATGATCTACCATGCGAGCATTGGCGCTCGACACTCAAGCCGCCCCGAACGGCGCTGACCAGCCCGAACGCTGCATCCTGGTCGGACTGGACCTCAAGACACTCCGCGCGCCGTCGGCGAACGGATTCAACCAGCCCAGCGCCGAGCAGTCGCTGGCCGAACTCGCCGAACTCGCCAGCGGCGCGGGGGCTGCCGTGGTGGGGCAGGCCCTGCAAGTGCGCGAGCGAGCGGATCCGGCGACGCTGCTTGGTTCCGGCAAGATCGGCGAGATCCGAGCCTGGGCAGAGGCCGAGGAGTGTGACTTCCTGCTCTTCGATCACGACCTTACCCCATCACAGCACCGCAATCTCGAGCGCGAGCTGAAGGTATCGGTGCTGGATCGCACGCAACTCATCCTCGACATATTCGCAGGGCACGCGCGTTCCCGCGAGGGCCGACTCCAGGTCGAACTTGCGCAGCTGGACTACCTCTTGCCGCGACTCACAGGAAGAGGCACGGCCATGTCGCGGCTGGGAGGGGGCATTGGCACGCGTGGGCCCGGCGAGACCAAGCTCGAGCACGACAGGCGCAAGATCCGCCGGCGCATCACGAAGTTGCGCGCCGATCTAGAAAAGGTGCGGGGCACTAGACGGCTGCAACGCTCCAAGCGCAGCTCCGTGCCAATCCCTACCGTCGCTCTGTGTGGCTACACCAACGCAGGCAAATCCACGCTTTTCAATGCGCTGACCAGCGCGAACGTAATCGCAGACCAACGCATGTTCGCGACGCTGGACCCCACGCTGCGCAGGCTTGCCCTGCCCTCCGGCTACCCTGCCCTGCTCTCGGATACCGTCGGGTTCATACGCAAGCTGCCCCCGACTCTCATCCAGGCCTTTCGCGCCACGCTCGAAGAAGTCACGGAGGCGTCTCTGATCATTCACGTGGCCGATGCAACGAGCGAGGAAATGCGGTCGCACATGGACGAGGTCGACCGGGTCCTCAAGGAACTCGGCGCCTCGAAGACACCCCAGATCCTAGCCCTGAACAAGTGCGACCTGCTGGAGCCCCAACAGGCTGCACTGCGGGTCCAGCGCGAGCGGGCCGCAGCTTCCTCCGAAGCTGTTGTCGACATTTCAGCTCGCACCGGCCAAGGCCTTGACCGTTTGGCCAGCGCCGTTGACAGCATTCTGTCCAAGGGGGCGTTCGTTAGAAGGAGGCTCCTCGTACCGTACGACAAGGGCGCCGCCCTGTCGCTGGTCTACGAGCGCGGGCGCATCCTTGAACGCCGCGACGGCGAGGCCGGGATCGAAGTCGTGGCGGAGTTGGAGCGAACCCTGGCCGAGCGCTTGGACGGTTACGCCTGCGAAGAAGCCAACTGACGGCTAATGCGCGATCCCAGGCACTCGCGATGGCGGACGAAGGCCGCAGCCATCAAGCGTGCAGCGGCGGCAGCCGGTCCCGCCATGGACGCGCGGCCTCGAGCTGAGCGGCCAAGCGGAACAGAGTGCACTCTTCCCCAAACCGGGCCATGAACTGCACTCCCACGGGCAGACCGTCCGCCGTCCAATGCAGGGGGATCGAGGCGGCCGGCTGACCCGTGCCGTTGGCTAGCTGTGTGAACGGCACCCATTCCCGCACGCGCTTTGCGTAGGGACGCGGGTCCATTTCGCCCGGACCCGGGTGCAGGAAACCGATTGGCGGGGGAGGGGCGGAAAAGACGGGCGTGACCCAGATGTCGAACCGCTCAAAGAACTGCGCCACCTGGCGGCCCACCATCTGCATGGCGGCGACCGCAGCGACATAATCCGCCCCGCTAGCTTCGGCCCCTCGCTTGCCGAACGCCAAACTGGCCGGCTCCACATCCGCGGCGGTCAGTTCCCGGCCCACTTCGCCGGCGAGCTGCGCCAGAGTCGCCGCTAGGTTCGAGAACCAGATCGTAGTGAAGGCGGACTGAAACGCCCGCTCGTCATACTCGGGCGTAGCCGACTCCACAGCGTGCCCTAGGTCTTGCAACAGTCTGCCCGCCGCTTCGACCGCCTCGACGCACTCGGCATCGACGGGCGTTCCGAAATGCGATTCCGTGGACAAGGCCACGCGCAGCTTGCCGGGATCCTGCCCGGCCGCGTCCAAGAAAGCTGTCTCGGCGGGCGGGGCGAAATACGGATCGCCCACATCGGGTCCCGCGGTCGCGTCCAGCAATGCTGCGCTGTCCCGAACCGAGATGGTCAGCGCATGCTCGGCCACCAATCCGTTCATCACATCGCCGGCATCCGGCCCCAGCGGGTTGCGTCCCCGCGTCGGCTTCAGTCCGAACAGACCGCAGCACGCCGCGGGGATCCGAATCGACCCGCCGCCGTCGCTGCCATGAGCCATCGGCAGGACCCGGGCGGCTACGGCTGCGGCCGCTCCGCCGCTGGAGCCGCCCGGCGTGCGGTCCAGGTTCCACGGGTTCTTGGTTGGGCCGAACGCATGGGGCTCGGTGGTAGCCGTGAGCCCGAATTCAGGGGTGTTCGTCTTTCCGACACAGATCAGGCCGGCCCGTCTGTGTCGCTTGACGATTTCGCTGTCGTACGACTGCTGCACGTCGCGCAGCAGAGCGCAGCCGTCGGAAGTGGGCACGCCGGCGTAAGAGGCGCGAATGTCCTTCAGCAGGAACGGCACGCCCGCGAAGGGAGCGCGCGGATCGATGGCTGCGGTGCGGGCGCTGTCGCGAGCCATCTCAAACATCGGGGTGGTGACCGCGTTGAGATCGCCGTTGGTGCGCTCGATGGCGTCGATCGCCGAGTCCACTAACTCCAGCGGCGTGATTTCGCCGTTCTTGACGAGTTGGCTCAGGCCAGTCGCGTCTGGCGCGAGCTCCGCGATGTTGAGCTTCATTCCACCCATGGTAGGGGGCTTATATACGAGGGTAACGTCATGCAGCCCTCGCATACGATTCTGGAGCAACGCACGGCCCAGCGGCCCACGTTGACGCTCCGGCGGCAATAACCCCCGCCGCCAAGATGTTGATCGCGGCATTGACGTCGCGATCCTCCACCAGTCCGCAGGCGCCGCAACGGTACGTCTCCCCTGCGTGCGGGTTGTTCCGCGCGTGGCACCTGCTGCAATCCTGTGAAGTGTACTTCGGATCAACCTCCACGTACTCGCGCCCGGCCCATGCTGCCTTCTGCGCGAGTTGGCTGCGTAGAAGCGCCCAATTCTGCGACAGTATCTCCCGGTTGAGCCCGGCCTTCGCCGCGACGTTTTTCCCCGGTTGTCCCTCCCTTCCTCGCGCTGAGCGCGTCATCTTCCGCACCTGCAGCCGCTCCACCGCGACCAGTCCGTGGTCGCGGATGATCTCTGTCGTGGCCCGGTGGCAGGCGTTCCTCTCCCGCACGAACTCCCGGCGCTGCCAGCGCGCCAGCGCCTGCACTCGCTTCCTCCGCCTCCGGCTGCCCTTGCGGCAGCGCGCGACCGCTCGCTGCATCCGGCGCTTGCGCTTCCAGTCGCGGGTTGCCCGCCGGTAGCGCTTGCCGTTCGATAGCGTCATGCGCTTGCGCACGCCCAGATCGATCCCCACCGCCTTGGCTCTGGCGGGCAGGGCTGCCCGTTCGACCGCATACACCAGCGAGGCTTCCCAGTGCCGCCCGCGCTTGGTCAGCCGGACGGACTTCGCCACCGCGTCCGGCAACGCGCGCGAACCGTACAGCCGGATGCGAGGAAAGCCCTTGACCTGCAGTTCGTAGTGGCTGCCCCGCGGCTTGACAGTTCCGCCACTAATCTGCGCCAAGTCAATCGTGACGCAACGGCTGAGCGGCCGGAAGCGCGGGAACCCCGGGGCTTGGCCAGCCTTGACGCGCCGGAAGAACGACCGGAATGCCTCGTCCAGGCGCTTGAGCATTCCGCGCGCCGGACCGAGCGCGATCTCGCCCAGTCCATGCTCATTGCGAGCACGCAACCCGGTCAGCCACTTGTGTTGCTCGTACAGGCTCAGCGATTGCTTGCGCTCGGCGTAGGCCGTCTTGCGTTCCTCCAGTGCTTGGTTGTACAGCCGGTTCAGCCGGACAAGAATGTTGTCCATCTGCCGGTAGCCCGCTGGAGACAGGGAGCACCTCAGGGAATAGGTGGTATATAGCGTCACCTGTTGTCATAATAGAATACTTTTGAGCGTGTTACTTTCGTATATAATTCCCCATGGTAGCTACAGGGCCGGGCCGATGAGTGTCGGGGTCGGCCCGCCCGTTCCGGATCGATCGCAGAGCAAGCCGACGACGTTCTCGAAACCCACCTCGCTCATCCACGAGGGCCTTTGAAACTACCGATTTCCGCTTGCACCCGTGCTATTCTCTGTATGGATTACGGCATGCTGTTTCGCAAGCATCTCGATCGTCGGCTCTTCCTCAGAGGAACGGGCGCGGCTGTAGCACTGCCGTTCTTGGACGCCATGGTGCCGGCGTTCGCCGGAGTGCACCCGTCGGACTCCGAAACGCCGCGCAGACTGGCCTTCGTCTACATCCCCAACGGGGTGATCCAAGAAGCCTGGACTCCCCTCGCTGCCGGCGCCGACTTCGAGTTCACGCGGGTTCTGAAGCCGCTGGAGCGCCACCGCAGGGACTTGCTGGTGCTGTCCGGGCTGACGCACAACAACGGCAGGGCCTTGGGCGATGGTGCCGGCGACCACGCCAGAGCCGCTTCTAGCTTCCTGACCGGGATCCACCCGAAGAAGACTTCCGGGGCAGACATCAAGCTTGGAATCTCAGTGGACCAGGTCGCTGCCAATGCGATCGGCGACCAAACCCGCTACGCCTCTCTAGAGCTCGGGATCGAGCCCGGCAGGCTGGCTGGAAACTGCGATTCCGGCTATAGCTGCGCCTATTCGAACAGCATCTCGTGGCGCGGCGAGCGGACGCCCAATCCGCCCGAAATCGATCCGAGCCTCGTCTTCGACCGGCTGTTCGGCGATATCGAGACACCGCTGAGCCCGGCCGATCGCGCGCGGCAGGGAGAGCGCCAACAGAGCGTGTTGGATCACATCCTTGCGGATGCCAACCGGCTGCGGAGCTCGGTGGGGCCAACGGACCGCCAGAAGCTGGACGAGTACTTCTCGAGCGTGAGGGAAGTGGAGAAGCGGATCGCCGCCGCAGGCTGGGAAGGCGGAGCGCCGAAACCGGAAATGGCGCGCCCGCAGGGCATTCCGGCCAACTACGCAGACCATTCCCGGCTCATGTTTGACCTCATGGTGCTGGCCTTCCAGACCGACCTGACGCGCGTTGCAACCTTCATGATGGGCCGGGAGGGAAGCAACCTCACCTATCCAGACATCGGAGTGAACCGAGCTCACCACGGCATGACGCACCACAGGGGCGATCCGGACAAGATCGAAGACATCACCAAGGTCAACACCTACCACGTGGAGCAGCTCGGTCACCTCATAGACAAGCTAGCCTTAGTCAAGGACGGCGACAGCCGTTTGCTGGACAACATGATGGTGGTCTACGGCTCAGGCATTGGCGATGGCAACCGCCACACGCATCACGATCTGCCAGTGTTGCTGGCCGGCAGCGGCGGCGGCACGCTGACGCCCGGCCGCCATGTGCGCTATGCCAGCGAGACGCCGATGAACAATCTTTACCTGTCCCTGTTGGATAGGGTCGGTGTCCGCCCCGAGACTCTGGGCGACGGCACTGGCGAGTTGGATCGGCTGAGCGACATCTGAGCCCAGCAATCGGCAAGCCGAAGCCGCGCGCGGCGCATCAGCGCCGGAACTCCGCAAGGGTTGCACCCACATGCCCCCGCTAAGCCCACGGGAAGGATCGCCTGCGCTCGTCGCCGTGGTCCTGTTGCAGCTGGGCGGACCGTCGTCGCTCGACGAGGTCCAGCCGTTCCTGGAGAACATGTTCCGGGACCCGGAGCTGTTCAACCTGCCGCTCCCTGCTTGGGCGCAAGATTGGCTGGCCGAGCGCTTTTCAAGGTGGCGGGCCAAGCAAGCGCGTCCGCTGTACGCCTCGATTGGAGGACGATCGCCCATCGGCGAGATCACTGCACGCCAAGCCCATCTATTGGAACGGGAGTTGAATCGCTCCATGCCCAGCCGGGTGTTCGTCGCCATGCGCTACGGCAAGCCCTCCACGGAAGCGGCTGTCGACGCGGTGTTGGAGGCAAACTGCCAAAGGGTCGTCTTGCTCCCGCTCTACCCGCAGTACTCCACCGCCACGACTGGGAGCTCCGTGCGCGAATGGCAGCGCTGTGCCGCGCGGAAACAGCTCGACCTGCCCACTGCGGCGATCGACTCCTACCCAACCCACCCGACCTACATCGCCGCAGTAAAGGAGCGCGTGCGCGCAGCCCTGGCGAGGTTCTCGGTGGAGTCCGGTCCACACGTCTTGTTCAGCGCGCACGGCTTGCCGCAAAAGCTCGTCCGCCAGGGCGACCCCTACCAGAGCCAAATCGAGGAGACCGTCCAAGGAGTGGTCCGCGAGTGCGCTCTGCAAGCTCCCTACACGCTGTGTTACCAGAGCCGCATTGGACCGCAGCGCTGGCTCAAACCTAGCCTGATGGAGACACTGCGGCGTCTTGGCCGAAGCGGCTGCCAAGCGCTGCTGGTGGTGCCGATCTCGTTTGTGTCCGACCATCTCGAGACGCTCTCGGAAATCAACATCGAGGCCCGCGAACAAGCGATGTCCATGGGCATCCGGCATTTCGAGACGACAACCGGCCTGAATGACAGCCCCACGTTCATCCAGGCGCTCGCCGAACTTGTACTCACGGCCGAGACCGGCGCTGGATGCGGTTTGGGAACTTCCGGCTCTTCCCGGGTCCATACCGCTCGCTCTTGAAGGCCAACGGGCGCTCACAGGAATCTTGCTCTCTGGCCGGCGGGGCGAAGGCGAGGTCGGGGAACGGTGCACCCCGCGATCAAATGCCCCGCTAACGCGGCTGGCAACGGCCTATGACAGCCGTCGGCCGGGCTGCAAACCGGCAGAACGGCAAGCAGAACCTTATACGAGGGTCTGGCGAGACTCTGATATGCGCGATTGACGCAAACCGGCCGGACGATTCTCGGACAGGCACCAAGGCATTCCGCTACCCTAGGGCCGGTCACGCGGTCCGGCGCACCGGGCTTGGGCTGCGAAGCCGCATGAGGTGCACCATCCGGCCGAGAGGGCGCGGGCGGGGCCCTCGGGTCGCACTGCATGCCCGATGCCTGACCCTACGGAGGGAATGTCGTGCACAAACACAGGATTCAGCAACTGGCTCACGCCATACTCTGGTGCTGCTTGGGAATGACATCGGCCTGCATGCCACCCGCGCAACAGACCTATCGGGAGGTTCCATGGCCGCTGCCAGCGACCACTGACGCCGGAACGCCGTCCCCTTGGCACTTCGGCGAGGTCGTGGCCGTGGCAACGACAGCGCAGGGAACCATCCTGGTATTCCATCGGGGAGCCCTCCCGATCATGGAATTCGACGTCTCCGGCAACTTCATCCGTTCCGTTGGCGGCCTTTCGATCAGCGGGGGCAAGGTGACGGGAGTCACTCCCGAGGATCGGGCGCCCGGCGCTTCTGGGTACACGGCCGTGTACGGGCCGGCGGGCTGCTATTCGTGCGGCGCTCATTCGATCCGCGTCGACGAGTCCGGCAACATCTGGATCGTCGATGCAACGGCGCATGCGGTCTACAAGACCGATTCCGACGGCAACGTGCTCATGCAGCTGGGGGAAGTGGGCGTCTCGGGCACGGACGAGAGCCACTTCAACCTGCCCACGGATGTGGCGTTCGGCCCGGACGGCTCGATCTATGTCAGCGACGGCTACGCCAGCGCTCGGATCGTCAAGTACTCGAACGAAGGCGGGTTTCTGCTGGATTGGGGCAGCCGCGGCACGGGCCCGGGCGAGTTCGGTCTGCCTCACAACCTAGCGGTCGACGGCGAGGGGCGAGTCTACGTCACCGACCGCGACAACCAGCGGATTCAGGTGTTCGATTCCAATGGTGAGTTTCTCGAAGAGTGGGAAGGCGTCGGAGGGATCTCCACTTTGTACATGACAGCCAATCAGGGGATTTGGGCTGGCGGCGTGCTCCGCAGCCTTGACGGCACTGTCGCCGCCAGCCTGCCGGGAGATGTCGGGGGCCACGGTACTACAGTGGCGCCGGACGGAAGCGTGTTCATCGCCCAACTCAGCGGTGTCGTGCAGAAGTTCGAGCCGGTCCCATAGCGCCTTACGGTCTTGCCGGGTACAGCAGCGCAAGCACTTCACTGCCAGAGATCCCTGAGAGCCGACGAGCAAGCGTCCGCCGGCGGGCGGACTGGGCGCCCAAGCCCAGCCCCAACCCGGTGAAACCTAGCGCGGTTGCGGGCTCAATTCTCGCCCATCGCCACCTTGTGGAGAGCAGCCAGGAGTTGTTCCCGGATTTTCTCTGAGGCCTGCAGCTCGACCCGGCTGGTACCGAGCCATGTCTCATAGCCTCCGAGCGCGTGATGTTCAGGAGTCGGCAAGTATCCCTCGGCGCCGTTCGCGAGGCTGATCACGAACGTCGCTTGGAGTGGGCTGTCACGCTTGATCGCGAGCCCTGTCTCTACGAAGGTCTCGAAAGGCAGGGCCGCAATGCCCAGATCGCCGATGCGAATCGCCTGCAGCAAGACGGAGACGCTATCCGGGCCGTCATGCAGATCGATCGCTCTCTGCGCGTAAATGTGGGGCCTTGTGAGTTCGGAGGGCCGCACGCCTTGGAGGACGGTCCTTGACTGCTCAAGGATTGGACGCGTGGGCTTGCGCCGGGCCAGCGCTAGCTCGACCTGCTCCATGGCGAGACCGGCATCCGGTCTGTGCTCGATCCCTGCAATGGCCTTTGCCACAGCGTCGGCTAGCTTGCCCGCCACCTTGCGAACCTGCTCGAAGGGCTCCTGCCGCGATCGCGGCTTGGAGAAATCGATGTTGTTGATGTTTCCGCTGGTGCCGTTGGAGAGCATGCCAACGAAACGCTCGCCGGCATCCAGACGGCTGGCTATGGCAAGCGAGAACTCCCCGAAGTAGTCTGCCGACACCAGCCCTGCCGGAACGTTCCCCACATAGTGCAAGGAATAGTTGGCGAGGACAGCTAGCGGCTTCTTCGCAACGGTCCTAATCGATAGGACGGCGGCTTGGGGATCGACCGGACCCGAAGGCCTTACCAGATCGGGACTTGCGGCGGGAGGATTCATGCGCACTCGATCGGATGTGCCTCCGAATGGATCAGCTGGGATCGTCCCCTCCTTCATGAACCAACGCCGATTGAACACTTCGTCCGGAAGCTCGGTGCGCGCCCATCCGATCTCGGCCGGCTCCAGCCTCTCGAAGGCACCGGCAATTGACGCCGCGATGCCCTCGACTAGCTGGCGGGAATAGCGTTGCTCATTTCGCGTGTCCTGCTCGGGCTCGGGCCCTCGCAGGCCCACTCCGGCCGCAGGCGGAGGGGCGGTATGGGTGTGGGTGGCCGCAATTAGCACGCGGTCGGTGGGTATTCCAGTGTCCGCATGGGCAAGGCGCTTGGCCGCGTCGACGGTCTCCCTCGGGATATAACAGCTGTCCACGACTGCGATCGCGACAGTCTCGGTGCCGTCGGCCAGTACCAGCGCTCGCGAGTGCAGCGGATCGTGGGCTCCCGTTGCCGGCCGATACCGGAACGAACCGATCATGGGGAGTGGCCAATCTCGGGGCGTGATGTCCACTGCCGCTGCGCCGGCTCGAAGCACGGGGCGAGTCTCGCCGGTGCATGACGCGGCAGCTAGTGCGATCCATCCGACGAGGAAGGCCACGGAGGCTTGTTCGAGTCTTGTCATTGGCAGGGGCGCGCAGGGCGGCAGGCGCGAGCAGCACCGTGCAGCCGCTGCCGCGATCGCTTTGGCTGGTGCCTCGTAGGATATGCTACCGGGGACGGCTGGGGTGAGCCTCAACCCTTGGATCGCAGCTCATCCTCCTAGAGATTGAGTCCCGGAGCAATAACGTCGGGCCTAACGGCTACAGTTTCCGGCAGAGGATATTGCGGTATTCCACCTTGAACGGCGGCCCCGTGTGCATTTGGAATCCGATCAATCCCTCGGGCGTGAAGTTCTCCGAGTCCTCATCGATCGTTCCGCTGACGAGCCGCCCGTTCAGGATCTGCAACATCACGGGACCGCGAGCGATGATGTGGTACTGATTCCAGCCGCCCACGTTCATCACTCCGCGTAGCAGCGTCTCGTCACCCAGGCTCGCCAGTTCCCTGTACTTCGGCCCGTCGGTGATGCGGGTCAGCAGCCCGCGGCGCGCAAGCACGACGTGGCCCGGCCTGCGGCCGCGCTCCTCGTGCAGGTTGGCCGAAAACCTCATCCGAAAGTCCATGTCCGCCTGATAGCCCCTCAGGACCCACTTGCCTACGTCGGGAAGCTCGACGCTGCGGTACTGGATGCCGCTGTTGGCACCACCCAGTCTGAACTCGACCTTCAACTCGAAGTCCTTGACCGTGCCCCCGCGCCAGATCAAGAAGTTGTTTTCCTTGACCACTTTCTCCGGGGTGCTCTCGCCGACGATGGCCCCATCTTCAGCGCGCCAGAAGGTCGTGTCGCCATCCCAACCGTCCAAGGTCTTCCCGTCGAAGATGGGGACGAATCCCGTGTTGTCGTCGGGTTCGTACTCTGGGTAAAGGCCGCCGAACCGGGCCCCGCGCTCAGGCGCTTGCGCGGCGGTCTCGGTGACCCACATCATTCCCAATAGGCCCGCGAGCGCAGCGCCGGCTAGCGCGAGGCGTACAGGCCTAAATCGCTCGGTCATTGGGGCTCTCCTCGTTGCTTGAGTCACTGCCGGTCCACCGCCCACTTGAATCCGCGCACCAGAAGGTCCTGAAACGTCGGGTCATCCCATGTGGCGGCCCCGTGTCCGAGGGTTGTTCCGAAGACGCGCCCGCCATGGTACTCGTTCGTCCACGCCAGGGGGTGCTCCGTGCCAGTCTCGGGATCGACGGCGGACGCCAGCGGCTTGGCTCCCGGCCACAACTTTTGGACCACATAGAGTTCGTCCATTGGTGTCACCCAGTCTAGGGGGAATCCCTTCATGACCGGGTGATTCGCGTCCTTCACTTGAACGGCTATACGGTGTTGCCTCGTATGGCGGCGGGTAGTCACTCCCAGAAACTCGCGCCACTCGTCGGACTCGAGCGCTCGATACGAATGCATCGCGCAGTGGATCACTACTGCAGGCAAACCGCCGTTGTGCCCGGCAACGATCTTGCGAACAAACCCGGCGTCGTCCACGTTGGCATAGCACTCGTTGTGGACCACGATGTCGTACCCTTCCGACCATTTGGGCTGGTTGTATAGACGGGCCTTGGTCGTAGTCCAGGTCGCCCTGCCCTCAGTCTCTAGCACCACCGTCCAGTCGACAGGGGCCTGGGACGCCATCACGTCCATGAGGATCTTCGTTTCACCGGCATAGTCGTGGCAGCACCCGCCGGTGATAACGAGCGCGCGAATGCGCTTCTGACCGGCAAAGGGGTCGGGGGGCCTGCGGCGCCGCCGGTCAGGTTCGGCCTGCGCGTCCGACTCTCTCTGGGCTGTCTGGGACCCGGCCGAGGGAGCCTGCGGCAGTGCTTCTGGCAGCAGCAAGGCCACTGCCAGGATCGCCGGACAGATTCGTGTCAGATTCTTGCTCATAGCACCATTCCCACCAGCGAGCGTGAGTAAGCCCCTCACGTTCGGGGCTCACGTCGATCGTGATTGCCGGATGCAGTCCAGCCTAGCAGCCCGGTCGGAAGCTCTTGCCTCGGCGGCATCTTCGCAACTGCGCAACAGGTGCCTAGCAGGAGTCGCTGTCAGGCCGGGCTCAAGCGAACGCCCGACATCCTCGCGCTTGCCTCTCGGCTCCACACAAGATTCGGACCGGCCGGGAAAACCCGCCTACTTAGCGCCGGCGATCTCCACCACGACATTCCAAAGGATCTCGACGTAGTCTTGGTACGGCTCGACATACAGGTACTCATTGCGGCCGTGGATGCCGCTGGCCAGATCCCACTCCGGCCGCGCCGGCCCAAAGCCGTAACTCGCGATCCCAGCGTTCCGCAGTTGCGCCGAGTCTGTCGCGCCGGTGGACATGGCGGGCAGAATCGGAACGCCTGGGTACATGCGGCCAAGCACGTTCTCAAAGGCCAGGAACGCATCGCTGCCCAACGCGGAGGGGGAATGCGACGGGCGCGTCTGCCGATGCGGCACGAGGTCCACCGCGGGTTCGTCCATGATTCTCTTCAGCAGGCTGAACAGCCGTTCGGGGTCTTCGTCCGGGAGGGCTCTGATGTCCACCGTGGCGTGAGCCTCGGATGGAATGACGTTCTTTAGGTAGCCGCCGCTCAGGATCGTCGGCGACATCGAGGTGCGGACCATCGAGTTGTACACCGGGGACAAGTCGCGCAGCTTCTCGTAGTCGTCAGCGGTGGGCTCGTCAGCCAGGATGGCGCGAAACACCGCGGCTTTGTCGGGCTCGGAGATTTCAGCCAGACGAGTGAAGTACTCGCGGGTGGTCTCGTTCAGCCGAGCCGGCATCTCATGTTCGGAGAGGCGCCCGACGGCCCGCGCCAGCGCCCCGATCGGGTTGTCCCTGAGCGGAATCGAGCCGTGGCCGGAAGTGCCCGCGGCCTTGAGGTCGATTCGCCGAGGGGTCTTCTCCGCGGTCTGGATCTCGAACCGCGTGTAGCGCAGGTCGCGGTCGAACACGCCCTTCCCCGCCTCGTTGATCGCGAACTCGGCGTCGATCTTGTCGCGATGCTCGGCGAGCATGTAGGTGATGCCGAGGTCGCCGCCGGCCTCCTCGTCGGCCACGCCCAGGAAGATCACGTCGCGATCCAGCGGCGTCTTCTGGCGCCAAAGCTCCAACAGGACGTGGAACGATGCAGCCACGACGCCCTTGTCGTCCGACGAGCCCCGGGCGTATAGGATGCCGTCCTTAACCTCTCCTCCGAATGGATCGAAGGACCACTCGTCGCGCTCCACCGCGACCACGTCGAGGTGACCGAGCAACAGCAGGGGACGCTTGCGACCGCTGCCCTTGACCCGCGCCACCAGGCTCGCCCGGCCCGGTGCAGCCTCGAAAATCTCCGAGGAAAGGCCCTCGCCGCCGAGTTTCTCCTTGAGATAGCGCGCCGCCCGGATCTCGTTGCCCTCTGGCTGTGCAGTGTCGAGTCTGACCAGATCGACCAGCGTTGCCAAGGCTTCGCTCTTGACGGCTGGCCAGTCGGGTTCGGCGGCAGGCAGCATCGCGGCCAGCAAGAACAGGGCGAGCAAGGTTCGGTGTGGCATTCCTTTCAGGTTAGACGCATCCCTTCGGGACAGTTCGACGGCCTTGCGCTCTCCGCTGGCTTGGGACCGGCGCAAACGGAGTCGTCCATACCGATTCGAAGCCTGCCGAGCGCTTCATCGCTGGTATTCTTGAAGCGGGCGGCGGCCAAGCGGCGACGGTTGCAGCCGCCCCAAGCCAACCATGCGAACCATTGGCAGCTACCGGATGACGCTCGCTCTCGCAACGGCGATGCCGCTGTGCGCACAGCCAGTGCTCGAATCCATCTATCCCCACGGTGCGCAGGTCGGCAGCGCAGTGCGCCTTGAGCTCCGCGGCAAGCGGCTGGCGCCGACACCCCGGCTGCACACTGATGCCGCCATTACTGCAACCCCGTTGGCAGTCCCGGGCGAAGCCGGCGAGGAATCGCCGCAGTCCCTCGTTTACCTGCTGGAGGTTGGCAGCAATGCCCGGCAGGGAGTCGTCCCTCTGAGGATCGAGACGGCCGAGGGCATCTCCAACGCCGTGCTGTTCACGATCGGGGGATTCCCGCAGGTGGCCGAAGAAGAATCCAGCGACGCCGCCGATGGCAGCGAAGCGTCGAACGACTTCCCCGAGCTGGCACAAGGAGTCACGGCGCCCGTCACCGTCGAGGGACGCCTGCAGGGCGCAGAACGAGACATCTACCGCGTTCGCGCCACGAAGGGGCAGCGCATCGTGGCTGAAGCCGCGGCTCGCCGGGCCGGATCGGCGATCGACCCCAATCTCGAACTGCGCGATAGCGCCGGACTCGTGCGAGCGAGGACCAGCGACTCCCCCGGGCTGGGCCTTGATGCCCGCCTGTCCTTCGAGGTCGCGGAGGACGGGGACTACTTCGTGGTGATCCGGGACGAGCGCTTCAGCGAACAGCAGCATGACTTCTACCGACTCACGATCGGCGACTACCAATTCGCCGACAGCGCGTTCCCGCTCGGCTGGAGCCGAAACTCCACGGTGCAAGCGGAGTTTTTCGGCGGAAACCTAGACCAGCCCGTGCGAACCGAGATCGATCTGACCGACGTAGGGGCAACCGCGAGCAAGACCTGGATCCAAGTGCCGGGCACCCCGGCCGCCGTGCCCTTCCTCCTCAGCGATGGCGAGGAGGTCGTCGAGTCCGACGCTGCCGGGACGTTGAGCGACGGCGTCGTGATGAACGGGCGGATCTCGGCGCAAGGCGAGACTGACCGCTACAGCTTGGCCGTGGAAGGCGGCGAGGAGTGGTCGTTCGAGCTGCGCTCCGGGGAGTTGCCCGGATCGTCGCTCTACGGCGTGCTCACAATCTCAGACGGGGACGAGATTCTGGCCATCGCGGGCAAGGAAGCCGGAGACCCCAATCCATACGTCATCAGCACGACCGGGCAAACCGCCACCTACCCGTTTGTCAATCTCGCGGTCCCGCCCGGCACAGAGGAGATTACGGTTGCTGTCGAAGACCTGCTCGGTCGCGGCGGCCGGACGTTCAGCTACCGGCTGGTGGCCCGCAAACAGGGGCCGGACTTCTTGCTGACCCTCAACGACCCGTACATCAACGTTCCGCGCAACGGCTCAGCCATCGTGACGGTGCAGGCGGAACGGCGCGGCTATTTCGGCCCTCTCGAACTCTACGTGGACAACTTGCCCGACGACCTGGAGATATCGGGCGGACACATCGCACCCAGGTCGACGCTCAACAACACTCTGGCCCGTTTCGAGACCGGCCGCCTGACCCTGACGGCCAAGCCAGACGCCGAGTTGCGGATGCTCGATCTCGTGGTGAGGGGCCGCGCGACAGAGGACGGCAAGGGGCATCTTGACCGGCGCGCGTCCGGTCCGGGCGTGCGCGTCGGCGTCATGGGTCGGGGGCAAGCGGCCGTCACGGCCGAGTGGCTGGGGCTGGACCTCCCCACGCGCGTGACGCCCGAGCAGGCGGCGCAGCTGGAGTTCGTTACCGAGAGGAAAACACGGCTCGTGCGCGGTGGCGGCGGACTGATCGCGAAGTGGCGCTACAAGCCTCTGAGACCGGGCGCAAAGCTGACCAAGAAGGTGCAGATTCCGAGAAACGCGGGCAGTCTGCGCCTGCGCAGCAACGACGAGAAGGAAGACTTGCAAGCAGGCGAGTTTCGGATGTTCACTCACGAGCGGACGTCCCTGGGCATGGTGAACTTCAACCTTTCAGCCACGGTCGAGTTCGAAGGCCGCAAGCAGACGCTGGTCTCCAAGCCGCTGGAGGTCGATATCGTCGATGGCTACATGCTCACACCGCCGGGCGATGGCCTCGTGATGCAGCCGGAGAGCGAATCGACCTGGCGGGGGTCGATCTGGCGAGCCGAGGAGTTCCGGCGGCCCGTTACGGTCAGCGCCATCGGCTTGCCCACCGGCGTGGAATGCGAGGCTGCCGAGCTGACCGGCGCCCAGACTGCCTTCGCTCTCCAGTGCAAGGCCTCCGCCTCTGCCCCGGAAGGCGACCACGAGGTGGAGATCCGGGCCGAATCGGTGCTCTCGGACGAAGGCACGACACCTTACATCGTCGAGCCGGTCAGCGCTCGCGTGACGATTCGGCGCTGAGCGCGGCAGGCGCCGCCGCCCGGAGCGGCCTGCACGGCCGGTTGCGTCGAGCAGCGCTATCGCTGCGGGTGGACCCGCTTTGTGCCGCGAGCAAGGCGCAGCTTGAAGTCCTCTGCTGTAAGTGCAGGGTTCAAAACTACTTCCGAGTACGAATACAGCCGGTAGTCTCCCGGATTTCGATCATAGATCTTCTGTTGAACCGGCTGCCAGATGTCGGTGGAGACCCACATCTCGATTCGCTGGCTGTTCAGCTCTGCCTGCGGATCCCTCGGCTGCAGATCAAGATGCACGACAGGCTCTCCCTTAACGGCCGCCGGCCCCAGGAGCTTGATGTCGTAGTGCTGGCCGAGGTAGCTGCCCGAAGTGCCGAAGCCCAGCAACAGTGCGTTCTCCACCTTGGCCTTGGAATCGCTCACGTCGTACTCTTCGACGGTCTTGATCTTTGGCTTGTAGATTTCGACCCTAGTGCGTTCTACGGAAAGGAAATAGACGTTCGGCTCCTCGAACGAGATCAGCATCGAGGCGCTGCCATCCGCCGAGCGGCTGACGACGATCTTGCCGTGTTCAACGCTCCTGTCATCCACCAGCGCCATGTAGCGGACCCATTCGAGGCTGGCCCGCATGCCCTTCCAGCCCGAAGCCGCCCCGTCCATGTTGGCGAGCACGGTTGCCAGATCGGGCGCGGCTGCGGCCACTGGAGCAATGCAGGCCAACAGCAGGGCGGAAACCGCCGCGGCGAGCCTGCCGCGGCGACATGTCGAAGACAGCAGATCCGAGCGCGGCATGCCCGCCAGTCCCAGGAGCGACCGCTACTCGCCCGCCGGCTGCGCGAAGACCAAGTACGCTTGGACATTCCCGGCGGCGTCCCTAGCCGGTTCCGTCGAAACGATGCGCAGCGATTCCCCGCTATGGCTGGCCAAGAGGTGCTGCAGGCGCTCGGTGGCGCCGTCGGGGTCGGCGCGGTCCAACGCCCCCGGATCGATCCAGAACACCCGGGCATCGGTCGCGTGGTGCTCGACCTCCTGAACCACGGGCTCGCTGGCCCGATCATTGAACAGTGCGGGCGGGGTGAGAAAGATAAACGCCAAGATCAGGGCCACGATGATGTCGTACTGCCATGAGCCCCGCCGGAATTCCCAGAACACGGCCGGACGCAAGCGTGACCAAAGTCGTCCCAGCATAGTGCCAGTGTATCCTAAACGATGGGATTGAGGCTTCGGCCCGGCTGCCCGAGGACACGACCATGCGAGGACTCAATGGATTCGCAAGACTGTTCGCGGGCGGCACGCTCTGGCCCGCGTTCAACAGCGACGGAGACCCTCTGATCGGCGGCCAGGCGGTGATGGAGGGCGTGATGATGCGCACGCCCCAGTCCTATTGCGTGGCCGTGCGCAAGCCGAGCGGCGAGATCGCGAGCAAGGAAGAGGCCGCCACGCGCCTGTCGCAGCGCAGCCGCTTCTGGGCCCTGCCCCTGGTAAGAGGTTGCGGCATCCTCGGCCAGTCGAT
>JAJDZN010000314.1 GCA_022824585.1 Bryobacterales bacterium | reverse complement strand
CTCGTCGGTATAGCCCAGGCGCAGAAACGCGTAGATCGTGAAAGCGGCGTCGCGAATCCAGGTGTAGCGGTAGTCCCAGTTGCGCTCGCCGCCGACTTCCTCGGGCAGGCTGCAGGTCGCCGCGGCCACGATCGCGCCCGTCGGCTCGAACGTCAGCAGCTTGAGGGCGAGCGCGCTGCGCTCCACCATCTCGCGCCAGCGGCCCTCGTAGCGTCCCTTGTTCAGCCATGTCCTCCAGTACCGGGTGGTCCGTTCCAAGGCCGCCTGCCCGTCCGCCGGCGCTTGGATCAGCCGCCGTCCCTCCCCGGCCCCGCCCTGCCGGAACGCGAACACGACCTGTTCCCCTGGCTCCAGCACGAACTCGGCCTGGACCCCCTTGGCCTTCTGCTGCAGCGGGATCGGGCTCAGGAGCGCGAAATCGGCCCCGGCCGCGCTGAACACCGCCCCTTCCGGCACGATCTCAGTGCGGTGCTTGGCCCTGGCGTAGTCGTAGGCAGGCTCGCACTGGAGCCGGCACGGCAGCATGCCGCGCACAGAGTGGACGATCCGGACGATTTCGTGCTTCTGGTTGGCGCCATGCTCGCCGATCGGCATGAAATCGATCACCTCGCCGACTCCTTCCTTGCTCAGGAAGCGCGTGATCAGAATGTTCGTCTCGGGCAGGTAAAGCTGGCGGTGGGAGCTGTCGTGCTCGACGGCGATCTTGAAGGAGCCGCCCTTCTTGTCGTCGAGGATGGCCCCGAACACGCTCGGGGAATCGAAATGCGGCAAGCAGCACCAATCGATCGCACCGTCGTTGGCCACCAGCGCCACCGAGCGCAGGTCGCCAATGACTCCATAGGATTCAATGGGCTTGTAGGGCATGGGCTCCCGCGGTTCGACGCAGGGTATCGCAGTCTACCCGCCGCCCGCGCCAACTGTCAATCCAGTTGGCACGCGCCGCCGGAGAAGTACAAGCTGCGTGCGCAACAGCCCCGCCACCCCTGTGCTAGACTCCGAATTTCGGGAGCGCGCAGATCCTGCCAGCTCCGCCCTTGCGGGCGTTCGGACCTATGTTGCTGACGCTTGAGAAGCGCCTTCAGGCGGCACTGTCGGCGCATATCTTGGATCGCTACGGCGCGCAGGTCGAGGTGGTGACCGAGCTGCCCCGCCAGCCGGAGCACGGAGATCTCGCCACTCCCGTCTGCTTCAGCCTTGCCAAGATCTTGCGCAGGGCGCCGCGTCAGATTGCTGCCGAGCTGGTCGCCGAGCTCCCGCCGGTCGAGGGCATCCGCTCGCTCGAGGCGGCGGGCGCCGGTTACGTCAACGCGCGCTTCGACCGGGCCGCCTATGCCTCTGCCGTGCTGGCGGGGCCCGAGGCCGTATCGGCGCAAGCGGCAAAGGTGATCGTCGAGCACACGAACATCAACCCCAACAAGGCGGCTCACATCGGCCATCTCCGCAACGCCGTGCTCGGCGACACGCTGGTGCGCTTGCTGCGCTCGCTCGGCCGGACTGTCGAGGTGCAGAACTACATCGACAACACCGGCGTGCAGGTGGCTGACGTGGTGGCCGCCTTTCACTACCTGCGGAAGCAAGGCGCCGATGACGTGCGCGCCCTGGCGGCCGATCCCGGCACCCGCTTCGACCATCTCTGCTGGGACCTGTACGCCGAGATCTCGCGGCTGTTCGCGGCCAAGGACCAGCAGGCCTTCGCTTGGCGCGCCGAGACCCTGCACGCCTTGGAATCCGGCGAGGGCCAGATTGCCGAACTCGGGGCGGTGGTCGCGGATGCGATCGTGGCCTGCCACCTGGCCACGATGAGGCGCATCGGAGTCGCCTACGATGTCCTGCCGCGCGAGAGCGAGATCCTCAAGCTGCGGTTTTGGTCGGCGGCGTTCGAACTGCTCAAGCAGCGGGGCGCGATCCACTTGGAGAAGGCAGGCAAGAACGCTGGCTGCTGGGTCATGCCGGCCGCGGCGTTCGGCGGATCGCGAGAGGCCGCGCCGGGCGAGGGCGCCGACAGCGACGAGGAAGCGCCGGACGCGGACAAGGTGATCGTGCGCTCGGACGGCACCGTCACCTACGTCGGCAAGGACATAGCGTACCAGCTGTGGAAGTTCGGACTGCTGGCCGGCAAGGACTTCGGATACAGGCCGGCGCAAGTCCCGTCGGCGGCAGGCGCCTGGGTGACGGTCGCCGCCGGCGGATCGAGCGATGCTCCCGCGTTTGGTGGCGCGGACGAGGTTTACAACGTCATCGACGTCCGGCAGTCGTACCTGCAAGATGTGGTGCGGGCAGCCTTGGAGGCGCTCGGGTTCGAACGGCAGGCGCGGGCCAGCATCCATTTCGCCTACGAGATGGTGGCCCTGTCTCCGCGCTGCTGCGCGCAGCTCGGCATCGAACTCAGCGAGGCGGACCGGAGCAAGCCGTACGTCGAGGTGTCCGGCCGCAAGGGTCTGGGCGTCAAGGCGGACGACTTGCTGGACCTGCTGGTCGACACCGCCTTCGACGAAGTGCGCAGCCGCCACGCCGAGCTGGGCGAGGCGGAGTGCCGCGAGATCGCCAGGCAAATCGCGGTCGGGGCGCTGCGGTACTTCATGCTGCGGGTGACCCGCAACACCGTCATCGCGTTCGACTTCCAGGAGGCGCTGGCGTTCGAGGGCGAGACCGGCCCGTACCTGCAATACGCAGCCGTCCGGGCCGGGAACATCCTGCGCAAGCACGCGGAGGCCTCCGGCGGCGAGGCCGAGGGCGGAGAGCTTCCGCCGGCCGACAGCCTGCAGCGGCACTTGGAGGACGAGAGCCTGTGGCAGCTCGTGCTGAAGATGTCGATGTCGCGCTGGGCCGCCGCCCGCGCGGCCGAGTCCGGCGAGCCGGCGCAGCTAGCCCGCAACGCCTTCCAGGCCGCCCAGGCGTTCAGCAACTTCTATCACCACACGCACATCCTCAACGAGGGGGACCCGGTGCGCAAGGCGGTGCTGTTGGCAATCGTGCGCTTGGCGCACCGCGAACTGGCAGATCTGATGTCTGTGATGGGCATGCCGGTGCCGACGAGGATGTAGATCCGCGCGCCCCGCGTGAACGCGCCTAGCGCGTGCTAGATTCAGTGAAATGCGGACCCGCGCGATCGTCGATCTCGGTGCGATCTGCAAGAACTACGAACATCTGAAGGGGATCGTCGGAGAGCCGACGATCCTGATGTGCGTGGTGAAGGCCGACGCCTACGGGCACGGTGCGGTCCCGGTGAGCCGCGCCTTGGCCGGGGCCGGCGCGCGTCATTTCGCGGTCGCCACGCTCGGCGAAGCGATTCAGTTGAGGACGGCGGGGCTGGCCGGGACCCTGGGGGTACTCAGCGGCTTCGAGCCGGGCGAGGAGCGAGAAGCGGCGGCACGCGGGATCTACCCGATGGTCAGCTCCGAAGAGCAGCTGGAGCGCTGGAACGAAACAGCCGAGCGTTCCGGACGCAGGCTGCCGTGCCAGTTGATGCTCAACACCGGCCTGAACCGGCTCGGCCTGGACTTCGCTCCCGGCAATGGCTCCGGGACACCGGCGCTGCTCGAGAAGCTGCGCGAGTGCAGCGCCCTGGACGTGCAGGGCGTGGGCACGCACTATGCTTCGCCCGAGAATCTCGACTCCGACCAGACCGAGCGCCAGAACGAGCTGTTCCAGAGGCAGCTGCGAGCGCTGTGCGAGGCCGGCGTGCAGCCGCGCTACGTGCATTCGTGCTCCAGCGCCGCGATCATCCATCGCGCCGGGAACGCTTGGTTGCGGCAGAGCTGCACCATGGCGCGGCCGGGGCTGGCGCTGTACGGCTACGTGCTGGAGGCAGTGGGGCGCGGCGCGGGCAAGGCGACAGGCTTGGTGCCCGCCCTCGAGTGGCGCGCCCGGCTCGCCGCCGTGCACGACTTGCCCCGAGGCACCGCCGTGGGCTACGCGGCATCGTTCGTCGCGCCCCGTCCGATGCGCGTCGGAGTCCTGTCGGTCGGCTTTGCGGACGGGCTGGACCGGCGCCTGTCGAATCGCGGCGCGGTACTGCTCGGAGGTTCGCGCTGTCCCATCGTCGGCGCCATCAGCATGGACCTGACGATCATCGACCTGAGCGCCGCGATGTCGGCGCGGGTGGGTGACGAGGCCGTATTGCTGGGAGCCGCGCCGCTGGACGCCGGCACCGTCGCCGAGCAGATCGGCGCCGTGCCCTACGAGCTGCTGTGCCGCATCACCCAGCGGGTGCCGCGCGAATATACCGGCGCTGCTAGCGGCCGATAATCAGGCCGACCGCGTTGCTTGGCTGCCCGTCCGCCTCGATCACCAGCTGTGCCTCGCCCGGCGTTGCAGTCGCAGGAATCGCAAGCTCCACCAGGTACATGCCGACATAGCCCGGGGCGAGTTGCATCGAGGCGACCTTTGCAGGAACTCCTCCCAGCCGTGCCTGCACCTTGGCGACAGGACGGGGGGCTACGCCGTTGGGTGAGGGCATGCCGGCCGGCCATGGCGGATGGACCGCGCCCAGTCCGGCCATCATGATCAGCACGTTGCCGCCCGCCTTGGCCGGACGATGCCACCCCACCAACGCCCCGGTCGAGGCGTCCAGGATCAGCGGCTCGCCGTCCACGATAAACACCGCGGGCGAAACTTGGGCGAGCGGCAGGTCGAGCACATGGCTGGAGTCTCCCGCTTCCAGCTGCAGGCGCAGCGAGTCACCCTTCACCGCGAAGGGCACTTGCAGCTGTGTGCGGCCCCGGGCCGCTTCGAGAATCGGCGCGGGCCTGCCAGCGGCGCGTGCGCTCAAGGCCTCGGTCCCGAAGATGGTAAGCAGGCCGCCGGGTGCCGCCGGCCGCCCGGCCAGGTCGGCCGAGCTCAGCGCCCGCAGCGCCTGATCCAGTCGCGGAGCGTTGGCCCAATAAACGCCGAAACCCGGCACGGTCGCGTACAGGCGGCCGCGGCTCGGCTCGATCGCCAGGTCGTCCACAGAGCCCCCGGGCAGGTCTCCCGTAATCGCGGACCACGAGCCCGCCGGTCCTGGCTGCGCCAGGTCTACGCTCGCGAAGTAGATCCCGAGCGGCCCGGCGACATAGACGGCGGAGGCCTCGGGATGGCCTTGCACCGCGGACCAGCTCGAATCCGGCAGGTCCGAGGTGATGTCGAACCACGATCGGCCACCGTTGGTGGAGCGCAGGATCCTGCCGCCTGCCGTTGCCAGTGCCGCCGCCTGCGGTTGTGCGCCGACCCACAGGCTCGTCACCGCGGCTCCCCACGGATCGGACCAGACCCGCTCCCAGTTCGCGCCGCCGTCGGTCGAGACCCAAATGTTGCCGTTCGAAGTGCCCGCCCAGAGGCCGTTGCCAACCGCGAACGCGCTGATCGCGTGGCCGTCGCAGCCCGCCTCTGGGGCGCAGCCGGTCAGGCTGGGCGAGAGCGGCTTGCCGTCGCGCCATACGCGCTGCGAGACCGCGTAGCCCGCAGGCAGGAACTTCGCCGTGATTGACGGATCGGTTCTTTCCGCCAGGGGAATGCCGCTATCCGGTGGCTGCGAGCCGGCGGTCGAGCGCCAGGTGCGGCCCGCGGCCGTGCGAATCAGCTCCAGCCTGCCGAGTTGCGCCGCGGCGAGCGAGGGGGCCGTGGCCGGGCTGGTGGCGAGGAAGCGCGCCGCCGGGAAATTGGGCAGCCTTGCGTTGAGGCTGCTCCAGGTCACGCCGGCATCGTGGGACTTCCACAAGCCCATCGAGTTGCCGACGACGATCACGTCCGCGTCTGTCGGGGAGATCGCCAGCGCGGACTGCCAGCGTCCGATCAGCGAGCTGCCTCCGATGGCGGTCAGGTTGGTCCACTCTCCGCCGCCGTCGTCGGACCGGTACAGGTGCTCCCCGAGGGCGTAGGCCACACCGGCCCTGTAGGGATTGCGGACCACGGTGGTGGACCCGCCAGCTTGGCGGGCGCTTTCTAAGGCTGCCCGAAAGTCCGCTGCGGCACTGCCGGCCCGCTCCCAGCTAAGGCCGAGGTCGGCGCTCGCCCATATTCCGCCGCCCTGCAGCGAAGCATACAGGGTGCGGCCGTTGGCCGAGAACCAAACGTCTTGCACGGATCCGCCGACCGGGCCGGCCAGCCCGGCCGCGACACCGGAGCCGCCCAAGCGCCGCCAGCTGAGGCTTTCTGCCGCAGCAGTGCCGGCGAGCGCGAGCGCTGCAAGCGTACAAAGTACGCACGACCGGATTTTGCGACGGCCTAGCATGACGCGGGTATTCCCGGCGGGCTCAAACCCTTCCTTAAGCCTAGCCCTTTTTGATTTCGCTGTGCTCGCGTATAATACTGCGGATGCTACGCATAGCGCTTCTTGCGGCTGTCGGAGCCGCGCTGTTGTGCAGCGCGTGCAGCTCCGGGCCGCCTTCGGATGTCTCCGGAATGGTGCTTCTGGAAGGCGGCGAATTCACCATGGGCACCAACAACGGGGAGCCTTTCGAAGGGCCGGAGCACCCGGTCCGCGTGGGTCCGTTCTACTTGGACGAGCACGAGGTCACCAACCGCCAGTACGCCTCCTTTGCCGAGGAAACTGGCTACGTCACCGAGTCTGAGAGATTGGGCTGGTCCGGCGTCTTCGATCCGCGCCAGAACGGCTGGACCAAGGGTGACGGGGCGGACTGGCGCCGTCCGCACGGCCCGGGATCGTCTTACGAGCAGATGCTTGACTATCCGGTGGTGCACCTTTCTTGGGATGACGCCGTCGCGTACTGCGACTGGCGCGGCGCCCGCCTGCCGACGGAGGCGGAGTTCGAGTTCGCCGCCCGTGGCGGCCTCGAGGGCGCCAAATATGCGTGGGGTGACGAGCTGACGCCGGGCGGCGTCCATCATGCGAACCTGTGGCAGGGCATTTTCCCGAACGAAGATCGCACCCTGGATGGCTACGGCAGCCACGGCCCGGTCAAGAAGTTCCCGCCCAACGGCTACGGCTTGTACGACATGACCGGCAATGTCTGGGAATGGGTGCAGGACTGGTACGCCCCGGACTACTTCCGCTACTCCCCGGTGGACGATCCGAAGGGTCCGCGGACCGGTGATCAGAAAGTCCAGCGCGGCGGCAGCTGGCTCTGCAGCGAAAACTACTGCCAGGGCTACCGTGTCGCCGCCAGGCAAATGACCGCGCCGGACTCGGGCCTGAACAACCTGGGATTCCGCTGCGCCGGCGACGCCTCGTAGCCGCGTCCTGCAGGGTCAGGCCCGGGCGGCCTGCGAGTGCGAAGCGCCCTCTCCGCCACGCCCGAACGCCCTTGCGATGAGCGGCGGCGCGAGCAAGGTCGTCAGCATGACCATGGCGACTATGGCGGAGAACGTCTCGGCCGAGAACAGCGGCTCGCCGGAGACCATCGCCGAGGATCCGACGCCGGCGAAGATCAGGCCCACCTCGCCGCGGGGAATCATGCTCACGCCGACAGCGATGCGGTTGAGTCTCTTGTCGAGCACCCCCAGCGAGCAGATCAGCTTGCTGACAACCGCCGTCACGCTGAGCAGGGCGGCGAAGACCAGCACGGCCGGGAATGCGAACAGCGACAGCTCCACGCGCATGCCCATGTAGACAAAGAACACCGGCACGAAGATGGCGCCGATCGGCGCCACGGACTGCTCGATCCTGTGCAAGGGCTCCTTTCCGCCGAAGTGCTTGGTGATGGCCCGATCGAGCACCAGGCCGGCTGCGAACGCGCCCACGATGTCGGCCAGGCCTACCAATTCGGCGAGAGCCGCCATCACGAAGCAATAGGCGACCGAGAGCACGATTCCGCCGCCCCTCGACTTGAAGTGCTCCACCAGCGAGATGATCGGCATGATGATCGTGCGGCTCATCAGGATCGAGCCCGCCAGGAAACCGACCGCCTTGACAGCGATCAAGACGATCGGCAACAGGCTGAAGTCCGCGCTCAGACCCTGGTCTGCGGAATGCACCAAGCCGAGCATGAAGGCCAAGATGACGAGTCCGAGGATGTCGTCCACCACGGCGGCGCCTAGCACGAGCTTGGACTCGGCCCTCTCGATCAATCCCAGGTCCTTCAACACCCGCGCCGTGATCCCGACGCTGGTCGCGGCGAGCGTGGCGCCGACGAACAGATGCGCGTACCACGCGACGTCCTCGGGCATGAAGGTGTACGACACGGCGAAGCCCAGCGCCAGCGGCGCCGCGACGCCGATCACGGCAACAGTGACCGCGGACGGACCGACCGCCAGCAGGTCATCCAAGTCGCACTCGAGACCGACCTGGAAGAGCAGCAGGATCACCCCGATCTCGGCGGCGACGGCTAGGAACGGAGTGTCCCGGAGAGCCTCCGCTTCCAGTCCCAGCAACCCGAGGTTGCCTAGCAGGATGCCGAATACCAGTTCGCCCAAGACAGCGGGCTGCTTGAGCCGTTCGAAGATCTCGCCGCCTGCCCTGGCCGCAAGCAAGATCACCGCAAAGGCCAAAAGAAAGGAAGTGACGTCGCCGCCGTGCTCGCCGACTTCTTCCGGCCCCGAGGCCTGCCAGATGACCGTCCCGATCAGGGCCAGGCAGATCAGGCGCAGAAGGTACGACTTCGGGAATCGGAGGGTGTGCCCGTGAAACAGCCGCCCTCGCTCTCGCACCGGTCCCCTCAGGCTGGCGAACGCAATACGCCCGGCCGCGGTGGCCGGCCGACGGCAGTGCCAGCCACATCTTAGCGTTAGCGCGGGCGCGCGCCGGCCCCGGGCCTCGACGCGAGATGTTTCGGAGCTCGCCCGATCAGGGCAGGTGCATCACGACCATCTTGGTCTCGGTCATCTCTTCGACCGCGTAGCGCGGGCCTTCCTTGCCGAAGCCGCTCTCCTTGAGACCGCCGTAGGGCATCAGGTCGGCCCGCCACTGGGTGCCCCAGTTGATATGGATGTTGCCCGAATCGACTTCCTTGGCGAATCGCATTGCATTGTCGAGGCTCTCGGTGAAAATCGCCGCGGACAGGCCGTAGTTGGTGTCGTTGGCGCTGGCTATGGCCGCATCCACCGACTCGAACGGCGTCAGGCCGACCGCCGGCCCGAACAGCTCGTCGCAGGAAATGCGCATGTCGGGGCTGACATCGGCCACGATGGCAGGCTCGACGATGGCCCTGTCGCGCTCTCCGCCGGCGAGCAGGCGGCCGCCGGTTGCGGCTGCCTCGCGGATCCATTCTTGCACGCGGATCGCGTCGTTCTCGCGCACCATCGGGCCGACGCGGACGTCGTCATCGAGCGGATTGCCCGTCTGCAGGCCCTGCACGCGGGGGCCGAGGTTGTCCAACAATTCGGAGTAGACCTTCTCGTGGGCGAGGATGCGCTGTGCGCTGATGCAGACTTGGCCGGCGTTGGCGAAGCCGGTCGCCACGATGGCGTTCGCGGCCTTGTCCAGATCGGCATCCGGCAGCACGATGACGGGCGAGTTGCTGCCGAGCTCCATCGTGACTTTCTTCAGCCCCGCCATGCCGCAGATGGCCTCGCCAACGTCGCGGCTGCCGGTGAAGCTGATCTTGCGGATGCGCGGGTCCGAGCAAAGCTGGCGGCCGACTTCGCTGCCCGAGCCGGTCACGACTTGGATGGCCTCCGGGGGCAGGCCCGCGTCCAGCAGCAGCTTGGCGAACTTCAGCGCCACCAGAGGGGTGTCCGTGGCGGGCTTGAGAATGGCGCTGTTGCCGGCCGCGAACGCGGGGCCGATCTTGTGGCATACAAGGTTGAGCGGGAAGTTGAACGGAGTCACCGCGAGCACCACGCCGCACGGCACGCGCAGCGTGAAGCCGAAGCGGTTACCGGTGCCCGGCGCCCCGTCCAGCGGCACGACTTCCGAGCCCAGCCGCTTGGCCTCTTCGGCCGAGCCGATCATCGTTTCCCGGGCGCGGTCGACTTCGAGGCGGGCCTCGGCGATGATCTTGCCCTCTTCGAGAGTGATGGTGCGGGCCAGATCCTCGAGACGCTCCTCCATCAGGGCGGCAGCCTTCATCAGCAGGTGGTAGCGTTCGTAGCCAGACAGCGCCTTGACCTTCTTGGCGCCTTCCACCGCGAATGCGATGGCGCGGTCGATGTCGGCGCTGGAGGCGCGCGGCACGGTGTCGACCTCGCTGCCGTCGTATGGATTCAGGACCGGAATTGAGCCTGAGCCGCCGGTCCAGTCTCCCGCAATGAGCATCTCCATGGTGCAGTTCTCCTCGCTCGCCGCGCGCCGAAACCGATCGTTGGCGCGGACCGAAAAGAGAATCTTCCACCGTTTCGCGCCCGTGTGTCAAGCCAGCCCAGGCTTCCCCGCCGGGCCAGCGGGTCGTCAGGCTTGTACAATCGCAGATTCCCGCAACCCTCCGCGCTCGGAGAGGTCCTGCGGGCTGCCGCACGCCCATGCCGCCCGACGCCAAGTCCGACCGCCGCAGGGTCGTGGTCGTCGCGCCCATGCCACCGGAGAAGAGCGCCTATGCGCTCGCCCGCTATAGCCGCTCCCCGGACTCGATCACCGACAGCTTGGCTTGGGTCAAGGACCACAGCGCCGCGAAGTTTCTGGACAGCTTCTATTTCCAGTACGGCCACGCCTCGATCGCGGACCTGGGCCACTGCGTCTTTTGCTTCGAGGGGATTTCCGAGCTGGCCGCAATCGAAATCGAGGACGAGCAGCTCTGGGACGGCCAGGCCAAGTCCAGCCGCTACCAAGACTTCTCCAAGGGCCGGGTCATCGTCCCGGACGAACTGCGCGGCTCGCCCCTCGAGGGCGTCTATGCCTCAGCCGCCGCGGACCAGCTTCGCGCCTATCTGGAGCTGCACGCCGCGCTGATCGAGCCGCTTCGCGAAGCCAACCCCAAGCCGGAGGCGATGAAGGCTGGCGCGTACCGGCGCACGATCGAGGCGCGCGCGTTCGATGTGGCTAGGTATCTGCTGTTCACCGGCATCTCCACGAACATCGGGCAAGTGACCAGCATTCGCACGCTCGAGAAGCAGATGCGCAAGCTCGGCGTGTCCGACTACGGGGAGGTCCGCTCGCTGGCCGAGGAGATGCACGAAGCCTGCGCTGCCCCTCCGGCGTGCGGGCTGGAGGCCGACGGGCCTTCCGAGCCCCTGGCGCCCACGCTGGCCAAGTATGCCGACCCGGACACCTCGCAACTGCACTCCAGAGAGCGCGTGGCGGCGTGGGCGAGCCAGAATTTCAACCCTGGCAGCTACGCTGCACCGCGCGACGTGGACCTCGTCCAGCCCGGTGACGCGCTCGACGAGTCCGTCGCAAGCTGGCTCTATGCCGTGACCGACCACCCCTTCCGGGTCATATTGGACGCGGTCAGCGGCTGGAGCGCGGCGCGCAAGATGGAGGTGCTGGACACGGCCTTGGAAGGCCGCCATTCGCGCGACGAGCTCATGCAGCCGTTCCGCAGCGGGTATCGCTACGTGTTCGACATCGTGTGCGACATCGGAGCGTACCGCGACATGCACCGCCACCGCCGCTGCCAGCAGATCCGCCAAGCGTTCTCTGACCGCTTGGGCTGCGAGCGGCCGGAGCTGCTGGACGAAGCCGGGGTTGGCGATATATTCGACCGCGCACTGGCGGCGGCGGCGGAGGCGCGCGGCGCGATTCGCACAGTCTCGGAGCCGGCCAGCCACTACTTGCTGCCGTTCGCGGCGCGCTGCCGTTCGCTGTTCAAGATGGACTTCGCCGAAGCCGAGTACATCATCCGTGTCCGTTCCGGCGTCAAGGGTCATATCTCCTACCGAAGGATTGCCTGGCAGATGCGCGAGCGCATCCGCGAGGCCGAGCCTGACTTGGGCCGCCTGCTGCGCGCCACGCCTCCGTGGGAGGAGGACGCGCTGACGCGCTGAGCCCGATGCTGCGCGGCGTCATCTTCGACCTCGACGGGACTCTGGGTGACACGCTCCCGGTCTGCTATCGAGCGTTCTCCCGCGTCTTCGCCGAACGGCTCGGCCGCGAATTCTCCGACCCCGAGATCCATGCCATGTTCGGACCCAGCGAGGAGGGGATTCTGGCCCGGCTCTGCCCGGATGCTCCCGAAGCGGCCCTAGACGAGTATCTGGCCGAGTACCGGCTTGCGCATACGCTCTGCCCCGCGCCGTTCGAAGGCATCCCGGAATTGCTGGAGTCGCTGCGGAGCAACGGCGTGGAGCTGGCGATCGTGACCGGCAAGGGGCCGCACAGCGCGCGGATTTCGCTCGAAGCGTTCGGGCTGGTCGCGCGGTTCCCGGTGGTGGAGGCCGGATCCGCCGCGGGCGGTGTCAAGCCTGCCGCGATGCGGCGCGTGCTGGCCGGCTGGGGCCTCGCTCCCGGCGAGGTGGCGGGCGTGGGCGATTCGCCCTCGGACGTGCGCGCCGCCAAGGAGCTCGGCATTACGAGCGTGGCGGCCGCGTGGGCTCCGGGCGCGGCCCGGGACCGCTTGGCCGCCAGCCGCCCCGACTGCCAGTTCGACGCGGTTCCGGCCCTGGGCGCGTGGCTGGCAGCGCGCACGGCGGGAGCTACGTGATCAGCATGCAATCCCCGTACGAGTAGAAGCGGTACTCCTGCCCGACAGCGTGGGCATAGGCAGCGCGCGTCAGATCCTCGCCAGCGAACGCCGCCACGAGCATCAGCAGGGTCGACCGGGGCAGGTGAAAGTTGGTCAGCAGGGCGCCAACCGCTTGAAAGCGGTGCCCCGGCGTGATGAAGAGGTCGGTCTCGCCTTGCAGCGGCCGGATCGCCCCCCCTCCCGCGCTCGCAGCCCCCTCCAGCGTGCGCACCGCCGTCGTGCCGACCGCCACGACGCGTCCCGCCGCTCGAATGCGGGCGGCCGCCTGGCGCGAGATTTCAAAGCGCTCGGCATGCAAGGTGTGGTCTTCGACCCGTTCCGAGGAGAGCGGGCGGAACGTGCCGAGCCCGACATGCAGCGTGATCTGGGCGATCGTCGCTCCCCGTGCCTGCACCCGCTCGAGCAACGGGCCGTCGAAGTGCAGGCCTGCCGTGGGCGCCGCCACCGACCCCGCCGCTCGGGCGAACACGGTCTGGTAGCGCTCGTGATCGGCCAGCTCGTCTGCCCGGTGGATGTACGGCGGCAGCGGCATGTGTCCGTGCTCGCTCATGAGACGCTCCACGGCCGCGTCGTCCAGGCCCGGAAACTCGACCAAGCGGACGCCGTCAGGCAAGCGATCCCCGATGCGGACCGAGACGCCGCCGACCTCCACCGCGGTCCCCGGCGCAAGCCTCTTCCCGGGCCGGACAAGCGCGCGCCACAGCCCCTCGCGCGTCGGATCCGGCCCCAGCAAGAGAACCTCGGCTCTGCCTCCGGATCGCCCTCGGGAATCGCTGCGCGCGCCGAGCAGTCGCGCGGGCAGCACGCGGCTGTTGTTGACGACCAGGCAATCGCCCGGCCCGACGAAGCGCGGCAGGTCGGCGACCATGCTGTCGGTCCAAGTGCCTGCCCGGCGGTCGATCGCCAGCATGCGGCTGTCGCTGCGCCCGGGGAGCGGGCGCTGGGCGATCAGCCGCTTGGGCAGTTCGTAGTCGAAATCTGCGGCGAGCAAGCCCCATTCTAGGGACGGCCACGCCCGCGGGGCGCCGCGGGCCGATTCTGGGCGACCATACCTTCACCAACCTTTAACGCTCCTGACACCTAGCGTTAACCGCCCGCTGGCTATCGTGCGGATAGGAACACGATATGCCGCTCAAGGTCGCTGCCATCGAAGATGATCGAGATCTGACGGGCCTGCTGCAGTACGCCCTTGAGCAGGAGGGGTTCGAATTCAGCTGCATCCACGATGGCCTGTCTGCCACCGACTTCTGCCAGCGCGTCCAGCCGGACGCCATCGTGCTGGACGTGATGCTGCCGGGCTTGGACGGATTCTCGGTCTGCAAGGAATTGCGGCGGGATCCCGCGCTGAGGGATGTTCCGGTTGTTTTCCTTACCGCCCGTAGCGAAGAGGCAGAGCGGCTGCGCGGCTTGGAGATCGGCGGCGATGACTATGTCGTCAAGCCGTTCTCGGTAAGGGAGCTGGTGGCGCGCCTGAAGCTTCGGCTGCGCTCGAGCAGGGCGCTGGATTCGCTAGCCCGGGTGGGCGGCCTGGAATTGGACAAGGAGCGCCGGGAGGTGCGCCTGGACGGGCGGCTGATCCCGGTGACGGCCACCGAATTTCAGATTCTGGAGAGGATGCTGCGC
>JAJDZN010000061.1 GCA_022824585.1 Bryobacterales bacterium | reverse complement strand
CGCGCGGTCAGGCGTCAGTGCACCAAGGCGACCGCGTGATCATCTTCGCGCTGGCAGACACAGTGCCTGAGCTGGAATCGCAGTTCTTGGGGAAAAGGATCCGCCACAGGAACGCCGCGTGATCCGCTGGACCCTCATCGGCCGGGTCCTCGGGCTCTTCCTCGCGGCGTTCGGCGCCTGCATGGGTATTCCGCTGGCGTACTCGCTCGCGACCGGTGGGGAAGACCTTGCCGCGCTGGCCGGTTCGGCGGGCCTGACTAGCGGGGTCGGCATCGCGCTTTGGCTGGCCTGCCGCGGCACCCGCCGCGAACTCACGCAGCGCGAGGGCATCTTGCTGACCGTGGCGGTGTGGCTGGGAGCAAGCCTGTTCGGCAGCCTGCCGTTCATGCTCGCTCCAGGTATTGACAACGTGACGGATGCCGTGTTCGAAGCCACTTCCGGCGTGACGACCACGGGGGCTTCGATTCTGGCCGAGGTGGAGTCGCTGTCGCGCCCGATCCTGCTCTGGCGGGCGCTGTCTTCGTGGCTGGGCGGCATGGGCATCGTGGTGCTGGTCATTGCGGTCCTGCCGCTGGTCGGACACGGCGGCATGCACCTGTATCGGGCAGAGTTTTCCGGTGCCAAGTCGGAGAAGCTGACGCCGCGCGTAGCCGAGACCGCCACCTCTCTGTGGGGTGTCTACGTCGCCCTGACGGGGGCGTTGGTTCTCTTGCTGGCAGTCGCGGGAATGGAGCCGTTCGATGCGGTCGCGCATGCTTTCGCGACGCTGGCAACTGGCGGCTTCTCCACCCGGACAGCCAGCATCGGCGCGTTCAACAGCCCTGCCATCGAATACGTCACGACCGCGTTCATGATTCTCGGTGGCACCAGCTTCATCCTGCATTACCGGGCTCTACTCGAACGACGACCGCTCGCGGCCCTGCGTGATCACGAGTTCCGGCACTACCTAGCGGCGATCGGCCTCGCAACCCTCGCAGTGGCAGCCTTGCTGCACTGGCGGCTCGGCTACGCGGCGGAAGAATCCCTGCGCACCGCGCTGTTCCAAGTCTCCTCCATCACCACTACAACCGGCTTCGCGACGGACGACTTCGAATTGTGGCCGCCCCTGGGCCAGCTGGTCCTGCTCGTGCTGATGTTCACCGGCGGCTGCACCGGATCAACTTCCAGCGGGATGAAGATTTCGCGGATGGCGCTCCTGTTCAAAGTGGTATCCCGCGAGTTCAAGCGCATGGTCGAGCGCCACGGCGTGTTCGCCGTCAGGCTCGGAGGCAGGGTCGTGCCCGAGTCGACCATCCAGAGCCTGCTCAATCTCGTCTATCTCGCCTTCATGGTCAACTTCGTTTCCTGCCTGCTGCTGGCCGCAGTCGGGGTCGATGTGTTCACGGCGATCTCGGCCGTGGCCGCCTCGATGTTCAACATCGGCCCGGCTCTGGGCGGAGTCGGGCCGACCGACAACTACGCAGCGCTGCCGACCCTGGCCAAGTGGGTGCTGAGCTTTGACATGATCGCGGGCCGGCTCGAGTTCTACACGATGCTGGTGACCCTGACCCCGTGGTTCTGGCGCAAGTAGTCCGGACCATCTGGGCATCTTGTCGCGCGAAGCCCTAGAATTGGGGTGACAGTTGGAGTGGCGGCACAGGCACGCCACTCGGGGGTTGGGCACGCGAAGAAGAAATTAGGGGTAAACAGGGGGAAACATGAACAATCTACAAGGCTCAGCTGTGCGCTTCGGCGCCATCGCACTTGTACTGCTTGTCGCCGGCGTGACTGCCTGGGGCCAAGACCAGAGCAGCCTCACTGGGTCCGTGCTGGACACGACAGGAGCGGCGATTCCAGGTGCTCGACTGACATTGAGCAACATGGCAACCGGTGTCGAGACAACCGCAGAGAGCAATGAGTCGGGAGTCTACATCTTTCCGTACGTCGCTCCCGGCCAGTACATCCTGCTGACCGAGGTCGACGGCTTCAAGACCTCGAACCAGACGGGCATCGTGCTGGAGACGGGCACCACAGGCACGATCGACGTGCAGATGGAGATCGGCGAGCTGACAGAGGTAATCACCGTCGAAGCGACGACTCCGCAGCTGGAAGCTGCGACGTCGTCCGTGGGCCAGTTCATCGAGCGGGAGACCGTCTTCAACATGCCGCTGGTCAGTCGTCGCAGCGCGTCCCTGGTGCGCCTGCTGGGGAACATTTCGTACCGCTCCGAAGACGGCGGAGAACAGATCCCAAAGTTCTCCATGGCGGGCGGGCGGTCACAGAACCAGATGTGGACGCTCGACGGCTCCGTGGTGCAGAACATGGCGATCGGCACGCAGCAATTGGGGCTGAACCCGCCTGCTGAGTCTCTGCAAGAGTTCAAGGCTGAGGCCAGCAACTACTCCGCCGAGTTCGGACGAGCGGGCGGCGGGTTCATATTGATGACGACTCGCAGCGGGACCAACGACTACCACGGGGCGGTCTACGAGTTCTTCCGCAACAACGCGATGGATGCCAGGCCGTTCTTCGCGCGAGAGACGGCGCCGCTGCGCTACAACATCTTCGGCGGATCGTACGGAGGGCCGCTGAAGAAGAACAAGTCGTTCTTCTTCTTCAACTACGAGGGCGCGCGGCGGCGCGACGGCGTCACCTACTCCAACGACGACGTGCCGCACATTCCCGAGAAGAGCGGCGACTTTTCCAATCGCGCGGGGCTGACGCTCAACGATCCCATGGGGGGGACGTTTCCGCAGAACATGATTCCTGCCAGCCGGATCGATCCACTGGCCGCGCGAATCATCCAGCTCTACCCTGACCCTAACGTCGGGGGACAGGACCTTTCGCGGGCTCCGGCGAACAACTACGTGAACAACGCCTCCAACGCGCTGAGCCAGAACTACTACACGGCCAAGTGGGATCACAACGTCTCCGACTCTGACCGGGTCTCGGTGCGATTCATGCATGTAACCGCTCCGCAGGAAATTCCCGGCGTCTATCCGCAAGACTTCGCCGACCCTCGGGCTGGAATCCGCCAGAACCGGCACCATAACACCACCTTCAACTGGATCCACAACTTCTCGCCGACGATGATCAACGAGTTCCGCTTCAATTGGGGCGATCGGCTCCACATCAACCGGTCGGCGGCTCGGAACTCGGGAAAGAACGGGGAATTCGGCATCGAAGGAGTCAATCCCGAGTCGTTCGCTCGCATCAACGTCAACGGGCTGACACCGCTCGTTCCCGGCAACCAAGAACGCATCCAGACACCGATCCGCACGATCGAGATCAACCAGAACCAGACCCTGATCCGGGGCGACCATCAGATCAAGTACGGATTCAACTGGCGCTACTCGCGCAACATCGACGACCAGAACAACCGCACCGGCGGCCAGTTCTCCTTCGGAAATCGCGCGACCGGCGTGGGCACGGCCGAGTTGCTCCTCGGGCATGTGGGCGGGGCAGATATCAACGACGCCGACATCTTGGATCGCCGGACAGACTATTTCGGATTCTTCGTCCAGGACGATTGGAGGACGACCTCGAAACTGACGCTTAACTTGGGCCTGCGCTACGAAGTGGACACGCCGCTTTGGGATCGCAACAATCGCATGAACGGGTTCGACTGGGACCAGATCAATCCGGTTTCCGGACTTCCAGGAGTCGTGACGTTCTTCGGCCGAGACGGCTTGGGGAAGTATTCGCACGACACTTACTTCGGGGCCTTGGGGCCGCGCTTCGGCCTGGCCTACCAGCTGCGAGAGAGCACGGTGATCCGCGGTGGCTATGCCATCAACTACTACGGAGCCTACCGGGGAGCCGTGCCGAACGCGTTCTCTCTGGGATTCAGCACGCAGGGGAACTTCACGTCTCCGGACGGAGGCTTCACGCGGGCATTCAACCTCGTAGACGGAATGCCGCCGACAGCAGCCCCAGACTTAGGCCCGAGCTTCGGATCGGTCGAGTTCGGCGAACGCCCGCGCGTCTCGCCGCAGTTCTTCCGCAAGGGGCACCGGAGTGCAATGGTGCAGCAGTGGAATTTCGGAATCCAGCACCAGTTGCCGAACCAGTACCTGATCGAAACCACCTATCTCGCCAATGTGGGCCACCGGCTGGGGGGCGCCAACACGAACTGGAACCAGATTCCGCTGGTCGGCGGGAGAGGTCCGGAGCGCCAGTCGCAGCAATTGAGGCGATTCCCGATCTTCAACAACGTCAGCCAGAGATCCGCCGACTGGGGCAATTCGTCATATCACGCGGGCAATCTGAAGATCGAGAAGCGATACTCGGGCGGCTTCAACCTGCTCATGAACTACACTTGGGCGAAGTACTTGGACGACGTGGAGGCCGGTTCGGAGCTTTCCGAATTCCAAGGCAACCGGGAACAGCACAATGAGCTGAGGCACCTCGACAAGTCTTACTCGGGAAGCGACATCCGGCACCGCATGGCACTAAGCTCGGTATACGAGCTGCCGTTCGGCGGCGGTCGCAAGTACAGAATCGACAACGCCGTTCTCGATGGAATCGCCGGCGGGTGGGGGATCGGGATCATCACCGAATTCCGAACGGGATCACCATTCGTCGTGATCGAAAACCGGAATACGAGCAACGCGTTCTCTGCCAGCCAGCGCCCGAACATTCTCGGCGACCCGGTCGAGCTCTCGAGTTGGCGCAGCAACGTCAAGGGCGAGACATTCTTCGACACGGCATTGTTCGAGGCACCGGGTGCCGGCGTGTTCGGCAATGCTCCCGGGTCCATGTGCTGTGGTCCGGGACTCGCCAACATCGACATTTCGGTGCACAAGTGGTTTGACTTCACCGAGAGGCATCGACTGCAGTTCCGGGCCGACTTCTACAACTTCCCGAATCACCCGCAGTTCGCAAATCCTGAGGAGCGGCGCGGGCGAGGAGGATTCGGCAGGATCGCAAGCACGCTGCGCGGCACGGGTGGTCGCGTGTCACAGCTCTCGCTGCGGCTGGAGTTCTGAGCACACGCTGAGAGCATTTCCTGCGGGGCCGTCGGCATCGCTGACGGCCCCGTCTGGCGCGCGGCGCTTGGTGCCATTGATCGGCCGGACGAGCTAACAGCAGCGGCTCGATGCCAGCATCCTCTTGAGCCTGACATGGGGATTCTAGAGCACGCCCGCGCCCTCGACCGCCGGGTCCGTCAGACGATGGCTCGCTGGGCACTGGCGCACAGCGGCCAGCCCGTCGGGCGCGGCACGGAACTGGTGCGCGGCGCACGGCACGGAGCCGCACGGCTGGCACTGCCCAACCGTGGCGTTGACCTGCAGCTTGTGGACATCGAGGCCGGCGGAGCGGGCGTGTACCACATGGATCTCGGCACCGTTGCCGACTGTGGTTGTCACGGCGTCTTCCTCTGGTAGCGGAGGCGGGCAGAGTTGGTCATCGGAAGTCCCTCGGACGCTCGGATCATGGCTGTGCCCCACTGGAGCTTGATATTCTGAGATTCTGGCTCCGCCGTCAGCCGCGAGGGACGCCGATCGCTGCTTGGGAGCATGTCCGGAGCCGATCCGCGCGGAGAATCGCGATGCAACTGAATTTCGCCAAATCCAACGGGCTAGTGCCCGCCATCGTGCAGGATCACCAGGACGGGCGCGTGCTGATGCTGGGGTTCATGAACCAAGAAGCGTTCGAAAAGACCGTGTCCACCGGCAAGGTCACCTTCTTCAGCCGGACGCGCAACAAGCTCTGGACCAAGGGCGAGACGTCAGGGCACTACTTGCTCCTAAAGCGGATGGAAGTTGACTGCGACCTCGACACGGTGTTGGTTCACGCCGAAGCAGCCGGTCCCGGAGTTTGCCACGAAGGCTACCGCAGCTGCTTCTACCGCACGCTCGATGCCGGGGACTGGAAGGTTACCGACGAACGAACTTACGACCCCGCCAAGGTCTTCGGCCCCTAGGCCGGGCGCAGCAGCCATGCTTCGCATCGTCTCCAGCCGGGACCGGGAGGCAGTCGAACAACTCCTGCAGGGCCGCGCCGACCGGCTCGACGAGGCGGAGCGCGTCGTCGAGCCGATCGTTCAAGCGATTCGCGAGCGCGGCGACGACGCGCTGCGCGAGTACGCGCGGCGGCTGGACGGTCTCGACGAGGAGTCCCTCCGCGTGCCGCAGGGGCGCATTGCGGAAGCGCGGGCCAGCTTGGCTCCGGACTTCGCGGATGCCGTTTCGTTCGCCAGCAAGCGGATCCGGGCCTACGCAGAGCGCCAGATGCCGCTGGAATGGATGGAGGCTGCGGGTCCCGGCATCGAACTCGGCCAGTTGGTGCGGCCGCTGGCAGCCGTGGGAGCCTACATTCCCGGAGGACGCTACCCGTTGCCTTCCACGATCATGATGACGGCGGTCCCGGCAATGGTCGCGGGAGTAGAACGGATCGCGATCGCTTCCCCAAGGCCCTCGGCCGAAACGCTGGGCACTGCGGCCCTGCTGGGGCTGAACGAAGTCTATGCGATTGGCGGCGGGCAAGCCATCGCCGCCTTCGCCTTCGGAACGCAATCGATTCCCAAGGTGGACAGGATCGTGGGTCCGGGCAACGCCTATGTCGCGGCGGCCAAGAAGCTGCTTGCAGGGGAAACGGGCATTGACTTCGTGGCCGGGCCGACGGAGATCGTGCTGGTCTTCGACGAAGGCGATCCGCGGGCGCTCGCCTCGGACATGCTGGCCCAAGCCGAGCACGATGTCGACGCCGCCGCGATCTTGCTGACGCCGTCACGCGGATTGGCCGAAGCCGTCGCCGGGCAGGTGGCTCTGCAGGTCCAGACGCTGCCGACCCGTGATGTCGCCGCCAGGGCGATCCGAGACAATAGCGCCGCCGTCGTCACGGACAGCCTTGCGGAAGCGTGCGAGCTGTCCAACCGCATCGCGCCAGAGCACCTAGCGGTCAGCGAGTCGGTACCCTTGGAGCAAGTGCGTCACGCCGGCAGCGTGTTCGTGGGCAAGTGGAGCCCGGAAGCGGCCGGGGACTACGTGGCCGGGCCGAACCATGTTCTCCCCACCAGCGGCAGCGCCCGCCTGCGGGGAGGGCTCAGCGTCCTTGACTACGTCAAGATCGTATCAGTGCAGAAGCTGACCGAAGCCGGACTGGCGAAGCTGGCCCCGGCCGCCACGGCGCTGGCACGCGCCGAGGGGCTGGAAGCGCACGCCCGTTCGATCGAGAGCCGCACCGGCGCGCGGGGGGGATCGCCCAGTGCCTAGGCCGCCTACACCGCGCCGAGCCGTGCGGGAGATGGACCCGTACAACCCGCCCTTGGAAGGCCGCGGCCAAAAGCTGCGGCTGGATTTCAACGAGAACGTGGCGGGTTGCTCGCCGAAGGTGCTAGAGGTGCTGCGAGCCGCGGCGAGCCGCGACTTCGTGGCCACCTATCCCGAGTACGCCGAGGCGAGGCGCAGACTGGGAGCCCACCTAGGCGTGGATGCCGACCAAGTAATCATCGGCGCGGGCACGGACGAGGTGATCAACGCGGTGATGCACGCTTACGTGGACCCAGGCGACGAGGTCATCATTCCTACGCCCTCGTTCAGCATGTTCAAGTTCTACGCGCAATTGGTCGGCGGAGCACCGGTCTCCGTGCGGTACAGGCAGCCTGACCTAGGATTTCCGGTCAGTGAATTGCTGGCATCGATCGGCAAGCGGACAAGGGCCATCTGCATCGCGTCTCCCAACAACCCGACCGGCGGCGTGCTCGGCCGAGAGCAAGCGGAACAAATTCTCAGGGCTGCGGATGGCTGCGCGGTGCTCATCGACGAAGCCTACTTTGACTTTCACGGCGAGACGGTGGTCGGGCTGATAGAGGACTGGCCGAATCTATTCGTGGCTCGCACGTTCTCCAAGGCCTACGGCATGGCCGGCCTGCGGGTGGGCGTGCTCGCATCCCAGCTCGGCAACATCGCCATCGCGCGGAAGGGGCAGTCGCCCTATGGCGTCAACTCGCTCGCGATCCGCTGCGCCCTGGCCGCGATCGAGGACCAGGCCTACGTCCGGGAGTACGTTCGACAGGTGCTGCAAGCCCGGGAACTGCTCTGCGCGGCGCTTGAAGAACTGCATGTCCGATACTGGCCGAGCCGAGCCAACTTCGTCCTCTTGGAGCTTGGCGCCGCCGCGGCGGAAGTCTGTGACGCGCTGTCCGACCGTGGCATCCTGATTCGCAATCAATCGCGGCACATCCCCGGAGCGGTGCGCGTCACAGTCGGCCCGCTGGAGGCGACCGTGCGATTCGTTGCCGCCCTGCGAGAGGTGCTCGGGCGATGAACGAGCGGATGCTGGTGTTCGACATGGACGGCGTTCTGGTCGACCCGACCCAGACCTTTCGCCGGGCGCTGATCGAGACGGTTCGGCATTTCTGCGGTCGCGAGATGTCGCAGGCGGACATCGTTCGCGTCAAGAACCGCGGCGGGTACAACGACGACTCGGATATCGCCATGCAGGCGATCCTGGAAGCAGGCGTGGACGCTGACGAGCGGGAAGTCCGGGAATTCGGCCGCGAGCTGTACTGGGGTCGCGCCGGCGAGGGGTACATCCGCGACGAACGCTGGCTTGTGCGTTCGGGAACGCTAGAGAGGCTGGCCGCGGACCGCCGCCTCGGCATCTTTACCGGGCGCGGCATGCGCTCGACACAGCACACTCTGCGCCGCTTCTGCCCGCAGATAGTGTTCGATCCGATCATCACGCACGAGCAAGTCGAGCAGCGTAAGCCGGCACCGGACGGCCTGCTTAGGATCGCGGAGGCCGTGCCCGGGGCGGAGATCGTGTTCGTCGGCGATAACGTCGACGATTGCCGGGCCGCCCTGGGCGCGAGGGTGCGCTTCATAGGTATCGCCTCGCCCGGCACGCCCCGGCATCACGAGACGCGCCGCCTGTTCGAGCAACTCGGGGCAGGAGCAGTGCTTGAAAGCGTGAACGAGCTGGAGGACGTGCTGCAATGACGCCACGCAAGGCGCGAGTTGAGCGCAACACCAAGGAGACTCGCATCCGGGCCGATCTCAACATCGACGGCACCGGCCAGTACGAGATCCAGACCGGGATTCGCTTCTTCGATCACATGCTGGAGTCGTTCGCCCGTCACGGTGGCTTCGACCTGACCCTGAGGGCGGACGGCGACTTGGACGTGGACCAGCACCACACGGTCGAGGACTGCGGAATTGTCCTGGGCCAGGCGTTCGCGGCTGCGCTCGGAGACAAGACGGGCATCCTGCGCAGCGGGTACTTCCTGATGCCCATGGATGAATCGCTCGCGGCTGCCGCGGTGGACCTGAGCGGACGCCCGGCCCTCGTATATCGGGCTCCGGCCCGTTTCCGCTTGGTCGGCGACCTGCAGGTCGAACTCTTGCACGACTTCTTTGACGGTTTCGTGTCGCATTGCGGCGCCAACCTGCACCTGCGGATCCTGTACGGACGCTCTAGCCACCACCGCGTGGAAGCGCTGTTCAAATGCTGGGCCAAGGCCATGCGCTTCGCCTGCTCGAGGGACGCGCGACTCAAGGATCAACTTCCGAGCACCAAAGGCGTGCTGGCGAAAGGGGCCTGAAGTGACCGCGGTGTTCGATTACGGAGCCGGAAACCTGCGCTCGGTTGCCAACACGCTGGAAAGCGTGGCGGCGCCGTTTCGCATCGTCTCGGACGCAGCCGGGCTCGAGTCCGCGGCCCGCATCATCCTGCCGGGAGTCGGCCACTACGGCCAATTGCTGCGATCCTTGGACCGCCTGAAGGTGCGCGAGACGCTGCGCGAGCGGATCGCGGCCGGGGTGCCGTTTCTCGGGATCTGCCTCGGGCTGCAAGCCTTGTTCGAAAGCAGCGAGGAAGCCCCCGAGCGAGGGCTGGGAGTCTATCCGGGCCGCGTGGTGCGGTTTCCCTCGGACGCGCGGGTGCCGCACATGGGCTGGAATCGTCTCGAAGTGCAGGGCGAGTCACGGCTGCTGCGCGAGATCGGGGCGGAGCCCTACGTGTACTTCGCCAACAGCTACTATGTGCCCGCCCCCGACGCGGCCGGACATGCTGCCGCGCTGTGCAGCTATGCGGAGAGGAGCTTTTGCGCCGCTTTCGAACGCGGCAATGTGTTCGGCGTGCAATTCCACCCGGAGAAGTCGGGCCCTCTCGGGCAGCGCATCGTGCGCAACTTCCTAGAAGCCGAGCCATGCTGACCAGACGCATCATCCCCTGCCTCGA
>JAJDZN010000184.1 GCA_022824585.1 Bryobacterales bacterium | reverse complement strand
GTCGAACTGCATGCCCTCGACCACGTCCAGCTCGGTGTCGATCGTCTTGCCTTCCTCGACCGTGATCACGCCGTCCTTGCCAACCTTCTCCATGGCCTGGGCGATAATCTCGCCAATCTCCGCGTCATTGTTGGCCGAGATCGCTGCAACCTGCGACACGGCATTGCCCTCGACCGGGCGCGCCATCGCGCCAACCGCGTCCACGACCAAGCGTGTGGCCTGCTCGATGCCGCGCTTGATGGCCATCGGGTTGGCACCGGCCGCCACGCTCTTGACGCCCGCCGCGTACAGGGCTTGCGCCAGCACTGTCGCGGTGGTCGTGCCGTCGCCCGCGACATCCGAAGTCTTCGATGCAACCTCGCGCACCATCTGGGCGCCCATGTTCTCGACCTGGTCCCCGAGCTCGACCTCCTTGGCGACGGTAACGCCGTCTTTGGTGACAGTCGGGCCGCCGAACTTCTTCTCGAGCACCACGTTGCGGCCCTTCGGTCCGAGCGTGACCTTGACGGTGTTGGCTAGCTTGTTCACTCCGGCCAAGATGCCTTGACGCGAGTCCTCTCCGTAAACGATTTCCTTGCCTGGCATGATTGAATTTGTGTCCTCCTGAATCTGATTTAGATGGCGGCCGCCCGCAGCAGGGCTGATCGCCAGTCGCTAGCCCTCGACCACGCCGAGAACATCGTCTTCGGTCAGGATCAAGTACTCCGTACCGTCAACGCTGACCTCGTTACCCGCGTACTTGCCGATCATGACCGTGTCGCCGGTTTTCACGTCGAGGGGCACGACGCTGCCGTCATCATTCTTGGTGCCCGGCCCGGCGGCGATGACCTTGGCGGTCTGACCCTTTTCCTTGGCAGAGTCGGGAATGATGATTCCGCCGACGATCTGCTCTTCTGCTGAAATGCGCTCAGCAACGAGGCGGTTGCCTAGGGGTTGGATTGTCACAGTGGTATGGTTCCTCCGTCTTTCGTAGGTAGCGCGATCCGGTGTCTTGGCACGGATCCCGCCCAGCAAGCGATGCGATTCCCTGATCGTTGTGAAAAGGGGGTAGCGCCAGCGGAGCTATGGGTTCGGCCGACGCAACCAAGGCACATCGGAGCATGCGCCCCGATGGCCCTATGATAGCGGAAGCAGCAGGAGCGATGCAATGCCTGAACCCGCCGCGCTAGCCGCAGAGCAGGGACCGGTCAACATGCCGCACGCCCGCCGGGGAATCGGAGTCCCCAGGCACTGGCGAGCGATCGCACCGCTCGTCGGCTGCGCACTGCTGGCGGCCACGGCAGCCGGCGCCGCGGGTCCCGCAGCTTCCGCCTCGCCGCTCAACGTGGTGCTGGTGTTGGTCGACGACCTAGGCTGGCGAGACCTCGGCTGCCAAGGGTCCGATCTCTACGAGACGCCTCGGATCGACGCGCTGGCGGCTGAAGGCGCGCGCTTCACGCAGGCATATTCCAACTGCCCGGTCTGCTCTCCGAGCCGAGCGGCGCTCTTGACCGGCCAACATCCCGGACGGGTCGGCTTCACCGGGCATATCACCGCGATTGGACGCCACCGCCATCCCGCCGATAGCGCCATTTTGCCGCCTGCGGACTTGATGTACCTCAGACACGAGCTCGTCACGATCGCCGAGGCGCTCGGGACTGCCGGATACGTGTCGGCCAGCATCGGCAAGTGGCACTTGGGAGCCGAAGCTCATTGGCCGCTCTCGCAAGGCTTCGACCTGAACGTCGCCGGGCACACTCATGGCAGCCCGGCCAGCTATTTCTTCCCGTACCGCAAGCCCGGCCAAGCGTGGAATCCCGACATGCCCAACCTCGATCTGTCGGCCAGTAGCGAGGGCGAATATCTGACCAGCCGGCTGACCGACGAAGCGCTCCAGTTCGTCGAGCAGAACCGCGATCGGCCCTTCTTTCTGTACCTGTCCCACTACGCGGTCCACACGCCTCTGCAGGCACCGGACCGGTTGGTGCGCAAGTACCGTCGCAAGATCGCTGCGTCCCCATCCGGCGGCAATCCTGTCTACGCCGCCATGGTCGAGTCGGTCGATACAAGCGTCGGCCAGATTCTCGACCGGCTCGAGGCGACGGGTGTCGCGAACCGCACGGTGGTGATCTTGGCATCCGACAACGGCGGCCTCGATTCTGTCACCTCGAACGCTCCCCTGCGGGCCGGCAAGGGGCATCTGTACGAGGGCGGGATTCGCGTGCCGCTCATCGTGCGGTGGCCCGGACACGGGACTCCGGGCAGTGTGGTGCGCACGCCCGTCACCAACGCCGATCTTTTCCCGTTCATAGCGGAAGTCGCGGGGCTCGCGCCCGGCAGCTTCGACCATCTTGCCGGCCGCAGCCTCGGCCCGCTCATCGACGGCGGCCCGTGGGCACCTCGCGAGTTGGTCTGGTACTACCCGCACTACAGCCCTCAGGCGCAAGCGCCCGGCGCGGCGATTCTCTTGGGAGGCTACAAGCTGCTCGAATTCTACGACCCGCCCCGCCTGGAGCTGTACAGACTTCAGGGCGATCTCGGCGAGAGCGAAGACCTAGTGCGCCGAGAGGCCGCCACCGCGGAGAGCCTGAGAGTCAAGCTGAACGCGTGGATCGAAGCCAACGTGCCGATCCGGCATCGCCCCAACCCCGCCGGCAAGCGTCGCTGACGGCAACGGCCGCGACGGGTGCGATGGCCGAGGGTGCAACAATGGAAGCTTGGAGCGGTCCGGTTTCCGAATGTGATCCTAACGGGCCGGTGACCCTGCGGAACATGGGGCGAATCGCGGTCCTTGACTCAGGCGGGCAGTACTGCCACCTGATCGCGCGCAAGGTGCGGGAACTCGGTGTCTATGCCGAGATCTTCCCAGTAGGCGTAGATCCCGATTTGTTGCGTGAACACGCCGGGATCGTTCTCTCCGGCGGTCCCTCCAGCGTGTTCGACGAGGCCAGCCCGCAGCCCCAGGCAGGGCTGTTCGCACTGGGCAAGCCGATGCTCGGCATCTGCTACGGCCACCAACTGATCGCCCGCTATCTCGGCGGCAGGGTCGAGCGCGGCGATACGCACGAGTTCGGCAGCGCGACGCTTCAACTCCGGGTCGATGGCGTGCTGTTCGAGGGGATGCTCCCTGAGCAGCAGGTGTGGATGAGCCATGGCGACCACGTAGCCCGCCCGCCGGACGGCTTTGCCATTCTGGCCGGCACGGACGAATGCGAGGTCGCGGCGATGGGGCACGAGGCGCTTCGCGTCTATGGGCTGCAATTCCACCCGGAAGTCGTCCACACGCACAACGGCTCCACGATGCTGCGCAACTTCTTAGGCAACGCCTGCGACTGCGCGATGGACTGGCAGCCTCAGAACCGCGTGCAAGGGTTGCTGCAGAAGATCAAGGAATGGGCCGGGGACCGACGGGTCCTGCTATTTCTCAGCGGAGGCGTGGACTCCACGGTAGCCTACGCCCTCGTAGTTCGGTCCCTAGGCTCTGAGCGAGTCGAAGCGGTGTACGTCGACACCGGTTTCATGCGCGACCGCGAGACAGACGAGATCGAGAGTGCCTTCCGGGACCTGGAGCTAGGAAAGCTGCGGGTGTTTCGCGCCGCGGACCTGTTCATGGGGCGACTTCAGGGCGTCACCGATCCCGAGACCAAGCGGGCAATCATCGGACAGGCATTCGTAGATGTCCAAGACCAGATCCTCGGGGACGACCGCTACGCCAGCCAAGACTGGATGCTCGGGCAAGGCACCATCTATCCCGACACCATCGAGTCCGGCGGCACGCAGGCCGCCGACGTGATCAAGACGCATCACAACCGAGTCGAGCGCATTCAAGAGCTGCTCGTGCAAGGGCGCGTGCTCGAGCCGCTGAGCGAGTTCTACAAGGACGAAGTTCGCGAGATCGGTCGCTCCCTGGGCCTGCCGGCCAGGCTGCTCGACCGGCATCCCTTCCCCGGCCCCGGCTTGGCGATCCGCTGCCTATGCGCTTCCGCGACAGAGGGAGCCGTGCCGGATTCGGGCATCGCCGCGGTTGCAGAGCAAGCAGGCTATTCCGCCTTCCTGCTTCCCATTCGGAGCGTGGGAGTCCAAGGCGACAGCCGGAGCTACGCACAGCTCACCGTCCTGCACGGAGGCGAGATTGACTTCGCGCGGCTGCTGCCGCTCTCGACCGCCATCACGAACGAGTTTCGCCACACCAACCGTGTCGTAGCCTGCCTGGCGCCGCAAGAGATCGAGCCCCGGCAGTGGGGCATTCGGCCAGCGACATTGACGCCCGAGCGGGTCAGACTGCTGCAGACTGCGGACCGCGCCGTCACGGATTACCTGCGCGGCGAGGGCCTCTACGACCAGGTCTGGCAGTGCCCGGTGGTACTCTTGCCTTGGGGGCAAGGCGACGGGGAGACGGTAGCCCTGCGGCCAGTCGTCTCGGTCGACGGCATGACCGCATCGGTCGCCGAACTCCCTATACCTGGCCTATTGGCCTTGGCCGACCGGCTAGCCTCGATCGAGGGGATCCACGCCGTCGTGTACGACATATCGCACAAGCCGCCATCGACGATCGAGTGGGAATGAAAGGCCCCGCTGCCTTCAGCCGGCCAGCGAGCTCAGCCAATCCCCGACCAGCGCGCGCACTTCCGTCCGGCCCAGGCCGGATTCGACGCGCAGCGACTCGACTGACTCCAGCGCATCGTACATATCCCGGACCCAGGCGCACTCGGCCTGGGCTTGCTCGCGCGCGACCGTGCGACGGCGCGCGTCCTGCGGATTCACGATCAGCAGCGGGCGCGGCGCGACCGCGGCATAGACATCGCGCACTTCGTACTGCCCCAACACCCCCGGCAGCAGGCTGCTCACCGGCAGGGTGGATTCGGGGTCGTCAAGCATGGACCGATACGAGATCGGCGCTTGGACGCTCACCACGCCTGAGATGCGCGGGTCAAGAACCGCAGCGTGCGCCGCGACAAGGCCTCCGATCCCGACCCCGATCACGATCCACTCGCGCCGCTTGGTCAGTCTCGGCGCGGTAGCCAAGAGGTCTTTTAGGCGCTGCCCGAACAGCGGACGGCCCAGTTCCAAGCTCCGGTAGGCGAGGAAGTCGTCCCATTCGAAGCCCACTTCCAATTCCGGCATGACTGGTCTGCTGGCACCCCAACCGCGCAAGTCCAAGCCGTACACGCTGTGGTTCGCGGCCACCACGGCATCGATCAGGTACCGTTGCACGATCGGGTGGTCCTTGCCCTGCTCCGCGACCAAGAACACCGCGCCCTTGGCGTAAACGCCGGCGTCAAGGAACCGCGTCGGCACTTCGATCCCAAACTCGGCCTTGAACGAGCCCACTCGGGTCACATCCTTGACGCGGTTGGCGATGAGGCTCTGGTAGACACCGAATTCGCTGTCGCTGCGCGGCAGCTCGAAACTGGGCTCGATGGCATCCGCCTTACCCGCGCAGAGATCGGCCACGCTCTTCGACTGCAGTGAGACCGCGACCTGCCCCGATTCCGTGCAGGCCAGCTCGCCCGGCTGGCGCGGCTGGGAGTCTCCCTCGGAGACAGCGCGTTCCTCTCCCGCCAAGGTCGCGAGGAAGAACGACGCGGCCGCCTCGCGCAGCTCGCGGTTCATTCCGTGCGTGTCGTCTGTCTCTACCAAGTGCAGCTGCTCCGGAGCCGCGAGCTTCTCGTACACGCTCGTTAGCTCGGCGTGTGTGCGACGCGCGCCGTCGATGGGCACGTAGTCCCGCTTGGCGGCCCCGATCATCAGCGGTCTCGGAGCGAATGCCGCCAGCAGCTCGGGATGGTCGATGCCGGCCCTGAGGGTCCCGTACAGCACCTGTTCGGGATCCGCGATCAACAAGGCCTCGCTCTTGGCTCGGAAACTGGCGACCGCGCAACTGACGAAAGCCGCCTTGAGGCGGTCCTCGAATCCGGCGAATTGCAGGGTTACCATCCCCCCGCCGGACTGGCCGGCGATGCCGATGCGCTCGGACTCGATCTCTTGGCGCGACTCAAGGTAGTCCAGGGCACGGATGCAGTCCCACACCCTGTACTGCATCAGGTTCTCGCCGACCAAGTAGCAGCGGTCGCCCAATATCCGGTGCTCCCCCGTGCCTGCCCGGAAGCGAGTCCGGCCAGTGGCGGCGTCCACGTACTGGTGGCGCTCTCCCTGGCCAAGCGGGTCCCAAGTGAGCACAGCGATGCCATTGCGCGCCATGAGGGCAGAGAACAGCTGGTAGGTCGCTGACGCCTTGCCGGCGCTGCCATGACCACACGGGAAAATGATCGCGGGCACCTTCGCGGACGGCCCGTGCGGGCGATACAGGTTCGCCGTGACGTGAAAGCCGGGACGGCTCTCGAACACGATCCGTTCGATCCGGTGGTCGCCGGCATCGATGGTTCCGATCTGCTTGGCGTTCAGAGGCGTGCGGGCGGGAAACTCCCCCCACATCCGCCCCAGCTCGGTGCGCACCTTGCCGCTCAGGGCCGCGAACTCCTCTGCCGATTCCAAGCGGGCCAGTTGGTCCGACCGGCGCTCGTCTAGCAGCCGCAGGTACTCCCGGAAGAACTCCCACAGCATCCAGCCGAACTGCGATTGACCCGCTGCCGGCACGAGCCAGCCGGAGGCCGCCAAGGCGGCCAGTTCGCGTCGGCTTAGGAGGCTTGCAGGCACGATTCGAGATTCTAGCGCCCGCCGGTACGGGGCCGCCATCGTCGCTTATTCTATTCCGCGTGCACGAGGCGCGCGACCGCTGCGACGGCCTCGGCAGGTTCGGCATACTGCCAGATCTGTCGGCCGAATATAACACCGGAAGCACCTGCTTCCATGACTTCGGAGACCGTCTCCAGAGTGCCGTCCAGCCCCGGCCCGCGACGAGGCCCGCCGGCCACCAGCACGGGCACCCCGCACGCATCAATGCTCTTGCGGAAGCCGCTGACGCTGCCCGAGTAGCGCGTCTTGATCGCGTCCGAACCGAGCTCCGCCCCCATGCGGCATGCCAGCGTGACGTCGTCGTCGATGTCTGGGGGCAGAAGGTCGCCCCCCTGGCCGGACATGTCCATGTGATTGGCCATCATGCCTTGGCTGAGCATCTCGGCGACCAACGGCATGCCCCAGCAACGACTCTCGCTGGCGACCGAACCGACCTTTTCGAGTTCATCGCTCTCGAAGTCCGCTCCGAGCGTGGCATTTACCACCACGGCGTCGGCTCCGAGCGAAACGGCTTGCTCGACATCCACGTAGAGGCGCATCGGTCCGCCGCCCAGCGAGCTGACGCAGCCATCGATGCGCAGCAGGATCGCAAGCTCGCCGACGTGCTCGCAGACCTGCTCCAAGACGCCCGGCGTCACCAAGATGGCGTCCGCGCCGGCAGGCGCAAGCTGCCCCACGAGCCCGGCCGGCCGTTCGAGGCCCGGCACCGCGCCCGCGGCGTTGCCGTGGTCCATCGCAACAACGACCGCGCGTCCGCGCCTTAGGATGCGCCGCAGGCGCAGGCTCTTTCCGATAGATCTTGTGGGCATGTTTCCTCGTCTCCTGCCGTCGAGCGGCTCAGGCTGCGACGGGCGCAGTCATAGGTGGGCGAAGGCCCGCTCACGCCGCCGCCAAGGTTGGCTCCAGAGTCAGCGCGAGTGGCTCGTCCACCAAGAAATCCAATCCCTTGATTGTCTCGACCGCCTTCTCGACAGCCGCTCTCCTCGCCGGTTCCAAGGTCGCTACAAAGGGCAGGTCCTGCTTGTCAAAGTGGGGTTCCTGCAGCACTGCCTCGATACCCACGCCCTGCTCGGCCAGCTTGGATGCCAGCGCTGCGAGGATTCCGGGCCGATCACGAACGCGAAAGCGCAGATAGAACTGGCGCTCCTCCGTGCCGCTGGAGACGGGGCGATGGGGCGACAGCCTGGTGTGCCCGAAAGGCTGAACGCGCTGGACCGAGCCTCCCGCCTGGCGCAGGTCTCGAGCGGCCGCCATTAGGTCGCTCACCACGGCCACGCCTGTCGGATCGGGCCCCGCGCCCTTGCCGTAATAGAACGTGTCGCCGCCCCGGCCGTGCACCCACAGGGCGTTGTAGGAGCCCATGACCCCCGCCAGGATGGTGTTTCTTTCGACCAGCGCGGGACGTACCGCCAAGCGCAATCCGTTCGGTTCCCGGCGAGCGGTCGCGAGCAGGCGGATCGTGTGCCCGAGCCGCCCTGCATAGGCGAAGTCGATGGTGCGGATGCGCCGAATCCCTTGCAGCGGGATGTCGCGAGGGGACACTTGCTCGCCGAATGCCATGGCTGCCAAAATCGCCAGCTTGGACCGCGCGTCGTAGCCGTCGATGTCGGCGCTGGGATCGGCTTCGGCGTAGCCGAGGTCCTGGGCCTCCTTGAGCACTTGGTCGAAGGCCGCGCCGGTCCGCTCGATCTCGGTGAGGATGTAATTCGATGTCCCGTTCAGGATTCCGATCAGGGCGTCAATGCCATCTCCCGCGATACCCTCGCGCAATACGTTCAAGACGGGAATTCCTCCCGCCACCGCTGCTTCCATGCCGAGCGTGGCGCCGTTGCCGGCCGCTCGCTGCCAAATCTCCGGGCCCTGCTCTGCCAGCAGCTCCTTGTTCGCGGTGACCACCGGCTTGCCGCCTGCCAGGGCAGTCTCGACGATTTGCTTGGCACTTCCGGTACCGCCAATCAACTCGGCGACGATATCGACATCAGGGCTCTCCACGACCTCCCTCCAGTCGGGAGTCCGCAGCGCCTTCGGATGCAGGCTGACAGCTTCGCTCGGGTTCGTCAGCACGCTACGCGAGCACACCGCGGAGACTTCCAACGGAAAGCCGAGCTTGCCCTCGATCTCCGAGGCATTGTTGCGCAGCAGACGCAGGGTACCGCCGCCCACGTTGCCCAGCCCTATGATTCCCACGCGGACGGCTGACACAGAATTCCATTCTACTTGGGCATGCTGCCACTCAGATTTGTCGTGGCCCGCCACAGACTTAATCCTCGTCTTTAGCCCAGCACGGCTTGTAAAGAGCCATCGCAGGCTTCGACACCTCCGACGCGGCCGAGTCCTGCCCTGTCCCTTCCCTCGCATGCGGCCGCAACCTCTCCGAGCCGACTGTTGCGGCCTTGGTTGGACGACGCCCTAGCGGGAGTTCAAACATCGCGGAGCACGGGCCGCTGCACTCTGCCAAAATGGCTCTCGTGCTAAGCCTTCGCCTTCCCCCTCGAGACTTTCGCTCCGTCACCGTGGTCGCCTGCATGGCACTCCTGTTCAGCGAATCCGTCGCGGCTGCCACCAAGGTCGGTTTCATCGGCCTGCGGCACGGCCACGCGTGGCGCCAGCTAAGCGAAATCTCGGACGTCGACGAGGCAGACTTCGTGGGCGTCGCCGAGTCCATCCCGGGCTTGGTTGAGGCTGCCAAGAAGATTCAGCCCAACGCCCGCTACGCGGCGGACTATCGCGCCTTCGTCAAAGAGACACGGCCGGAAATCGTGTGGGCCTTCGTCGAGAACAACCGCCACCTCGAGATTGTGGAGTTCCTGGCCCCGCTCGGGATCCACGTGATTTTCGAAAAGCCTCTCGCGGGAAGCTACGCCGACGCTCTGGGCATTCGCGAACTTGCTACCCGGCACGGCATCAATGTCATGACCAACTACCAGATGGCGTGGTGGGCTGCGAACCACCAACTCCGCCGCATGGCATCAGACGGTTCCATCGGCAAGGTGTGGCGGCTGCACGGCGTTGTCGGCAACTCGGGCCCGGCGCCCAGGGACCTGCGACGCAAGGTGTTCTTTGACTGGCTGACCGATCCCGATGCCAACGGGGCAGGCGCACTGGTCGATTTTGGGATATACAGCGCGACCTGGGCTATCTGGCACTTGGGCCTGCCCCAGCAGGTCTACGCCACGGTCAGCCACTTGCAGCCTGATCGCTTCCCCAAGGTAGAGGACAATGCCGTGTTCGTGCTCACCTACCCGGAAGCGGTGGGCATATTCGAAGCGAGTTGGGATTTGCCGCGCGGCTTCCAGCACCTGGAAGTCTTCGGCCACGAGGGGAGCCTCTCGCTGGCGCGCGACTCGCTGACCATCCAAGCAAGAAGGGGGGCCGCGACGCCGGTAGAGAGCGCGGCGCTGGCACCCGTCGCGAGCCACCCGGTGCGGTACATGATCGACCGCGTGACCAGCCGCCAGCCCCTCGAGCACATCGTGGCGCTCGACCTCAACGTGGACGCGGTGCAGATTCTGGAAGCCGCCAAGATATCGGCGAGCGAGCGGCGCCCCGTGCAACTGCCGCTGCCCGCACCCGCTCGGGACTAGCGTCCTGCTCAGGGTGCCTGGCCCATCTCTTCGGCGACGCGCGACGTGTACTCGTCAATTCGCTGTCGCAGTCGCGCGACGATCTCGGGATGCTCGGCGGCAACGTTGTAACGCTCGGAAGGATCCCGGTCGAGGTGGAATAGTTCCTCGCCCTCGATGATGCGCAACTTCCAGGGTCCCGCTCGAATGCCCTGCACGTTGCCTCCCCGGTGATAGATAAACTCCCGGCGCGGCGACTGCGCTGTGCGCCCAGCCCACAGCGCTGTGAGGTCGTGTCCGTCGGAGTCGGCGGGCACCTCCCCGCCGCCAGCCGCCAGCAAGGTGGCGTACAGGTCCAAGGTCGCTCCCATCTCCGCGGTTACCGTGCCCGGCTGCGCGATGCCTGGCCAACGGACGATGAAGGGGACACGCACTCCGCCTTCGTAAGTAGTGTGCTTGGCCCCCCTGAGAGGCCCTGGCGAACCAGCGTGCCACGGCACGACACCACCCGAGAGCATGCGGTCGGGCAAGTTCAGCCAAGGGCCGTTGTCGCTGGTGAAGATCACGATCGTGTCGTCGGATTGTCCGGTCTCGTCCAAGGCCTGCACGACCTGACCCGCCGACCAGTCGATGGCCTCGATCACATCGCCGTAGAGCCCCGATCGCGACGTGCCGCGAAAGCGTCCGGCAGTGCGAAGCGGTAAGTGAGGCATGCTGTAAGCCAGATATGCGAAGAACGGCTGGCTAGATCTCTCTCGGATCACACTCACCACTTCCGCCGTGTAGCGCAAGGTGAGCTGGTCTTGGTCGACCGGATGCTCGACACGCTCGGCGTCACGGTACAGCCACAGGGGCTCGTCCGTTTGGACCCACGGCTTGATCATGTCGTTGGAGTACGGCAGGCCGAACCAGCTGTCGAAGCCCTTTCCGACCGGCAGGTACTCGGCGCGGGCGTATCCGAGGTGCCACTTGCCCGCCATCGCGGTCCGGTAGCCGGCCGCGCCCAGGGCTTGGGCCAGGGTCACGTACTCGTCCGGAATCCCGCCATCGCCCCCCACCGAAGTGCCTCTCACGTTCGTTCGGCTCGGGTAGCGCCCCAACAGCAGCTGTGTGCGCGCAGGCACGCAGGACGGTGCCGAGTAGAACGCCGTCATCCGCAGTCCCTGGGAGGCGAGCCTGTCGAGGTTGGGGGTGCGGATCGTAGGGTTGCCGTAAACGCCGAGGTCTCCGTAGCCGAGGTCGTCGGCAAACAACAAGACAATGTTCGGCGCGGCCAATGCGGTCGACCAGCAGAACAGCAGGGAACAAGCGAAGAGCGAAGCGATCCGGTGCACTGGCGCCATTATCGCGCCTTCAGCGGAGCCGCATGAATGTTGTCGATCAGACGCGTCGAGCCAAGAAAAGCAGCAGCTGCGATGCGAACCGGGCCAAGGATCGATCGCACTGGCTCGAGCGTGCCCGGGTCGACGATCTCGAGATAGTCCAGCCGGAGCAGCGGCTCTCCATCGAGAACCTGCCTAGCTAGAGCCACCACCTTCCCAGCGTCTTGCTGGCCGGACTCCACCGCGTCCCGCGCGCGCTGTAGTGCGCGGAAGATCGCTGGAGCTGACGCCCGCTCGGCGCGACTCAGCAGGACATTGCGCGAGCTCAGCGCCAAACCGTCGGGTTCCCGCACCGTTTCCACGCTCGCGATCTCGACCGGCAGGCAGGCGTCTTCGGCGAGCCGCCTCACGATGGCAAGCTGCTGGTAATCCTTCTCGCCGAAGTACGCGATATCAGGCTGCACGGAGTTGAGCAGCTTGAGAACAACCGTGGCGACGCCGCGAAAATGCCCCGGGCGGCTCGCGCCGCACAAGCCGTCGGCAAGGCCCTCGATCTCGACGGTCATCGCGGGAGGCCGCGGGTACATTTCCGCAACGGCCGGTACGAACGCCACGTCTACGCCGTGGCGCTCGCAGACAATCAAGTCGGAATTGACGTCTCTGGGATAGCTGCGCAAGTCGTCCTTACGGTCGAACTGGAGCGGATTGACAAAGATCGTGGCAACCACCAGATCGCACTCCTCCCGGGCCCGATCGAACATGGCGGTATGGGCGGCGTGAAGCGCGCCCATGGTAGGCACGCAACCCACGCGCAGGCCGCGCTGCTTGGCAGCCGCGACGCGCTCGCGGACGTGGGCGATGCGCTCGATGCGCTCGGTTGCCATCCGGCTCAGTCCGAATAGCGGCCGCTGAGGACCTTCTTTCCAGAGACGGGGAACTCGCCCCGGCGAACTTCGCGGACATAGTCTTCGGCGGCAACCTGCAGCTGCTGGCCCAACTCCGCGAAGCGCTTGACAAAGCGCGGCGTGAATTCGTCGTAGAGTCCGAACGCATCGTGGCTGACAAGGACTTGCCCGTCGCAGTACGGGCCAGCCCCGATGCCGATGGTCGGGATCTCCAGCGATTGGGTCACGTCCGCTGCAACCTTGTCCGGGATCATCTCGAGCACGAGTGCGAACGCGCCAGCCGCCTGCAAGGCATGGGCGCTTTCGAGCAGTTTCCTGGCCTCGTCCGAGTCGCGCGCCTGCTTGCGAAAGCCTCCAACCTGGTGAATGGACTGCGGCGTGAGACCTAAGTGCCCCATGACCGGGATACCCGCTTCCGCCAATCGCTGCACCACTTCCAATACCTGGTGGCCGCCCTCCACTTTGACTGCTTGGGCGCCGGCCTCGCTGACAAGCCGACCGGCGCCGCGCACGGCCTCGGAGACGCCGACGTGGCAGCTGAGGAAGGGCATGTCGGCAACGACCAATGCGCGGGACACGGCCCGGGACACGGCCGCGGTGTGATGCGCGATCATGTCCAGGGTGACCGACAGCGTGTTGGGCTGCCCCAGCACGACCATGCCGAGCGAGTCGCCCACTAGGAGCACGTCGACCCCGGCGCGGTCCAGGTGGCGCGCCATGGTGAAGTCGTACGCGGTCAGCATCGCGATCCTGTCGCCGGCGCGCTTCATGCGCAGCAGGTCGGGGGCTCTGACAACTTGGTGGATGTTGCGCACGGTTAGCATTCCTCGCTGAGCGCGGATCGCACGGCGGCGGCTTCAGCGTCCGGCAGGCCGCGCCGCTGCGCCAAATCCAACAGGTACTCCCCGAAAGCCCGGTAGAGGCCGACAAGCGGTGTCGGCGAATTCCGCATTGAGCTTAAGTGGCGCCGCACTGTAACCGCATCTCCCCGCGCGACGGGGCCGGTTAACGCTTGGTTCGCTTCCATTGTAGATGCATTCTCAAGGCTGGCATCCAGCAACGGGCGCAGGGCGCGCAGCGCATCCGCGCGCTCGACGCCCGCACCGTCCATGAGCGTCGCCGCCGCGTCGACCAAACCGACCACGCAGTTGCTGGCGAGCACCGCCGCCGCGTGGTACTGCGCCAATCGATCCTCAGAGACCCTGAGCGTGGTGCATCGCAGCGCGCCTGCCAAGCGCTCGCACCAAGCCAGGGCGCGGTCGTCGCCGCAAACTCCCACCGCCGAGCCGGGCAACCGCTGCGCTCCCGCGCCTGGCGTCGGAAACGTCTGTAGCGGATGGAACATGGCGCACGGAACACCGCGCTTCCGAAGCGGCGCCAGACTGGCCGGCCCCAGTGCTCCGCTGGTCTGGAGAGCCGCGGCGAGATCGAATCGCGCCAGAGCCGCAGCGACCTCCGAGACGGCCCTGTCAGGCACGGCGACGATCACGCAATCGCTGCTGGAAGCGAGCGCTTCGAGAGTCGCGGCCCTGGCTTCGATACCGGCCGCGGCGGCCGCCGCGCGAGCGCGGCTGCGCGATGTGACAATCACGTCGAACTCGGCCGCCAGCAAGCGGGCCAGCGCCTGGCCGACGCTGCCCGCGCCGACGATTCCTACAGTCAAGCCTTGGGACACAACGGGCCATTATGGCGCTTGGCCGAGTCCGCGCGCTCGATTCAAGCCACAGTGCCGCATCAGCGTGGACGGACACTCGGCACACTAGGCCAATTCGCGCGATGGTCGGTTGTCTCGCAAGAAGTCCACGATGGATTCCAGCGAAGCTCCCGGCTGGAAGACGCGCGCCACGCCCATGCCTAGCAACGTCTCCGCATCGGTATCGGGAATGATCCCGCCGACGATCAGGCGGATATCGGTTGCGTCGGCTTCTTTGAGCAACGCCAGCACGCGGGGCACGATCGCCATGTGTGCACCCGAAAGGATCGATAGGCCGATGAATTCGACATCTTCCTGCACTGCCGCGCTGACGATCTGCTCGGGAGTCTGGCGTAGCCCCGTGTAGACGACCTCCATGCCCGCGTCGCGCAATGCGCGAGCGATGATCTTGGCACCGCGGTCGTGGCCGTCCAATCCGGGCTTGGCGACCAGCACGCGCACGGGCGGGGCAAGCGATCCGCGAGGCATCGTGGCTATCTTAAGTCACAATCCAGGCGTGCTTCATCCAGCGGGCAAAACAGCGGCGGCAGGGCTGGCCACCAGGAATCCGAGCAAGCGGACCACGCCCGCAAGAACCAGCCGACATCGTTCGAGCACTCCGGGGCGCTAGCCAAGAGGTGAACCGACTGATCTAAGAAGTGCCCCGCCTGATCCGACAACTGTCCCGCCTGATCTAAGAGCGGCCCCGCGAGATCCCGTAGCCCCCTCAACATGGAATCATGAGGCCGCCCCCACGCTTATACTGGAACGGTGGCCTGCGGCTGTCTGCCCGCCACTGCACCCTGATCCCATGAGAGCGCCAGAGTCCAGTATGAGAGTGTCCGTGCTATCGCTGTCGCTGATGTTCATCTTGTGCGCGGAGCTGTCCGCAGCAGATTCGTGGGCGGCGTGGCGAGGCATTTTGTCCGATGGAGTGTCGCAAGATACCGGTTTGCCGGACAACTGGTCCCCGGACGGCGAAAACCTGCTTTGGAAGGCACCCTACGGCGGGCGCTCCGCGCCCGTGGTAGTGGACGATCGCGTCTGCATGATCCGTCTAGCCGAGCCGGACACGCCCACGCGCTGGCAGGAGCAAGTCGCCTGCCTGGACGCCGACACCGGCGCGCCGGTTTGGGAGTACCGCTACAGCGTCTTCCAAACTGACATCCCCCACCACCGCGTAGGCTGGGCCAGCTTGGTGGCCGACCCGAGCACCGGCAATGTGTTCGCGCACGGCGTCGAGGGCATGATCATCGCGTTCGATCCAGAGGGCAACGTATTGTGGGAGCGCTCGACATCCGAGGAAATCGGCCGAATCTCGGGCTTCGGCGGCCGCACCGTGACACCGGTTCTCGACGGAGACCTGCTGGTGGTGAGCTTCCTGTCCGCGGGCTGGGGATCCACCTTCATTCCGCGACACCGCTTTTACGCGCTGGACAAGCGCACTGGCGAGACGGTCTGGCTGTCCACGCCCGGCAAGGCCCCCTACGACACGACGTACACGGTGCCGGTCGTTCGCGAGGTCGACGGTCAACGCTTGTTGATCGCCGGCAACGGCGACGGCGGCATCTATGCGATGCAGGCCGCGACGGGGATCAAGGTCTGGGAGTTCTCGCTGTCGAAACGCGGCATTAACTCCTCGGTAGTGGTCGACGGCACTACTGTTTACGCCTCCCACAGCGAGGAAAACGTCGACGGCAGCACCTCGATGGGGCGCCTTGTCGCGCTGGATGCAGCCGATGTTACCGACGGCCGGCCGAAGCAACTTTGGATGGTCGACGGCTTCGCCGCCGGCTACGCCTCGCCGGCGATCCAAGACGGCATTCTCTACCACGTGGACAACTCCGCCAACTTGGTCGCGTTCGACGGCGCGACTGGCGACGAATTGTGGACGCGCAACATCGGAATCGCCCAGCGCTCCTCGCCCGTCATTGGCGACAACAAGCTGTACGTCTCGGACGTGGACGGCAAGCTGCATATCCTGCGGCTTTCCGGGCGCCAAGAGCCGAGCCGGACCGATCTCGATGAATTCAAGAACCCCGACGGCAGCGCAACGCAGATCAACGGATCCCCTGCTATCGCTAACGGGCGGGTCTATTTCATCACCAACAACATGATCTACTGCATCGGCAACGCGCAGGGCAGGCCCGGCAGCGCTCCGCCGGCTGACAGCGGGCCGGGAGCGGCACCGGCCGGCTCCGCTCCAGCTCACGTGCAAGTGGTGCCCGGCGAGATCAACCTCGCGCCGGGCGGCCGGGCACGTTTCCGGGCCAGGCTATTCGACGCAAAGGGCCGCCTCATCGGCGAGCGCGACGCGACTTGGTCGATCGAGGGCGCGCTCGAAGGGAACCTAGGCCCGGACGGAGATTTCACGGCTGGCAACCAATTCCCGCAGGGCGGACTAATCGTCGCGACTATCGGCGACCTCAGCGGCCAGGCCCGCGTGGCGGTCCGGCCGACCGGCAGCTTCACCGAGGACTTCGAGCGTTACAGCGTCGACGCCGTGCCGGACGGCTGGTCGGCCGCACGAGGGCGTTTCGCCGTAGTCGAGGCCGACGGCGGCAAGCAGCTCAAGAAGCCGTCAGGCAACCCGCGGTCCTGGCGTACGACGGTCTATGTCGGCAACCCGCTGCAGAGCGGCTACGAGATCGAGGCCGAGATGATGTCGATGGAGCAGCGCCGGCGCATGGCCGACATGGGCTTGGTGTCCCACCGCTACACGCTGGCTCTGATGGGCAACGCCCAGAGCCTGATGATCCGCACATGGCTGTCAGAGCTGGGCCGCTTCTCGAAGGAGGTCCCCTTGGAATGGGACCCCGAGGTTTGGTACCGCGTCAAGCTGCGCGTGGAGCCCGCCGCGGACGGCAGCACCGCAATCCGCGGCAAGGTCTGGCCGAAGGGCGATGACGAACCCGAGGCGTGGACCATCGAGGCCGTGGATGCCCTAGGGCACGACCACGGCAGCCCGGGCATCTACGGCTACTCTTCGGCCGACATCCACTACGACAACCTCAAGGTCAAGCCGTTCGGCGGCTGACCGCAGCTACCCGGAGATCGAAATGCTAGCTCGCCCAATCCAAAGCCACTGTCTCGCTATCGCGCTCTCAGCCACGCTGACCTCGGCGGCCTCAGGCGCCGACTGGCCGATGTGGGGAGGGAACGCATCCCGCAACATGGTGTCTTCAGAGAGCGGCATTCCTCGCACGTGGGACCTCAAGACCATGGAGCGGATCAAGTGGAAGGCCGAGATCGGGTCGCAGTCCTACGGCAACCCGGTGATCGCCGACGGCAAGGTTTTTCTAGGCACCAACAACGAGCTGATGCGCGACGAGGCCTATGGCGGCGACCGCGGCGTGGTGATGGCCTTCGACGAGCAAACCGGCGAATTCTTGTGGCAAATGACGCACGCGAAGCTCGAGGCCGGGCGAGTCAACGACTGGCCCGAGCAGGGCGTTTGCTCCTCGCCGGCAGTGGCCGATGGCGTCGTCTACTACGTCTCCAACCGCGCGGAAGTGCTGGCGCTAGACGCCGCTGGCTTCCGCGATGGCGAGAACGACGGCCCGTACAAGGATGAGGCCAAGCAGGATCCGACAGACGGCGACGTGATCTGGTCGCTGGACATGTACAACGACCTAGGCGTCTTCCCCCATAACATGGCCGCCACCTCGCCGCTTATCGTGGGCGACCTGCTGTTCGTCAATACTTCGAACGGAGTGGACGAATCGCACATCAACATCCCCTCCCCGCGCAGCCCGAGCTTCCTGGCTCTGAACCGCAAGACTGGCGAGATCGTGTGGGAAGACCGCTCGCCCGGCCGCAACATTCTGCACGGCCAGTGGTCATCGCCGGCGTACGGCACGGCCGGTGGCAAGCAACAGGTGGTCTTCGCTGGCGGCGATGGATGGCTCTACAGTTTCGTGCCGGAAACCGGCGATCTGATTTGGAAGTTCGACACCAATCCCAAGGAATCGGAATGGAAGCAGGGACGCGGCGATCGCAACAACCTCATCGCGACGCCCGTCATGCTCGATGGCAAGGTCTACATCGCGGTCGGCCAAGATCCCGAGCACGGCGAGGGCGTGGGACACCTCTGGGCCGTAGACGCCTCGGGGAGCGGGGACGTGACCGAGAGCCACGTTGTGTGGCACCACCCGTTCCGCCGCACGATCTCGACGGTGGCTATCCACGACGGGATCGTCTACGCTGCCAATTTCTCGGGGTTCTTCCATGCCTTGGATCTCGCTACGGGCGAGTTGCTGTGGGAGCACGACATGCTGGCGGCAGTGTGGGGTTCGCCCTACGTGGTCGACGGCAAGGTGATGATCGGCGACGAGGACGGCGACCTGTCCGTCTTGACGGCCGGGCGGGAGATGGAGGTGCTGTCGGAGATCAACTTCGGGAACGTGATCTACTCCACTCCCGTGGCGGCCAACGGCACCCTGTTCATCATGACCCGGTCGCACCTGTATGCGATCGCGGCGGACTGAGGAGCTGGGCATGTCAAACGGCCAAGGCAAGATGGAAGCCGCCAAGGCTGCGTTGGACGCGCACGTGCGGGAGACCGTCGCATGGCATTTCGACCCGGAGACTGGGTGCCCGTTCTGGCTGGAGTTTGCCAAGGAGCGCCTTGCCTGGGATCCGCGCGACCGCATCGGCGGTTTCGACGACCTGCGCCTGCTGCCGCCCTTTGAGGACGAGTGGCTGCGCGGAGGCCCGGTCCGACGCTGGGTGCCGAAGGGCTTGGCTGGCAAGCCGGTGTACGTCTTCGAAACCGGCGGGACGACCGGCGTGCCCAAGTCGCGGGTCAACGTTGAAGACTTCCAGACTGACTACGCCGAGTTCTCCAAGACCCTGCCGGACGAGTTCTTTCCGCCGGGCTCGGACTGGCTGCACCTCGGCCCGACCGGGCCGCGGCGCCTGCGCCTCGCTGTCGAGCACCTCGCCCATGTCCGAGGCGGGATTTCGTTCTCGGTCGACCTGGACCCGCGCTGGGTCGTCAAGCTGCTCAAGCGCGGCCAGTATGAGGAGGCCGAGCGCTACCGCCAGCACTGCCTCGACCAAGCCATCACCATCCTGAAAGCGCACCCCGGGATCCGCTGCCTGTTCGCGACGCCGAAACTGTTGGAGGGCCTCTGCGATCGGATCTCGCTGAAGAAGTTCGGAATTACCGGCGTGTTCTGCGGCGGCACCGAGATGACGCCGGAATTCCATCGCTTCGCCCGAGAAGAGCTGCTCGAGGGCGCATACTTCGCGGCCACCTACGGCAACACGCTGATGGGCCTGGCCTGCCACAAGCCGTTCGACCCGGCCGACAATCACGCCATCATTTACTACCCTCCCCAGCCGCGAGCGGCGCTGGAAGTCTGCAACCCGGACAACCTCGACGAGGTCGTCGAGTACGGCGCGACCGGGAGGGCCGTGCTGACCACGCTGACGCGGGAATTCTTCATGCCCAGGTTCCCCGAGCGCGACATTTGCGAGCGGGAGCGCCCGATCGACCTGTACCCTTGGGACGGGGTCCGCAACGTGCGCCCGTACCAAGATTCCAAGACGGGCTCGGTAACGGTCGGAGTCTACTAGCCCGGCAGGAAACGCCAGAAGATGCCGTCGACATCGCGATCGCTTGCCGTCTCGCTGATTGCCGCCCTATTCGTCATCGCCAGCGCGACCGGCGCGCGGGCCGAGGATGATTCGGACGAGATCAAGGCCCTGGTCGGCCGCTACGCCGCAGCGCGCGAGTCAAGGGACCCGCAAGCCATCGGCAAGCTGTTCACCGCCGACGCCGACCAGCTGGTGTCGTCGGGCGTGTGGCGCCGGGGACGCGAGGCTCTGGTGGAAGGCATGCTCTCCAGTTCGAGCCGCAATCCGGGAACCCGTACACTAACGGTCGAAACGGTGCGCTTTCCCGCACCGGGCGTGGCTGTGGCCGATGCCCGCTACGTCATCGCGGGCAGCGCCGGGGCCGCGGATCGCAAGATGTGGAGCACCTTCGTGTGCCTGCGCACCGACGACGGCTGGCGCATCGCAGCGATTCGCAACATGCTGCCCGCCCCGCGCTAGCCCGCCGCGAGGGGGGCTCACGGCAGGTCGAACACCTCCACAGTGGCGCTGATCTCCTCGCGCGGCAGCAGCGAGGCATGGTGCGCGACGACCTGCCTGACGCGCGGCCGGCCCTCTCCGAAGCCGGTCGCCGTAGGCGGCCCGTTCAGCACCAGCGGGATCATCTCGCGGCTGAAACGCTCGACCGGGGCGCGTTCGGCAGCGCGCACGCCGATGCGCAACTGGACCTCGGGCGGATCGGGATTCGGCGCCGCAACCGGGCCATGACAAGCGTCCACGCCCAGCACCTCGGCTTGGACCTCATCGAACCTCAAGCCTAGGTCGTCCAAGCGCTGGCGCACGATTCTCTCGGCGGCGCGTGCCTTCTGGGCCGCGTCCGGCCAACTGTACACCAAGCTACCGACTGCCTGGTAGCCCGCCGCATACGTGACCGATGTCTTCAAAGTGGGCGGGCGCCGCCCTCCCCGCACTCCTTCGACCGCGACCCGGTCCGGCCCGTCGTCGCGCAAGGCGATGCTTGTGAAATCGGCGCTGCAGTCCGGTGTCAGGTATGCCTTGGGGTCGCCAAGTTCGTAGAGCAGCTGCTCCTTGATCGAAGCTAGCGTGATCCGCCCGCCAGTGCCGGGGTGCTTGCTGACCACGAAGTCACCGCTCTCGTCGGCTTCGACAATCGGAAATCCGATGTTTGCCATGTCTGGAAGGGTCTGCCAATCTACCGAGTAGTTCCCTCCGGTGCACTGCGCGCCACATTCGATGATGTGGCCGGCGACCGTGCCTGCCGCCAGCTTGTCCCAATCCTGCTCGGACCAGCGAAACTCATGGATCATGGGTGCCAGTGTCAGGGCGGTGTCGGTTGACCTGCCGGCAATCACGATTTGCGCTCCGGTCGCCAGGGCCTCCGCCAGCGGAAACCCGCCCAGGTAGACGTGGGCGCTGAGCAGATCCGCGCGTATGTCCTGGATCGGCCGCCCCGTGTCGATCTCGTCAAAACGGACACCCCGCGAGGTCATCTCGTCGATTCGGTCGAGAATGTCGTCGCCGAGCACGACCGCCACTTTCGCATCGCGGATGCCGGCTGCGCTCGCCTTCCCCAAGATTGCCCTCGCACAGGCGCGCGGGTTGACGCCGCCGGCATTTGTGACGATCCTTATGCCACTCTCCAGCATGCGCGGCAGCAAGGACACTGCCAGATCGACGGCATCGGTCGCGTAGCCCTTGTCGGGATCGCGCCGCCTCTGCTTCTCCAAGATCGACATAGTGACCTCGGAGAGATAGTCCAGCACCAGATAGTCGATCGGCCCTCCTGCCACCATGCGCCGCGGAGCCTCGAGCCAGTCGCCCCAAAATCCTTGGCCGTTTGCGATCCGAATCACGCCCCGCACCCGTTCGAACTCATGCAGCGCCAGCAACCTCGGTGCGAAGGCCGGAAGCGGCCTGGCGCAGCACCCGCAGCTAGCGTCCAAGGCTCCTGCCACGGGTGCGTTGCGCTCGACCGCGCCAGCGCCCAGCAGTCGCCGCCGCCCATGTTACAGTATGGCCATTCCGGGTTGGCCGAGGCTGAACCATGCGCGCGGCTGAGCTTTCCGACAAGACCGCGCTGGTGACGGGAGCCTCGTCCGGAATCGGGCGGGCATGCGCAATTCGGCTCGCCAGCGAAGGTGCCCAGCTGGTGCTTCACGGGCGTCGACGGGAGGCATTGGAGGAAACCGCCCGCCTGATCGGCGGTGCCAGAATCATCGATGCGGATCTCGCCGATCCTGCCGCCCGCTCCTCGTTCTGCGCTCGCGTGCTGGACGAGTTGGAAGCTCTCGACATTCTTGTGCATAACGCGGGCATTGGCATTCTCGCGCCATCAGACTCTACCGATCCCGATCATGCCCGGAACCTGCTGGCGCTGAACTTCCTGGCGCCCGTGGAGATCACGCGACAACTTCTGCCGCTGATGCGGCCGGGCGGCAGCATCGTCATGGTGAGTTCTATTGCCGGCAAGCTATCCCTGCCCGGCATGGGCGTCTACGCTTCGTCGAAACATGCTTTGAACGCCTACGCCAATGTCCTGAGGGCAGAGGTGCGCGAACGGAAGATCCACGTGCTCTCGTTTTGCCCCGGTTACGTGCGCACGCCATTCATGAGCAACATGCTGCAAGGTGCTTCGACCAAGCCGCTGCCCGGACGCGGCGTGTTTGCGCTCACCCCCGACCAGTGTGCTGAAGCCATTCGCTCCGGGATTCGCAAGCGCAAGCGAACGGTGGTCGTGCCTCGCCTCGGCTGGCTTCTGATCGCGGCGGAGCGTCTCTGCCCGGCCCTGGTCCACAGCGCCATGTCACGCAAGATGCGCAGGGACGGCCTGGGGTGAACACCGACGCGCACGGCGCAGGACGGCCGCCGGAGAGCCCGAGGGCGATCTTCCTGGCGGGCTTCATGGGATCCGGCAAGTCCACCATCGGCCGACAACTTGCGAAATCGCTCGACTGGTCGTTCGTCGACCTGGACACCGAGATCGAGAGGCTCGCGGGACGCTCGATTCCCGACATTTTCGAGGCACGCGGCGAGGACGGGTTCCGCGATTTCGAGCACGCCGCGCTGCGGGAGCAGGCCGAAATGGGCCGCGCCGGCGTGCCGCGCGTGGTGGCTCTGGGCGGGGGCACGTATGCGTTCGAGCGAAACCGCAGCCTGTTGCGGCAGGCAGGCCCCACGGTCTGGCTCGACGCCCCGGCCGACACGCTGTGGGAACGGGTGCGGCTGGAGTCCCACCGCCCGCTGGCTCGCGACCGCGCCGGCTTCCTGCGCATCTACGCCTCCCGAAAGGAGTCCTACGCCCAGGCTGACTGTAGAATCGACGCCTCGGCGGCGCCTGCAGATGTCCTGCGGGAAGTGTTCAAGCTAGGATGGATGCAGGGGCTTCGCGCAGATGGCCGAGCCAGTGATCCGCGCCGAAGGCCTGGGTAAGACGTTCCGCAGCGGCGAACAGGCGCTGACGATATTCGCTGGGCTGACATTCCAGATCCGAGAGGGCGAGAGCGTCGCGCTCGTCGGCAAGTCAGGCGCCGGGAAGTCGACCTTGCTGCACATCTTGGGCGCGCTCGAGCAGCCCACCACGGGCAAGGTGCTCTTTCGCGGAGACTCGCTCGCGTCGCTGAGCGAGACCCAGCTGGCCAACTATCGCAACCGCGATGTCGGCTTCGTCTGGCAGAACTGCCACCTGCTGCCCGAATTCACGGCGATCGAGAACGTAGCCCTGCCACTGCGCATCGCGGGTGTGTCGGAGGACTCGGGTCAGCGGGAAGCGCAGACCTGGCTGCAGCGGGTGGGGCTGGCAGAACGGATCGCTCACCAGTCCGGCGAGCTGTCCGGCGGCGAGCAGCAGCGGGTTGCGATCGCCCGAGCACTGGTGTCCAAGCCAAGGCTGCTGCTCGCCGACGAGCCGACCGGCAACCTCGACGAAGGCACCGGCGAGTCTGTCATGAAGATGCTACTCGAGCTGGCTCGTCAAGAAGGGCTGGCAATCCTGCTAGCGACGCACAACCCGACGTTTGCCGCGCTTTGCGACCGGGTCTTCAGCTTCGAGCGCGGAAGGCTGCGCCAATCAGGCTAGGCGAAGCCGGCCTCGCCGGTACCTTCGAAGCTGCCCTGCCGGTCCGAGCCGGCCCCGGCACCGGCCTGCAAGAGCTCCCGGAGCTTGGACCAGCGGCGCGACTGCGTTGATGTCTGCACGGCTCGCCTCACCGCGCTGCGCTGGCCGACGAGCACGACAAGTCGCTTGCCCCGCGTGATCGCGGTGTAGAGCAAGTTGCGCTGCAACATGACGAAGTGGCGGTCCATGAGCGGGATCACCACAGCGGGATACTCGGAGCCTTGGCTCTTGTGGATCGTGGTGGCGAACGCCGGAACCAGCATATCGAGATCGCGCAGGGTGTAGTCGACCTTGCGTCCATCGAAATCCACCACGATCATCCCGTCTTCCAGATCCAGCGATTCGATCCTGCCGATATCGCCGTTGTACACATCGCGGTCGTAGTCATTCTCGACTTGCATCACTTTGTCGCCCGGGACGAAGCTCCACCCGAACCGTTCCAGCTTCTGCTCGCCGGGCGGATTGAGCGCACCCTGGAGCACGGTATTGAGCGCGCCGGCACCGATAGCGCCACGGTTCATTGGGCACAGCACTTGGATGTCGCGCACCGGATCGAGCCCGAAGCGCTGCGGAATCCGGCTGCGCACCATTTCCACGGTCTTCTTGATCGCGTCATCCGGCACGTCAGCCGGAACGAAGTAGAAGTCGCTTTCCCCTTCCGGCTTGCCAAGCTCCGGCAGGTCGCCGCGATTGACCCGGTGCGCGTTGACGACGATGCGGCTGCTCGCAGCCTGTCGAAAGACTTCGACCAAGCGCGCGACGGGCACCGCTTCGCTCGCGATCAGGTCGGCCAGCACTTGGCCCGGGCCGACGGAGGGGAGCTGATCGACATCTCCGACCAGCAGCAGACCCGCGCGCCCCGGCAGCGCCCGCATCAGCGAGTTCATCAGCGACACGTCGACCATCGAGGTCTCGTCCACCACAAGCAAGTCGCAGTCCAAGGGCTTGTCGACGTTGCGGCGGAATCCGGCGCGACCGGGGTCGAACTCAAGCAGCCGGTGGATCGTCTTGGCTTCCATGCCGGAGGTCTCTGCCAGCCGCTTGGCCGCCCGGCCCGTCGGCGCGCAAAGCGCGATCGCGACTCCCTTGGCCTGCAGGATCTTCAAGATGGCGTTAACAATCGTGGTCTTGCCCACGCCCGGACCGCCGGTGATCACCATCACCTTGGACTGCAATGCCAACCCCACGGCTTCGATCTGGCTCGGGGCCAGTCTGAGATCGATCTGCCGCTCGACCCATGGGACGGCCCGGTCCGTGTTCACCCGGGGCCATGGCGGCGCTCCGCGCAACGACGCGCTCAGCGCCTTGGCGATCCCCCGCTCGGCGCGATGGAGGCGGGACAGGAACAAGCACGGCTCTTCCCCTACGCTGTCCTCGACGACACTGCCCTCCTCGATCTCCGACCGCAGGGCCGACTCGATCCGATCGGGAGCGACACCGAGCAGTTCCTTGGCCGAGCGGAGCAGTTCCTCGCGCGGCAAGCCGCAGTGCCCGTCGCCCGTGGCCTCGCTCAGCGCGTAGCCGATGCCGGCGCGGATGCGAACCGGAGAGCCGCGGTCCACGCCGAGCTTCATCGCAATGCTGTCGGCAACCTTGAATCCGATACCCCGAATGTCCCTTGAAAGCACGTACGGGTTCTCGCTCATCACCTGCAAGGCATCCGCGCCGTACGTCTTGTAAATCCGTGCCGCCCGGGCCGAGCCGATGCCGTGGGTGTGCAGGAAGATCATGATTTCCCGCACGACCTTTTGTTCGTCCCACGCCTCGATGATGCGCTTGGCGCGGACCGGACCGATGCCCGGCACTTCCCGCAATCGCGCCGGATCGGCCTCTATCACCTTGAAGACATCGCCGCTGAATTCGGAGACGAGCTTCTTGGCGTAGACCGGACCAATGCCGGGAATCGCGCCGGAGCCCAGGTACTTCTCGATGCCGGAGTCCGATTCCGGCGCAGAAGCCTTGATGTAAGAGGCCTCGAACTGCCGCCCGTGAGAGCGGTCATTCACCCACTGGCCAGATGCCGTGATCCATTGGCCGGGGCTGACCGCGGGCGTCCGGCCGACCACAGCCTGCAATTCCCGCAACCCGCGAACCTGTACGCGCAGAACGCAGAACCCGTTCTCAGGATTGTGGAATACGACCCGCTCGACCGAGCCTGACAGAACCTCGCGTTCGAGAATCTGCGCTTGCTGGTCCACAGGCTAGGACTGCTCCGCGAGCCGGTCACGGCCCGCTAGCAGTTCTACGATACCGCAGCGTGCGGCCACCTCGACCACGGGTCTCCGGCATGCGACAACGGTGCATCCGGCGCGCTGTGGCCAGCGCCCCGCGGGCGCGATTTCCGACCCTCAACGCGATAGCAACCGTCGGAATCAATCGTTTCGGAACCGGATGTGCCGCGTTGCCCAGCGGAACAATTCCAGAGACACCCTCAGCCGCGGTTCTGGCGGGCCGATCTACGCCGCTCGCAGCTAGATCGCAGGCTCGGGCAAGCCGCGATTTCAGTGCGCTGCCTGACCGCTTTGCCTCTCCACGCGCACGGTGACGATGTCGATGTCGTGGTACTGCTGGTGGCGCACCGAACTGGCGTAGTGCCGCAACAGCTTCAGCGAGATCGGCTCCTCGCCGCCTTGGTCTGCCCAGCGGCCCAGCAGTGCAATACGATCCTCGATATTCTCTTCAGCCGTCGAAGCCATGAACTCCATCTCCGCGGCATTGCGATCACCGGACAGAGCCAAGAGCAGGTGCTTCGGGGGACCTGCGGACTCACCGTCTTCATCTGCTGGCACCAGGCTCAGGATCGCCTCTTCCCCGGCGGCACGCAGGCGGTTCGCGGCTTCGTCGTCCCAGCGCCGCTGCTCGGCGAACTCGCGCAGGAACGAATCGACCCCCGGCAGCGACTTGGCCGTCAGGGTTGTCTTGAGAGTCAGCCGCTTCGGCTTGGTCGCTTGCATCGCAACTACCATCAAGACCGCAGCCAGGCCACCAGCCGTCATCCCATTGCCGAGGATCGATGCACCGAGATCACCTAAGCTGTCGGCGAAGATCTGCTGGTTTTGAAACCCGACACCGAGCCAGAAGGCGACTCCAACAACGACACTCTTGCGATAGTCCAGCCCGTCCTTGATCGCGATACGAATGCCCAGCGCAAACAGAATCGCCAACAGCACCAGCACGTAGGCCGACACGACTGGGTCCGGGATCGCAAGGATGATTGCGGCGAGCTTCGGAACGAACGCAGCGGCCACGAACAGGCCTCCGATGCAAACGCCTACCGAGCGCGCCGCGACGCCGGTCAACACGGTGATGGCCACGCTCGAGGAGTACGTGGTGTTGGGCACGGTGCACGTCAGGCCTGACAGGAGGTTGCCCAGTCCATCGGCCGCCACTGCTCCCTGCACGGCACGGAAGTCAGTGGCGCGCGGCTCGCGCCACGAGACCTGCTGGATACCGATGGCATCCCCGATCGTTTCGATGGCACCAACGATTGTCACCAAGACGAAGAGCGGCAGCAGCGCCCAGAACGACGTATCGAAGCTCAAGTCGATCCCCGGCCAGCCCGTTGCCGGCAGGCCGATCCACGGAGCAGCGGCAATCATCGAAGTGTCGTACAAACCGTAGAACGACGCCACGACACAGCCCGCCCCCACGCCGATCACGGGCGCCCACAGCCGCCAGGCCCCCGAGGCGAGCAGGGCCAGCGTCGTAGTCGTGACAAAGGTCGCACCGGCGCAAGCCTGGGCGCCGCCCGCGGGCGTTCCCTCGGGCACGTTCGCCAACATCTCGAACAGAATCGGGACGATCGTGACGGCGATCAGCATTATGACCGTGCCAGCCACCAGCGGAGTGATGACGCGTCGAAGCAGGGAAAGATGCGAGGCGAGCAGGAACTGGAACAGCGAAGACGCAATCACCAGCGCTGCGAGCAGGCCCGGGCCGCCCTCGACCAGCGCGGACACCGAAACCGCGATGAAGGCTCCCGAGGTTCCCATCAGCAGGATGTAGCCAGCACCGAGACGTCCAACTCTGACGGCTTGCACGAATGTGGAGACGCCACACACGCAAAGTCCTGCAAATACGGCCCACACCAGGTAGTCTTCGCCCGTGCCGGCCGACCGGATCACGACTGCGGGCGTGAGTACGATGCCGCTGATGCTGAGCAGCGCGTACTGCGCCCCCAGACCAAGCGACAGGGCAACGGGTGGTTTTTCGTCGGGCTCGTAGCGAATGGCTCTAGGAGCGCGAGAATCTGAGGAGGCCACGAACGCCTATTCTACCCGCCCGCTCAGCCAGGGGCCGCCGGCCTGTGGGTCAGCCAGACCGGCCCTCGATGATCGAACCCTGCGGCGCGCTGCCGTATCGCCTCCGGAACCCCGTCCTGCGTCGCTCGGCGGCGCCGGCCGGCTAGCTGTTGACTGGCCGGCCGATCCGGATCTCGGCCTTCAGCGGCGCGGCCTCGGCGTCCCCCCGGAAGCTGCCCTGTATGGGGCTGGCCTCGGAAGGCGAATTCCCAGCCGCCACCGCTACATGCCGGTCGACTACCGCCAAGCCCTGCGTGGGGTCGTATCCACGCCAGCCCCCGCCCGGCAGGTACACCTCCGCCCAAGCATGCATAAAGCGGCTGCCAGATCCTTGCTCTTGGTAGCCGCTCACGAATCGCGCGGCGATGCCGGCGGCACGGCAACAGTCCATGAAGAGGACGGCGAGGTCGCGACAGGCGACCCGCTCGGCGGCCAGAGTCTGAGCGGGCAGCAACGGCTCGCCGTGCTCACGCACGGTCACAGTGCACGCTTCGTGAATCGCTTGGTTGAGCACGCTGAGGAACGCCAGCGGCTCGCGCCCGGACCGAGTGAGGATCGGGCGTATGAACTCGTCGACGGCAGGGTCGGCCCCGGCCGGCCGCGCCAGCGACGGCGCGAGGCGACCGCCCACGGCCACGGAATACTCGAAGGGCAGCCTTGCCGTGCCCTCGCCAATGACCACGTAGTCGAATGGATTGATCCGCAGCGTTTCGACCTCGAACTCGCTGGTGATATCCAAGGTCTGCGTGAGGCCCGAGAACCACGCATGCGCAACGAGGTTGCCCTCGACATCCAAACCTTCGCTGAGCAATTCCGGTTCCGGGGTCACCCTGAGCCGGAATCGCAGCAGGCGCTGGAAGCCGTCGCACCTGGGCCTGAGCCGAATGACGTGCGGCTCCAAATATACCGGCTTGCTATAGCGAAACCGCGTCGTGTGGCTCGCAACGAAGCGCATGCTCGGCACTGCCGCGGGGATCAGGGCTGGCCGCTCTCGCAGTCCCCGTTCGGAGCCAGCTTGGCAAAGGCTTCCTCCAGCCACTCCCCGGGCAGGTCGCGCATCGTGATGCGCAAGTGCTCCTGCCACCAGTTCGAGATGGAGGCAAGGTCGTCCTTCTGGAAGCGGTGCTCGACGACGCGGAACGAATTGGGCGCATACAGCACGACATCGATCGGGAAATCAACGTCGGCCGCGCTGATGCGCGTGGAGTCGAATGCCAGGCAGCCCGCCTTGAAGGCGTGCCGCATCGAGTCCGCGTATGTCAGGGTACGGTCGAGGATCGGCTTGCCATACCCCGTCGAGCCAATCACGTGATACGGTGTCGCCCGGCCCGTGTCGACCCAGTTGCCCTCCGGATAGACGAGATACAGCTTGTGCCTCTGGTCGTCCCTCATCTGACCGCCGATCAATGCCTTCATGTCGAACGATAGCCCGCCATCCACCAGAGACTGCTTGTCCTCGCGCGACACTCGGCGCACCTGGCCGGTAAAGAGGTTGACGACCTGGTAGAGCTTGGTAAAGGGCTCGTCACTCTCGGCCAGCGCCTCTTCAAAGTATGTGAGCGCCTTGTCCCGTATAGAGCGCAACCCCGATGTCATGACGAAAAGCGCACCTTCGTCTGTTTCGTAAGTGGTGACCTTTCGGGCTGTGAGGCACTCGTTGCCTGACGTCAGCCTGGTGTCGGCGATCCCGACCAAGCCGTCTTGCACGTTGATTCCGAGACAAAACGTCATGTCAAGACAGTTCCCGCTGATCCGGCCCCGCTCGTGACTCGCGGGGCAAAGAATGAACTCTGCAAGGCCTCGCTGGTCTGATTGAGCCCGACCTGCAGCTGGTCCAGAAACTCATGCAGGCCCTCAATGATCACCTCGTCTACAGCAGTATAGTCAAGGCTCGACACGAGCCGTCCGAGACGGCGCTCGGCAAGATTGCGAAAGGTTCCCGGCCGAGAGCCCGTGATGGCGTGGAGCGACTCGTCAGCGCGCCGCAGGCAGTTCCTCACCGATCGCGGGAATTCCGGATCCAAGATCAAGAATTCGGCGGTCTTGTCGAGTCGGACCATGCCGTGCCGCTGCCGATACATCTCCAGAGCGCTCACAGACTGCAGGACCGCCGTCCAGTGCAAGTCGTCGGTGGGGCTGCCCACGTCGGCGGGAGTGGGCAGCAGCATGAAGTAGCGGATGTCGACGATGCGCGTGGTCTTGTCCGCCCGTTCCAAGAGGCGCCCGATGCGGCTGAAGTGCCACGCTTCGGAGTGCGACAGGGTTGCATTGGTCGCCCCCTCGACGCTGTGGCTGGCGCGCACGACGTGGCGGAGGAAGTCGTACGAAACTTCGTTGCTAACCTTGGCCTGACTCTCGACGTACAGATACGCCTCGTTGATCTCGCCCCACACCGCTGACGAGAGGATCTCGCGAATCGAGCGGGCGTTTTCGCGCGCGGACCGCAACGAGGAGATGATCGAGTTGGGATTGTTGGGATCGAACGTCAGGAACCAGCACACCTCTTCTTGGTCCGCGGCGCTGTAGGCCTTGTTGAACGCTTCGGCGTCGCCAGTGATCTCGACCAACGGACCCCACTGCGGCGGCAGGCCGGGCGGCAGGTCGAGCATGAGGTGCTCATTGACCTCGACGAGACGAGCCACGTTCTCGGCGCGCTCGATATAGCGGCTCATCCAATAGACGGACTCTGCTACGCGGCTCAGCATCTGGCGTGTCCCGGCTCCTCAGATTTCCCTGCCCGTGCGCAGCCAAGCGCGACTAGGCATTTGCAACGTCCTTACCGGACGCCAGCACCCATGTGTCCTTGCTCCCGCCGCCTTGCGATGAGTTCACCACTAAAGACCCCTTGCGCAAGGCTACGCGGGTCAGGCCGCCCGGCAGCACGAAGATCTCGCGCCCGTACAGAATGAATGGCCGCAGATCGACATGGCGGCCTTCGAAGCGGCCTTCGACCAAGGTCGGCACGCGCGACAGCGACAGCGTGGTCTGGGCGATGTAGTTGCGGCTGTTCGCGAGAATCCTCCGCCTAAACTCCTCGTGCTCGCTCTCGCTGGCGTGCGGACCGATGAGCAGTCCGTAGCCACCCGACTCGTTCGCGGGCTTGACTACCAGCCGCTCGATGTTCTCCAGCACGTGCTGGCGCTGCTGGGGATCCCAACACATGTACGTCGGCACGTTGGGAATGACGGCGTCCTCGCCCAAGTAGTAGCGGATGATCTCAGGCACGTAGGCGTAGATCACCTTGTCGTCGGCTACGCCCGTGCCGGGCGCGTTCACCAGCGTGACTCGACCCTTGCGGTACGCATCCATGACTCCGGGAACGCCGAGCAAGGAGTCGGGGCGGAACACCTGTGGGTCAAGGAAGTCATCGTCTATGCGGCGATAGATGACATGGACGCGCTCCAAGCCGGCGGTGGTCCGCATATAGACCGTGTCGTTTTCGACGACCAAGTCGCGCCCCTCCACCAATTCGACGCCCATTTGCTGGGCAAGGAACGAGTGTTCGAAATAGGCCGAGTTGAAAGGTCCCGGCGTCACGACCGCCACTTGGGGCCGCTCGGCGTCAGCTGGCGCCACGTCCTCGAGCATGGCGAGCAACCGACCGGGGTAGTCCGCCACCAGGCGCACCCCCAACCCGCGGAAGACCTTCGGAAACGTCTGCTTTAGCACCGCGCGGTTCTGCAGCAGGTAGGAGACGCCGGAGGGAACCCGCAGGTTGTCTTCCAGCACGTAGATCTGTCCGTCGGAGTCGCGAACCAGGTCGGTGCCGGTGACGTGGCACCAGACCCCCTGCGGCGGCTTCAGGCCGATGCACTGCTCGCGGAACCCTTGGGCGGAGAGGACAATCTCTTCGGGAATTACACCGTCCCGAATGACCTTGCGGTCGTGGTAGACGTCGTCGATGAACAGGTTCAGCGCGTGGATGCGCTGCCGCAGGCCCCGGTCGATCCACTCCCACTCCTCGGCCGTGACTAAGCGTGGCACGAGGTCGAACGGGAAGATCTTCTCCTGGCCGCGGTCATCGCCGTAGACGTTGAACGTGATGCCCATGTGCATCAGGTTGCGCTCGGCGGCGCGCTGCCGTCGCTGGAAGTCGCCCTCGGGCAGGGAGTTGATCCGGTCCACGAGGAGGCGGAACTTGCCGCGCGGCGTGCCATCGGCGTGGAATAGCTCGTCGTAAAATCCTTCCGTGTCGTAGGAGTTGAAATTCATCTATCCGATCGCCGCCGGGGTCGTCACGGGTGTCGGCAGCACGCCCATCAAGGTGCTCCCTATTACCAGAAGACCACAGGAACGCCCCCGAATCGGACAGAATTCTCGCTGTGGGGCAGAATGCGCTCACGCCGTCCAAGGCGGTGTCTGCACCACTCCGGCCGTTCTCTCTCGTAGAGTCCGACGGCCTGTTCCGCATGCTTCGGTTGCAACGCCGCTCGTGATGGTGCGAAGCACTAACACCACCGCCCGCGTGATAGCTTCGCAGTATTCCGAAGCTGATCTGCAAAGCGAAGTGTGGTTTCTGCAGACTCTGGATTCCGAGGACGCAAACCCAAGCTTCTTGCCCCACCCTCGGCGTGAGGGCGAGCGTTGCGACACCATGGAAGCGTCACCGTAGTCGGCGGTGCTCCGCTTCCCTCAATCGGCTGACAGGGCTCGTCGAGAATTGATTGGGCTCGGTCGCCTAGCCGTGGCGATCCCGGCCATAGCTTGGGGTGTCGATCCCTGCCAACTGCAACGCTTGTGGGTCGGTAAGCTCGGACATGATTCCTGTCGGACCAGCAACGCGGGCACCCGGAGAGCAGCACCTTGCGCGCAACCGAATGAAGATTACGGAGGGGCACTGCATGTTGTCGTCACCTCAGTTCAGCGCATCCCCATTCGCCAAACCTGCAGGAGAGTGTTGCAGTTACGTAATTTCATCGCCTTGTCCGATATTTTCTCACCATAACGACAAAACACTTGACACGTGACAACAATTGCCGTAATGTCAAAAATATACCCAGAGCGTGGCTCGATCATGGAATCTCACTCGCACAGTTCCGACTTCTCCCACCTGCGAAGGCGAGCTAATCTGTCGATTGACGAACTCGCAGATCACCTCGGGTTTTCCGCCCGAACCATCTATCGCTGGGACCGTGGTGAGGGTGTGCCCCGCACGGCCGCACTTCACTACCTTCGTAGCGTGGTTGATAGCGTTCGCTCTATTGGCCAAGAACTCGAGACGTTTCGATTCATCGACCTGTTCGCAGGCATAGGGGGTCTACGGCGAGGATTCGAGCCTCTCGGAGGAAAGTGTGTCTACACAAGCGAGTGGAACAAGTTTTCGAAGGTCACCTATCTTGCCAACTATCGCTGCGAGCATGAGATCGATGGCGACATCACCCAGGTCGATGTCAATGATATCCCTGAGCACGATGTTCTACTCGCCGGCTTTCCGTGCCAGCCATTCTCAATCGCGGGAGTCTCCAAGAAGAATGCCCTAAACAAGCCTCACGGTTTTCGCTGCGAGGCACAAGGGACGTTGTTCTTTGATGTGGCCCGGATCATTGAAGCGCATCGTCCTCGCGCATTTGTGCTCGAGAATGTGAAGAATCTTGTCAACCATGACAAAGGTAGAACGTTTCGGGTTATCCACCGGACCCTGACCGAGGATCTTCGCTATCGGGTCTACTGGAAGGTCTTGGATGCGCGATCGTGGGTGCCTCAGCACCGGGAGCGGATCTTCATCGTCGGATTCCGAGAGCCAAACGGCTTCGACTTCGATGACCTTGAGGTCCCCAGCGTGATCAATGGGCCAAATCTGGGGGCAGTGCTCCACCCTGAGGATGGGTCCGAAGATTCGGAGGAACCGTATACGGTGGGACCGGAAGCAAGAGTCGCAGACAAATACACGTTGTCGGATCACCTGTGGAGCTATCTTCAGTCCTATGCCGAGAAGCACAGGGCGGCCGGAAACGGGTTCGGGTTCGGCTTGGTCGGTCGGGAGGACGTGTCGCGAACACTCTCCGCTCGATACCACAAGGACGGTTCCGAGATTCTGGTAGCGCAGGAGCTAGGAAATCCTCGTAGACTGACTCCGAGAGAATGTGCGCGCCTGATGGGCTTCGATAGCCCGGGCGGTCGCGAGTTCACCATTCCCGTGTCGGACACACAGGCCTACCGCCAGTTCGGCAATTCCGTCGTTGTACCGTGCGTCGCGGCGGTCGCCCGCCTGATGGCCCCGTGGCTTGAGATACCGGAGCCTGCAGGTATCGCTTTCCGTCAGCAGAGGCTTCCGCTCCATGGCTGATGTTGATATGCCCGGCAGTCGGCGGCTGGATCGCTCCTAGCGTGCCGTTGGATGAGGCGAGGCGCGTTCTGGTGGTCTCGAGATAGCAAGCGCAAATCGATGGAGGGTTCTTCCGATGCCGATTGATCTGCAGGAATGGCTCGATGGCCACTCGCGTCGGGGTATGCACTGGTACGTAAAGCGATTATCCGGGAACGACACGCTCGCTAACGGGACTCATCAGGCAGGCCCTTACTTGCCGAAGCGATTCCTGTTCGGCTTGTTCCCTGCCCTAGACAGGCCGGACGCAGTGAACCCGGACACTTGGCTTGACCTCTATATCGACTCTCACGACGATCACCGTCGGGTGCGGGCTGTCTGGTACAACAACAGGTTTCGCTCTGGAACAAGAGACGAAACGCGGATAACTGGCTTGGGCGGTCATGCCTCGGCCCTACTGGATCCGGAGAGCACGGGGGCAGTGGTCGTTTTCGCGTTCTCGGAAGCCACTCCAGTCAGCGAGGCACAGTGCAACGTCTGGGTCTGTCGGAATGAATCGGACGAGGAACTGATGGAAAGCCGGATCGGCCCGGTTGAGCCAGGCACCAGCACGCTACTAGTTCCGCACCCGGACACGGATTCTGATTTCGCTGCCAAGAAGTTTCGTAAGGACTGTTGGCTTGATCCGAGCGAGATCCCTTCGCAATGGCTGCAAGAATACCCTTCGGGCACGGAACTGGCCCAGAAGTCGTGGGATTTGAAGACGTATAGCTCGCTTCCTCCGGACGGGAGGCTCATCAAGCGACGCGAATGCGAGTACGAGTTGTACCGCAGCGTCGAGGAAGCAGTGGAACTGCCAAAGATCAGGCAGGGATTCGAGGACATGGATGCATTCCTGAACCTAGCGCAATCGATCTTGCAGCGCCGCAAGGCTCGATCGGGACGCTCACTTGAGATCCATGCTCGGGAGATTTTCAAGGAAGAGGGCCTGCTGGAGAATCAGCACTTCGCGCACCAAATAGTGACCCCCCGGGGCCGGAGGCCGGATTTCGTTTTTCCCTCGGAAGCCGCATATCTAGACCCGAGCTTTCCTGACGCTCGGCTCCGCATGCTTGCAGTAAAGACAACTTGTCGGGACCGCTGGAGACAGGTCTTGAACGAGGCTGACCGAAAGCTCTCGCGGACGCATCTGCTGACCGTTCAGGAGGGCGTTTCGGAATCGCAATACAAGGAGATGGCCGAGTCTGGTGTCAAACTCGTTGTTCCGGCACCGTTGAAAAGTCGCTTCCCAAGTCGCGTTCGAACTGAAGTCCAGACCTTGGGCGAGTTTATTGAGGAAGTCCGCCAACTAGCCCATAGCCCCAACTGAAGGAATCTGACCTCACCTTGTGTGCGGCGATGGCCACTCCCAGACCGCCTCGACCACCTCAGTCGAATATGCTCAACGATCCCAGCTGACCAAATCATGAAGGAGGTTTGTGGCCGAGAGTGCGCCGACTCGGCCGCCGCGCAACCTCGTGGCATTGACCGCCGTTGTGCCCACAGCGCCGAGCATGCAGCACGTCTTCGCAGTTTGAGTCCAAACCGATCTCTCGGTTCCAGTCCAAGGCGTTCTCGTCAACCTGTACGAAGACCGCAAGCCGCCGCGTGATTCTGCCGGACGCCCGCGCGCAAAGCAAGATTGAGCCCCGGGGATCCTCCTGCGTGATTCCCCAGTTCGCAACGCAGTTCATGCAAGGACCGCCCTTCTGGATGGCGGACAAGTGCATGCCTATGGTGCCAAGGGTGCCAAGCTACTCGATCCCCCACCACCGTATAGCCGACACGGTCTGATAAGATTCCCTTTTCGGCATGGTCGCGCGCATTCTGGATGGCAAGGCAATCCGCGACAGCGTGCTAGCAGAGTTGGTCTCACGGGTCGAGCAAGCTGCACGTTACGGCGTTCGCCCGGGCCTCGCCGCCATTCTGGTCGGCGACGATCCGGCTTCCAAGATCTACGTCCGAAACAAGATCCGCGCCTGCGACCGTATCGGGGCCCACTCCGAGACCCTGCGCCTGCCCGCAGAGACCACGACGCCCGAACTGGTGGCAGTGGTGGAGGACCTCAACGGGCGCGAGGATATCGACGGCATCTTGGTTCAGCTGCCGCTGCCCGGCCACATCGATGCCCAGCGCGTGCTCGGGTGTGTCTCCCCGGAGAAGGATGTCGACGGATTCCATCCCGTCAACGTTGGCAAGCTGGCGAGCGGGCAGGCTTGCCTAGCACCATGCACACCGCGCGGCCTCATTGAAATCCTCAAGCGCAGCCAGATTCAGATTAAGGGCCGCCATGCCGTCGTCGTCGGTCGCAGCAACATCGTGGGCAAGCCGGCCGCGTTGCTGCTGCTGGCCGAACATGCCACAGTCACCATCTGCCACTCTCGGACTCCCGACCTACCCACAGTTTGCCGGAGGGCTGAAATCCTAGTGGCCGCAGCCGGAAGGCCGGCCATGCTGACGCGGGAACACATCGGCGACGGCGCAGTGGTGCTCGATGTCGGGATCAACCGCTTGCAGGATGCCGCTACGGTACATCGCCTCTTCGCGCACGACCCCCGGCGGCTGGAGGGATTCGACAAGAGTGGCAGCACTCTTGTAGGAGACGTTCATCCGGGTGACGTGGCCCAGTGCGCTTCTGCCTACACGCCGGTGCCGGGCGGGGTCGGGCCCTTGACCATCGCGATGTTGATGTCCAACACCTTGGCCGCAGCCAGCCGGCGCACCCCTGCCGACGCACCCATGCGGGCATGAGCCTCGACGCCTACGGCTGGGAGCCGTTCTTCCAGCGGCAGCTTCCCGGCCCGCCCGGCTCGGAGACTGGCCGCGTTCGGCTGGCGACCGCGCGGAAGGTCGATGTATTCGCGGAGGACCGGACCGTCCGTGTAAGCCTTCCGCGCAACGTTGGCGCGGCAGCGGTCGGCGATTGGGTGCTGTTCAATCCGAAAGAACGGATCGCTACCAAGATCCTGGCGCGGCGCAACGCGCTCGCTCGTAACCGTCCAGGTCATGCCGCCAAGCGCCAAGTCCTGGCGGCAAACATCGATGTCGCCTTGATCGTGGCGGCCCTGGACCGAGAACTGCGCCCCAGGCAGATAGAACGCTACCTAACGAGCGTGCTGGCCAGCGGCGCCGCGCCATTGATCGTGCTCAACAAAGCAGACGAGTGCCCGACTTCCGAGGCAGTAGCCAAGACGCTGCACAGTGCGGATCCCCGCTACCCGGTGATCACGACCAGTGCCACGACGGGACAGGGCGTGGGCGACCTCGACGACCTGCTCCCGGAGCGTGGCACAATCGCGCTCGCGGGACCATCCGGTGCGGGCAAGTCTTCGCTGATCAACGCGATGCTGCAGTCGGAGCACCTCGCGACCGGCAGTGTCAGAAGCCAAGACAACCGGGGTCGGCACACGACCACTCGGCGCGAGCTGGTAGTGCATCCGAAGGGCTGCCTGCTGATGGACATGCCCGGCATCCGCGAGCTGTATCCGTGGAGCAGTCCCGAGATCGTTGACCAAGTGTTTCCCGAGATCTCAAGCCTAGCCCAGGACTGCTACTACCGCGACTGCCGCCACGAGAGCGAGCCCGGCTGCTCCATCCAAGCCGCAGCACAAGATGGATCGATCGATGCTGGCCGCCTCGCCAGCTTCCTAGAATTGCGCCGCGAGCAGGAAGAGCTAGAGCGCAGCGCCGCAGAGCGGCGCTGGGGCACCGCCTGAGGCGGTGGGAGCTCCCTACAGCTTGCGCACCATTACGGCGAAGCCATCCTGCGCTAGCCGAACCTTGGCCGACTCGGCCTCCCTGTCGGTGGGAAAGGGTCCGACGACGACGCGATAGAGCCCGTCGTCGCCGACCGGCTGGATGTGCCCCGGAAACCCTTGCGCACGCAGCCAATCGACCAAGCCCTTGGCGTTCTTGCGCGAGTTCAAGGCGGCCACCTGATAGTGCAACTTCTTGCCTGGCTCGGCCTTGGGCTGTGGCGGGGGCTCGCGCGCCACCGTTGTCGACTCGGCCGCGACCGGCGAGTCGTCAGAAGGCGGCTTCTCCAGGCGCGCGTCAGCGGCCAACGGCTCTTCAGGGCTGGGCCGGGCCTTGACCGCAGCCGTGGGCTTGACCCGTTCGATGAGTTGGCGCTGCTGGCCGCTGCCGGCGGACTGCCCCGCCTCGCTTGCCGCCTTGACCTTGGCGCGCTCTTCTTCCAGTTGCTCAAACAGGATGTCGGGTATCGCCACAGGCTCGGTATGAGCGTTGGCCTGGTTCTCCAAGAAGGCCAGCAAGCTGGAATCGCCCCGCAGGGCTCGCTCGTGTCCGTGCTCGACTCCACTGACAAATGCCAAGCCGAGCGCGGCGACGCTGAACAGGATCAGCCCGAGGACCTGCTTGAAGCCAAAGACGACTTCAATCTCGTCTGCGGCTTTGGTCCTAGGTTTCCGAGCCATACTCAATTGTAGCGAATCGCAAAACATTTTCATCCAAATTGTGCCGAAGCGGACCAATATCTGCGGTCTGTGACGCAATCGGCAACTGGCGGTCGGAGCCCGGTCCGCCACGACAGCAAGAGCGGAGCAATCCAACTCCGCGGTTTCGCGAGTCCGAAGGTGATGTGGGGCTCTCGCAGCCGTCGCAAGAGGTGGCCGGACCGGTCGGGGAGGCGGCGAGCCCGCGCTCGCGAAACCCTGCCTCCGGAGCGCCGCTGGCACCGAAGAGCGCCCCTTGGCCTTGGGCGGCGCGCTCAACGCAGCGCTGAGCAGGGGAAAGAGTGTGCCGAAGCTATCCGAAGCCTGTCGGTGTCGGTTTCCGCTCAGCCCTGCTGGTCATCGCCGTTGCCCATGCTGGCGGTCCACTTGGACAAGCCGTGGAAGAGGTCCACCGGAAGCGGCAGCACGATGGTGCTGTTCTTCTCGGTGCCGATCTCGGTCAGGGTCTGCAGGTACCTCAGAGTAATCGAGGCCGGCTGGTCACTGAGCTTGCCAGCGGCTTCGGTCAGCTTGGTGGCGGCCTGCAACTCGCCGTCCGCATGGATGACCTTGGCGCGGCGCTCGCGCTCGGCTTCGGCCTGCCGCGCGATTGCCCGAATCATCTGCTCCGGCAGGTCCACGTGCTTAACCTCGACGGCTTGGACCTTGATGCCCCACGTGCCGGTTTGCTCGTCTAGCGTCGACTGCAGGCGCGCATTGAGGTTCTCCCGCTGGCTCAGCAACTCATCCAGCTCGGCTTCGCCCAAGACCGAACGAAGTCGCGTCTGCGCCAGCTGCGAAGTGGCGTGAATGTAGTGCGCTACCTCCACCACAGCCTTGGTGGGGTCCATGACCCGGAAGAAGACCACTGCGCTGACCTTGACCGTCACGTTGTCACGCGTCACCACATCTTGGGACGGCACTTCCAGAGTTTCCACGCGTAACGGGATGCGCACCATCCGGTCTAAGGGCCGGAACACGAAGATGATCCCGGGCCCCTTGGGCTGAGGCAGAAGGCGTCCGAGACGAAAGATTACGCCACGCTCGTATTCAGTGAGAATCTTGATGCAGTTGATCAAGTAGAGTGCAACGATTCCTATCAGGAACAGGCTGAAATTCATGCGAGTCTCCTTGGCAAGGCGGACCGAAATCCGCAGGCTGCGGCATGCTCTGAGGATACTAGGCCATCACTAGCAAGGCAACGCAGCTCCTGCCCAAGCGGTTTTTGCCCGGGCCGATCGCAACTCTGAGCGCGGCCATCTCAGTTCTGATTCGGCTCGACCTCGAGAGACATGCCGTCAACCGCAATCACGCGAACACTCTGGCCTGCAGCAATGCTCGATGCCGCTCGGGCGTTCCAGAGCTCGCCGTGGACGAACACCTTGCCCTCCGGATCCAGAGCATCGCGCACCTCGCCGACCTCGCCGACCATCGCTTCGCTGCCAGTCGCCGACTTGAGCCGGAATGAGCGAATCGCAAGCTGCAGCAGGAACACGCTGATCGCGGCGAACGGGAGGGTAATGCCAACAGCGGAGAACCATCCGACCTGTAGTTCGGGCACGTCGGTGTCAACGAGGATGACCAGCCCCAAGACCATGGCGATGATGCCGCCCGTCGCAAGGATCCCGTTGGTCGGAGTGAACGCCTCAAGCACGAACAGCCCCAATGCCAGCACGGTCAGTGCGACGCCGGCAACGTTGATGGGCAGCAACGAAAGGGCCATCAGGCCCAAGATCAGGAGAATCCCGCCAGCAACGCCGGGAAACACCAAGCCTGGATTCGTAAACTCGATGTACACGCCTGCTGCGCCGAGCGCCAGAATCAGCAGGGCCAAGCTCGGATCCACGAACGGAAGCAGCGTTCGCTGGCGCAGATTCGGCACGAACACGTAGGTATCTGCCTCCGCCAGCGCCAGGGTCTGCTCACTGCCGTCAAAGCGCACGATCGTGCGTCCGTCAATCTGGGCGAGCAGGCCGTCGATATCCTTCGCGACAACCTCGATGAGGTTGGAATCCAGCGCGTCTTCTTCCGTGAACGAGGCGCTCTCCAACACCGCCTGCTCAGCCAACTCGCTGTTGCGCCCGCGCTTGTCGGTGACCGCCCGCAAAGACGCCGCCGTGTCGTTCTCGACCTTCTCCTTCATCGTGCCCTTCAGCTCGCCGCCGAGTGCCAGGACGGGATGGGCCGCCCCGGTGTTCGTGCCCGGAGCCATGGCGGCCACGTCGGCCGAGACAAGGATGATGAAGCCGGCCGAAGCCGCATGGCCGCCGCTGGGCGAGACGTAGGTGATGACTGGAACCGGCGAAGCGAGGATGGCCTGGACGATCTCGTTGGTCGTTTGCAGCATCCCGCCCGGCGTGTTGAGCCGTAACACCACGGCCTGGTCGCCCGACGATGCAGCCTCGCGCAGGCCATCGGCAACGATTTCGCCCGTGAGGGGATGCACGATCGTGTCCAAGTCGATCACCATCACGCGGTTCGCTCCCTGCGCAGCAGCGCCGGCCGTGAGGAGCGAAGCGAGCAGCAACACCCCACCGGCCGGCCAGGCCGACACGAGCTGGCTTAGCGACCGCGCCATAGATGACTAAAGTGTAATGCCTCGCTGAACTCATCGCCCGGATTCGAGCGCCTGTCGTTGCCAAGGGCCCGGGGCGCTCCACCTAGAATGGTGAGTCTGAATGGCTTGGCCCGGTCTCAAGCTGAATCGGATCGACAGCGTACTGCTCTTGCTGGCGGTCCTGATGGCCGTGCTGTGGCTGCTGCGGTCAGTAGTATCCGCTCTCGAGCCACATCTGCAATTGATCCAAGCGCTGCTGGTGCTGTTTGGCGGCCTCTTCGCTGTGTACCGCCTGATGGCGCTGGGCCGCTGGGTGCTGGGCAAGCTGCTGTGGCGCGTGCGCCACCGCATGATCGCGGTCTTCTTCTTCGTCGGCGTGCTGCCCATCTCGCTGGGCGTGTTGGTAGTGGCGTGGGGGGGCATCCTCCTGCTCGGCCCGGTGACCGCGCATCTAATCACTGAGGAGTTCTCGCGGCAGTCCTCGCGCATGAAAGCCATGGCAGCGCCGCTGCTGTGGCAGTTGCGCGATCTGCCACCGACCGACAGGCCAGCCTTCCTGCTCCGCTACCACAGCCAATCGGAGTCCCGATTCCCCGGGCTGATGCTGCAAGCTGAACTCGACGGCACCACAGCGTCGTTTCCCGAAGGCTCGCTCGCGGGGGCGCTGCCATCTCGGCTGCCCGAGTCCGGGGGCTTGGTGCGCAAAGACGACACATTCTTCTTGGCGGCAGTGGCCCAAGAGGGATCGCCGACCGAGCGTGTCGTTGCAGTTGTCCCGGTAACTTCGGCGACCTTGAGCAGCATCATCCCGGGCCTTGGGATATTGGAACTGCCACAACGAGCGGACGCGCCAGGAGAAGGTGCCCGGCCCGGTGGGGCGCTGGGTCGACCCGTGCCAGTCGGCGGCGGCATTCCGGAGCCTGCCAGTGTGTTCGACTGGCAGATCAACTGGCCAGTCCAAACCGTCGTCGTCGATCCAGATGCAGACCAAGCCCGGTCAATCACATTCTTGCTCCGGACCCGCCCTTCAGCCCTGTGGCAGAGGATCTTCGCCCAAGAGACCGAAATGACGTTCGGGCTGTTTACGGTCGTCGGCTACATCCTCGCTGCGCTGTTCCTCGGCAACCTGCTGGTATCGTTCATCGTCGCCCTTTCACTGACACGCACCCTGACGCGGGCCGTGAACGATCTCTATGTCGGCACGAGACACGTCAACCGAGGCGATTTTGCCTACAAGATCGATGTTCGCGGAAGCGATCAGATCAGTGACCTGTCGAGGTCCTTCAATGCCATGACCGCGTCGCTGGAGCGTCTGATGGAAGATTCCAAGCGGCGCCAGCAACTCGAGGCCGAGCTTGAGATCGCCCGCGAAGTCCAGGGCAGACTCTTCCCGGCGAGCCCGCCGGAGCTCGGCGACCTCGAAGCGCTGGGCGTGTGCCGCCCCGCTCGCGCCGTATCAGGAGACTTCTTCGACTACGTGCATCTCGATGACGGCAAATTGGCGATCAGCTTTGGCGACGTCTCCGGCAAGGGCATTTCGGCAGCCTTGGTCATGGCCTCGCTGCATTCGATCCTACGCACCCAAGTCTCGCTGCTGAGCTCCGGCGGCTCGCAGGGCTTGGAGCGGGCTGCCAGCATGGTGGTCGAGCGCGCCAATCTACAATTGTGCGAGGGAACTGCGCCGGAAAAGTTCTCGACCCTGTTCTTCGGGGCCTACGATCCGGAGAGCGGCAGATTGACTTATTCCAACGCCGGGCACCTGCCGCCGCTCCTGCTGCGCGACGGCGAGATCAGCAGGCTGGAGATCAACGGCATGATCGTGGGCGCGTTTCCGCACGCCGAGTATTCCGCTACGAGCGTCGCTCTCGAGAGCGGCGACATCTTGGTGGCCTACACAGACGGGGTGACCGAGCCGGAAAACGCACAAGGCGAGGAGTACGGCGAGGAGCGGCTGCGCCGGGCCGTCAGCCATCGTGCCGACCAAGCGCTGCAGTCCGTGATCGAAGGCGTAATGGACGATGTCGTCCGCTGGACGGGTGACTCGACCCTGCAAGACGACATGACCATGCTGGTTCTGCGGAGGCGCTGATGACGATCGGATGGCGGCAATCCCCGGCCACCGGGATCAAGATACTGATCACCGTAACTTCCAGCGCGCTGGCGGGCGGCACCGTGGGCTTTCGGCTGATCGAGGGCCAGAGCTGGTTCGACAGCTTCTATATGACGCTCGTAACTCTGACCACGATCGGGTACGAGGAGACAATAGAACTCAGCCAGTACGGGCGCTACTTCAACGCGATCCTGATCATTACCGGATTCAGCGTTATCTTCGTAGCTGTCGGCATGCTGGTCGACGTCTTGATCCGGCTTGAGATTCTGGACCGGTTCCAACAGGTAGCATTGAGACGCATGCTCAACAAGTTCTCCGACCACTACATCGTTTGCGGCTTGGGCCGGGTGGGCCAAGGCGTGGTCCGGCAACTCGTGCTGGAGAAGCAGAAAGTCGTAGCTGTCGACAAGGCCGGGCCGCCGGAGCCACGCGGGCGCGATTTCGAAGTGCCGGTTCTGGCCGAGGACGCGACGCTGCAAGAAACGCTGGACGATGTCGGCACGCGACGCGCCAAGGGGTTGGTGGCAGCCTTGTCCAGCGACGCCGACAACGTCTACATTACGCTCTCGGCCCGCGTGCTCAATCCGGATCTGCGGATCGTCGCGCGCGCCTCGTCGCTGCACGCCAAGAAGCGCCTGCTGCAAGCCGGCGCCAACGACGTCGTCATGCCTTACGCCTTCTCGGGCTACCGGCTGGCACAGGGCCTGTCAAGACCGCACGCAGCCGACTTCTTGGACGTGTCCGGCTCCATGGAGGAGTCCGGGACGGGGCTCGAGCTGGGAGAGCTGCCGGTCGCTGCGGGCAGCCCCTGGCTGGGCCAGACCCTGGCTGAAGCCGGATTCGCCGACAATCTCGATGTCATCGTGCTAGCTCTGTCCAGACACGACACGGAGATGCGATTTAACCCGCCGCAGGACACCCGCCTGCACGAGGGCGACGTGCTGGTCATCATGGGCCGCAAGACTACCCTGGACAGGTTGCACCTGCAAAAGGGCGCCTGATGCTGCGCGCGCTCACGGCCGCAGAGATGCGCTCGGCGGACCGGGCCACGATCGAGGAGCGCGGAATTCCCAGCCTCGTGCTGATGGAGAACGCGGCACAGGCGGTGGCGCGCAAGCTGAGCGAGGAAATTCCCACCCTAGCCGACGAGAAGGTGGTGGTGCTGTGCGGCAAGGGCAACAACGGAGGTGACGGCCTCGCCGTGGCAAGGCAACTCCTGCAGATTTTGCCGCGGCTCGACGTGACCGTGGCCGTGCTCGCAGAGCCCACTGCGCTGTCGAAGGACACCCGCACCAATTGGGAAATGCTCGCGGCCCAGGACTTCCGCGCCGAGACAGTCGTTTCGGAAGCGGACTGGGCGGCTCTGCTGCCGCGGGTCGGGGATGCAACGCTGGTGGTCGACGCCTTGCTGGGCACGGGCACGCGCGGGCCTGCCAAGGGGCTGGCAGCGCAGGTGATCGAGGATGTCAATGCTGGCTTTCGCAACGCCAGGGTGATGGCGGTAGACATGCCCTCCGGTCTCGGGAGCGACTCTTCCGCGGGCCCCGGACCAGCCATGCGGGCGGACATGACAGTCACGTTCACGGCCCCAAAGGTCAGCCAAATCGTCGGCCCCACCTGTGAGCGCCTGGGGAGCCTCTCGGTGGCCAGAATCGGCACTGCCGATTCCGTGATCGAGGCGCTGCCCGGACCGCGGCTGTTGCTTAACGAGCCAGCGGACGTCGCCGAATACGCCGCTGCCCGCGACCG
>JAJDZN010000156.1 GCA_022824585.1 Bryobacterales bacterium | reverse complement strand
CGGTCGCGTTCGGGGCGTCCAGCCCGAACGCGTGCGTCCCGCCAGCTTCGCCCGAGGCCATCACAATCAGGCTCCCGGCCACGCTGGCCGACGGGACCGCATATCCGCGACCGCCTCGCGCCGGCCGGCGGAACACCTCCTCGCCATCGTTCATGTCGTGCGCCGCCGCCCCGCCCCCGGCGGTCGTCAGTAACAGCGAGCGTCCCCCGTGCTCGATCGTCACGGGCGTTGAGAAGGACGGAGCCGGAGGCAGGTCCCGAACCCAAACCTCGCGGCCGTCTTCGGCGGCGATCGCGTACAGGCGACCCTCTGCGAACGGAGCAACATGCAGGAAGAGACGGTCTCCGGACAGCACGGGGGAACCGCCGAGGCCGTGGTTCCCGACCCAGTTGTCGCCGCTTCGGGCCAGGTATCGAGCCCAGCGCTCCTTCCCAGTGTGGTCCAGCGCGACCAAGTCGCCACTCTCGAAGAACGCATAGATGCCATGCTTGTCTGCAACGGGCGTGGGCGCGGCGTTCGACATGCGCTCGTGCGCCTCCGTGGGCGCCGAAGAAGGCCTCTTGTCGATCCACTCCAGTTCGCCGTCCGAGAGCCGGTATGCCGCGACCACCAAGGTTTCCTTGCGGCTGCCCAGCGTGGAAGTGACGTACACCGTGCCGCCCCGGATGACCGGACTCGACTGCCCGTAGCCCTCGAGCCCGACAGACCAAGCCACGTTGGAGTCGTCAGACCAAGCCACTGGCAAGTCGCGAGCCGAGGTGAGGCTCGATCCGTCTCCTCGAAACGCAGGCCAGCTGTCTCCGGCCAGCAGGCGGACGGCCAGCAGGGCAGCGAGGGGAATTGCCTTTCGCATCGTCGGCACCTAGAAGGTCACTCGCAGCGAGAGCTGGAACTGGCGCGGCTCGTAGGTCGTCACGGCCTGGCCGAACCGCCCGTCACCGAGGTTGTTGATCGGCTGGTGGTAGTTGACCCGGTTCAGGATGTTGAAGGCCTCCACCCGGAACCGGACGCTCATGGTTTCCCCAACCGGGACCTCCTTCTCCAACGTCACGTGGAGGTCGAAGTAGGATGGGCCCAGCTCGGAATTGCGGGCCAGCGAACCCACGGTGCCGGGCGCCGGCAGGATCTGGTCCGGCGCGGCGCCGTCGGCCAGCCGGAACTGAACGCTGCCCATGGGCGAGCGGTCAATCGTCCCTGCAACATCGTTGATCCGGTTGATCCGCGAGCCGTTCGGATTGTCCGTGTTCGACAGAAGCGAGAACGGGCTGCCGCTGCGCGCCCACAGGAGCGTGCCGACCTGCCAGCCTCCCAGCAGGCGGTTTCGCGGGGCGAACGGCAGTTCGTAGGTGCCGAAGGCAGTCAGGATGTGCGGCTGGTGGAAATCGGCGAACGAGCGATCCACATTCCAGTCGGACTGGTCGGTCGGCACGGCGTTGGAGGTCGAAGCCACGTCGATGGTCCGCGAGAAGGTGTAGGCCAAGCGGTACGAGAGGCCTCGCCCCAAGCGCGCCCGGATCGAAGCCTGCAGGGAGTCATAATCCGAGTACGCGCCGCCGGTCAGGTAACTCACCACGCCACGGCTGGGGTCGGGTCGAAACGGCGCGCGCAGGTTCGGCCCGCCGTTCGGAAGGGAGGTCCTGGCCAGCTTGAGCCCCCGGTTCCCGACGTAGGCAACACTGCCGACGGAACCGATGCCCCACAACTGGCGCTCGATGGTGAGGTTCCAGTTCTGCACATAAGGGTTGACCAACCCGCGGTCCAAGACGTATTCGTCGGAACCGACCCGGGCACCCTCTAGTGGGTCCGGCAGCATGGGCCGGAACCGGGAGTAGGTCGTGACCCTCGGGGGCGCGAACCGCGACTGCGCGATGAAGCCCATCTGCAGGGGACTGAAGAAAAACCCGTAGCCGCCGCGCAGGACAGTCTTGTCGTTCCCGCCGAGGTTCCATGCGAAGCCGGCCCGAGGCGCGATGTTGTTCGGATCGGAGCGGTAGTTCTGCTCGACCCGGCCGTACTTGTCTCCAGGAACACCGTAGAACTCATAGCGGACTCCCAGATTGAGCGTCAGGCTGGGGGTGACCCGCCAGTCGTCCTGCGCATAGAGGCTGAATTCGTGGTTGCGCTGGTCGATGCGCGAGTCGCCGAATGCGCGGGAGTAGATGAGCGGCTGCCCGCCCAGGAACGCCCCGATCGAGGGGAAGATCATCAGCCCGTTGAAGTTGCGGTCGCTAATGGAGTTGTATTGGATGTGACGTCCGATCACTCCCGCTTTCAGCGAGTGCTTGCCGGCAACCAAGGTGAAATCGTTGGAGTACGTGTAGTTGTGGAAGCGGGTCTGGGTCAGCGGAATGAACGTGCCCAGGCGGGGCAGTCCGGTCACCAGGATGACTCCCGCCTGTCCGTTGATCGCCGGATCGCCGAGGGAGGGAGTGCCGGGACTGACATGCGCGTAGTAGGTTGAGTACGTCCCGCGGAACTGGTTGAACGCCCTCCGGGACAGGTACGACTCCAAGCTGACGACGCCCGAGCGGGAGAAGTTGTCGGTTCTCGCGTTGCCGGCGGGCAGGCGAGACCGCGTCGGGCCGATCGCGTTGACCCAGTTGCCCCTGGCGCTGAGTCGGTGCCGGTCGCCGGGCTGCCAGTCGAGCCGGAGCAGCCCGGTCTGGCTGGTCTGCGGGCTCGGCACCGCCGCGCTGTGTAGGTTCGTTCCCGGAACGTTCGGTTCCGGGTAGTGCGGCAGCAGGGCGCGGACGCTCGGGGCAGCCCTCGCGCGCTGTTCGGCGGTCAGGGTCTGGATGGTCGACGAGGCGCGGTACTGGTTGCGCACGCCCAGCTCGTATCCGCCGTAGAAGAAGAGGGAGTTGCGGCGGATGGGCCCGCCCAGCGTGACGCCGGGCATGTTGAGCCGCCGCTCCGGGCGCTGGGAGAGCAACGCCCCTCGTGCGTTCATTTTCTCGTTCTGAAAGAAGTGATAGGCAGATCCGTGCCACTCGTTTCCGCCACGCTTGGTGACGAGGTTGACGACCGCCCCGGAAGCCCGGCCGAACTCAGCCTTGAAATTCGACGTCTGGATCTCGAACGCCTCGACGGTCTCCATCGAGACAGGCTGCTCGGTCAGCCCTCGCCCGAGCAGGTTGCCGGCGACCGGGTCGTTGTACTCGGCAGAATCGACCATCGTGTTCACGGCACCCAGCGGGCGGTTGCCGTTGACGGTGAACGGCGCGTGGCTCGTCCGCGCGAAGCCTACGCCGGGGGTCTGGTAGCTGATGGCCCGATAGTTCCGGCCCACGTTGTTGGCCACCATCGGGATGCTGGCGACCTCCGGCGGCGCATAGCTGGAGCCGCGCACCCCGCTGGAGGCGACCCGTTCGATTTCGGCGACCGTGCCGACCACCGTGATTTCCTCCGTGAGGGGTCCGAGCTCGAGGTGGATGTTGTGCACGACCTCCTGGCCGGCGACCAGTTGAATGCTCTCGCCTCGGTAGGCGCGGAAGCCTTCCTTCTCAGCTATCAGCCGGTAGGCGCCCGTGTCGAGGCCGGCCAGCCGATAGAGCCCGGCGCCAGAGCTGAGGGACTCCGTGACCGATCCCGTCCGCAGGGATTCCAGCGCGACAGTCGCGTCGCCGACAGGCGCTCCTGACGGATCGAGAACCGTTCCAGTCAGCGTGGCAGAACCGACCTGGGCGCTTGACTGGCCAGTGCCGAGCAGGCACGCGGAGATGAGGATTGCTGTGCGAATTATCGTCTTCATGGTTTCTTCCTTTCAATTGCTGTGCCGCGGGGAGGGGTCCGCGCGGCTAGGACTGCTTGCGGAGTTTCAGGCCGATGAGAAGCGCAGTTCCCAAGACCGCCAACCCCAGCAGCAGCCAACTGTCGCGGCCACTGCTGTCGGACTCGGGCGCGGAACTGTCCTCGCTGGTCCGAACGAGCCTGCGGCCTTGGACGATCTCGGCCCCCGCCAGGCCTGCGCTCCGGTCGACGGAGCTCTGGTAGGAGGTCAGGATCGTGGCGCCTTCGACATTGCCCGGCGCCGTCAGGGCTTGGCCCAGAAATTCCTGGAACGCGGCGTTGTCGACGGTCCGGGAGTCCCCGGCCGGTCCGTAGTCCGCGACCGAGAGCGCGTACCGATTCGCGACTCTGCGAAGGGTCTCCTCGTCAGCGTCCCAGTAACCCTTGCGGGCGGCTTCGATCAGCACGGCCGTCACGTTCTGGAGCGCGTACGGGTTCTCCTGATCGAACCACTCGGGAAGACCCAGATCCAAGGAATCCTCCACGTAGACCCGCTCGACCTCGTCCCAGACGTAGTCGTCGATCGCCTCGGGCTTGGTCACCTGCCAGCCGAACAGGTTGGTGGCGGTTTGCGAGATCTCGACCGCTCCGGAGAATCCCTCCTCCTGCTGCTCCTGGATCCAGCGCGGGTTCCAGTACTTGCCCCGCAGGTCGCGGGTGAGCGTCTCGCGAACAGTCTCCAGGCGGCCGCGCTCGACGTCGCGCACGTCCGAGACATAGGTCTCCGGCGACGTGCCGGTTGTGTCGCGCACGGCCATGGTCATGCCCCCGAGATACTCGAAGTAGTGATCCAGCGTGAGCGGGCTGATGACGTTGGTGGAGCGGCTTAGGGAGACGGCCTCGGTTCCGGCCAGGGCCTGCTTGTAGAGTCCCTCTACGTTCGCGCCCCACTCGGCGCCCTCTGTGTAGACCGCCCCGACCCGCGCCATGTACTCCTCGGTCAGCTCGGCGGTGTCCTCGAACTCGCCGCTGCGGATGGTGTTGTCGATAACGCCCGTGCCGTAGCCCCCGACGTTGTTGCTGAAGACCCGAGCGCTGGCGTACAGCCGAGCGTCCTCGGCCGACATTCCGGCGCGCTTCAATGCGATCTGCGACTCCTCGACGTGATCCGCGATGAAGTTGTCGCCGTCGGCGGCTGCGGCAGCTAGCCGGACCGCCTTGTCCAAGAATTCCATGCGGTCCGGGAAGGTGTCCCGGAACAGCGAGGCCGCCTGGATGACCACGTCGATCCGGGGCCGGCCAAGTTCCTCGACCGGCACCAGATCCAAGTCGGCGACGATCCCGTTGTGATCCCATACCGGGCGCACGCCGATCAGGTGCAGGATCTGCGCCAAGTCCGTGCCATAGTGCCGGATCAACTCGGTGTTCCAGAGCGTGAAGCCGATCTTCTTGGGGTAGCGCCCGAGCCGTTCCCGCTCGGCATCGAGAAGCTCATCCGCCAGCGACACCCCGACTTCCCATGCGGCCCGAGTGGGCACCTCCTGAGGGTTGATGCCGTACAGGTTGCGGGCCGTCGGGAGCGCTGCGGGGTTCCGCACCGGGTCGCCGCCAGCGCCGGGAGGGATGTAGCCTCCCTCCAAGGCATGCAGCGTCTGGGGAATCTCGCGCGAGGTGAGCCGCAGCGACGCGAAGATGGTCCTGACTCGCTCCTCGTCCGGACGCAACGCCGCAGCGACCCCTCGGCCTTCCAGCGCCGCCTCTACATGGCGGACAGCTCTCTGCTTGGCAGCCTCCCAGCGCGTGCCGCTCTCCACCTGCAGCCCCATCTCGTCCGAGGCCACGCGTCGGACGTAATCGCTGCCCACCATCGATGTCACCAGCTGAGCCGCCTCGCTGGCCGGATTGTTCTGGGAATGAACGTGCAATCCGAGCGGAATCCGATCCTCGTTGATCAGGTGGATGTGGAGCTTCAGCTCGGCAACTTCCTCGTCCGTCGGCAGCCTCTCGGTCCAGTCGAGGCCCAGATCCTCGTCCAGCGCGCGGGCCTTGCCCAGCTTGGCGATCTGCTCGCGCAAGCGCTCCTTCAGGCTGCCCTCCTCCTGGTCGACGAACTGCTCGGCCGCGCGGTACAGCTCGCCGATTTCTGGATCGGCTTCGGACAGCGAAGCCGCCCCGATGGGCGGGACTTGGTGGTCGACCGTCACGGCCGAGCCCCTGCGCTTGGCGATCAAGGCCTCGCCGACGTTGTCCATGATGTACACGTAAACGTTCGGCATGCGCCCGAGCGTGATGTCGGACCAGTCGTCGGCGAGCTGCCCGAGCGGGCGCCCCGGCAGGAACTCGTGCGTCCCGTGCGTGCCGTAGTTGACGATTGCGTCAGCTTCGAACTCGCGCTGCAGCCACCAGTACGCAGCCAGGTACTGGTGGTTCGGAGGCACCCGGTCGTTGTGCTGGAGGCGGGCGTCCATGTTGGCGCCGCGGGCCGGCTGCGGCATCAGGATCACGTTGCCGAACTCGAGCTTGGGCAAGACGAGCTGCCGGCGGCCGTCTCGCTCGACCGTCATGAACTGGCCCGGGGGCGGGCCGAACGAGCCGACAACCTCCTCGCGCAAGGGCGCGGCCAGGGACGCGAACCACTCCAGATAGTCCGCTTCGTCGATCAGGGAGACGCCTTCGAGGGAGGCCAGTTCCTCGAGTTCCCCGCGCTGGCTCTCGCTGATGTTGCGCCCCTTGTGCAGCATCTCGGCCAGCAGCGCATCCGCGTCCGACGCAAGGCCTTCCACGCCGTACCCAGCCTCCTGCAGGCCCTTGAGGAAGCGGATCAGGCTCCGCGGAACGTTCAGGCTGGCGGCGGTGATCTTGCCCTTGCCGATGCCCGAGACATAGATGATTGCGATCTTCTTCTCGGAATTGGGCTTGGCCCGGAGCCGGACCCAGCGCAGGGCGCGGTCAGCCAGGCGGTCGATGCGCTCCCGCTCCACGGCCTCGAAGCGGCGGCCGGTCCATTGGGAACGCATCCCCTCGATCAGGGTCGGCTCGATCGCCCCGTCGATCTCGGGCACGATCGCTCCCATGGCGAGGCCGACCCCGCGGAGCCCGTTCTTGGTCTGGCGGTACTCCTCGAAAGTCTCGCCGGTGAACATCAGCGAGGCGCCCCGCATCACCGGGATGTCGAACTCGGATTCCAACAGCTCGACGCCGCGCGGCCCTTGGAACCAGCGGCCATGGCGCCGCGAGATCACCAGATCGGGCCGGAACTCGCGCACGAACTGCGGCGTCTTCGCACCCCCGAAGATCGCGGCGACGTTCACGCCCCGGGCTTCGAATGCCTCCAGCAAGGCGCCAGTTCCGGTCGTCATGCCGAGCCGCCAGCCGTCGGCGAAGTCCAGCAGGATGCGGGGTCCCGACTCGTGGTACCGTCCCGACTCGCGCATCCATTGGACGTACTCGTCCGTCGACAGCATCAGGTCGGGAGCCTCGGGGTGGTAATAGCCGTCCTCCGGCGTGGGCTGCGGATCCTCGTAGGGCTCGTCGCTCCCGAGGTAGTGACTGGCCGCGTACCGGAACAGGTTGGCCATGTTGCGCGGCCCGCTGTGCTCCCAATACGCGCTGACCTGCTCGGCGTGGGCAGGGTCTCCCTGGCTGGCTAGGAGCCGGTTGTTCCGATCACCCGGAACGAAAAACACCCCGGCACCCCGCGCAGCCGCTGCGGCCAAGCCGTCTTGGACTGCTCGCGTCAGCGGCTCCATGCGGCGGCTCGAGATGAAGATCGCGTCGTAGCGGGAGAAGTCGGCCGTCTCAAGTTCCGGGTCGTCCATCTTTTCGCGCGACCAGAACCAAAAGCGGACACCCGTGGCATCGGAGGCATCGGCCAGCAGGAACAGCTGCTGAGGGGGCACGCCGAGGAACAGCATCTTCGGCATCAGCAGGTGGTAGGCAGCACCCCCTGCCAAGAACAGCGCGGCCGCCACGGCGGCGAGCCACTGCAAGAGTTTCCTGTGGCGAGGCGTCATCACTCCTCCATCGCGGAGGGCACACCCTCCGGCACGTACACGACTTCCCCGCTCTGCAGCCGGTAGGCCACGCCTAGGCGCGTGCCCCTTCCCGCCCCTCGCAGCTCGGAAGACTCGAGCTTCTCCATGCGCTCGCCGCGCTTGACGATCATTTCCATGTCCGGCTTTCCGGGATTCGTCACGATCGTGATGTCCTTCTGGCTCATTCGCGCCGCGATCTCGGCGAGGCTGTCCGCGCCAGCGAGAGCCAGCAGCAGTGCGACCACGAGGACCATCGACGCGTCGAAGAGGTTGACCACGCCGACGAGCGGGTCGCCGGATCCGCCCGCGCCAGCGAGCGGATCAGCTGCCGAGTTCCAGTCCCGCAGCCGCGAGCGCTGCGGTCGATTGCTGTCCATACACTTGCTCCTCTTCTTCACGCCACCGCTCGAGCAGGAACCGGATCTCGATCAGATCCGCGCGTCCCCAGATCCTCGTGATGGTTCCAAGCCCGAACGCAATCCCGCCGATCACCAAGCCAATCACAGTCGTGGTGAATCCCAGCAGCAGGTTGGAGGCCATTTGCTGCATGTTTCCCTCGGCAAGCCCGGCTAGAGCCGGCTGCAGGGGAATGAGCGTTCCGATCAAGCCCAGCATCGGGCCCGCCCGGGACACGATTGCGAGTTTTTCGATCCGCGCACGCAGGGCCGTCTCGATGTCGGTGACCCGCCTGTCGACGAGAACGCTATGGAGTCCATGGGCTTCCAGCGCGCTCCGCACGGCTCCGAACCGGCCCCGCCACGGCTGCAGCAGGAACCCGTTCAGGGACAGTGCCTCCTCCCGGCACGCGGCCAGACTGGCTCGATTGGCGCGCCGGTCGACAGCCTCGGAGAGCAACTGCCCGACGAGGTAAGTCATGCCAACGAACAGTGCGAGAACGGCAACCAGCGTGGGCACGAGGAACGCGCTGGAGAGGGAGTAGAGGATTCCCGACAGGACTTCCATCGCTGGTTACGACTAGGGGGACTAGTAGGACCTGGTACGGCGGGCGACCAAGAACGAGAGGCCAACCATCAACGCGACAATGCCGAGAACGGAGAGCGCCTCGACCCAGTCGATGTGCTGGGCCAAGATTCGTGGAGTCTGCGCCTCGTGCGGAAGCAAGACCAGCAGCAGAGCGCTCATATTGGACACCGCGGCAAACCCCAGCGCGGCGCCGGCGCCCGCGTCGGGCCTGGCCCGGCGGCGGGCTGCAAGCGCAGCGGCAAGGACGACCCCGCCATAGACGGACATGACCGCGACTCCGGCCAAGGCCCCCGGCAGGTTGGACCACCGAAGGGCCTGCCAAGTAGCCGCACCGGCTGCGTAGAGCAGCAGCGGCGACGGGATCGCGAAAAGCCACGCAGACCGCGATTGGGGACGGCTCGATCGCCTCGCTCGCTCGAACAGGACCCACAAGAGGCCGTGTACGCCGATCGCGACCGCCCACGCTGAGGGCTCGTTGACGAGCGCCCGCGCTTCGGCTTGCGATAGTCTCTCGGCTAGGAGGCCGAGAATCGCGCCGGAAGCAAGCAATGACGTCGCATACGCCAAGCGCAAGCCGCGATTTCGAAACGCGGCCAGCCCCAGGGAATCTCTCGCGGCGAACAGTCCCAATGCGAGAAAAATAAGCAGCAACCAATCCACGATGCGCCCAATCTGCTAATGCTACGGAGATCGGATTCGAATTCCGAGGTATATCCGGCAAGCAGGGTCGTTTTGCTCGCCAGCGGCACTAACTTTCTCGCTAGCGGGTCTGCCCGCGCCTCGAGAATCGCGTCTGTCGAGCAAACCGCAAACCACTGATCCACAGGTCTTTAGGTTCGCGCAGCGCGGCCGCGCGGCACTGGGCGTGGCCATCGTTGCACGTGCCGGCACCGCGGGAAACTCTCAATTCTCCACGTGCCGCGACTGACGAAATGGGACTGGTGGAGCAGTTCGCGATTAGCTTGGCACGCGGAATCGGGGAAGCGCCCCGTGACCAGTCTGCTGCGTCCGACGGCGGCCGGGATATCCGTTGGTTTGCCCGTGCGGTTGAGGGCCGTCCGGCAGGGGCGGCGATCGGTCGACTCTTCGTTCGCGTGATCGAACTGCGTCGGAGCACAGCACGCCCACTCCGGCGGTTCAGCGCGGAGCGCGGTATCCCTCCAGCGCGGAGGCGTCGCGGCGCAGCCGCAGCGCGATCCTGCGAGCCCCCTAATCGGGAGGGCGCAGATGGCGGTCCAGTTCGCCGGAGAGCTGCCGGACCGCCTGCTCGGCCGCCGCGCTCAGACCCGCAACCACGGAGCGTACCTCGCTAGCCGACACCTGCTCGTTCTTCTCGGCGGTGCCGGCCCAGACCACGCGCGCGGTCGCGGATTCAACCAGCTCCAGCGAGATTTCGACGGCCGCCCGCACGCCGCCGCCGTGGTCTACCTCCTCGAGCCGCCGCAACTCCCCGCGCAGCACGTAGTCCGCCGCCGTCCGGCCGTCGAAGTGGTCCAGGCGTGCGAACGTTCCCAATGCCAGCATCTGCTCGCGCAGGGCGCGCGAAACGCTCTCCTGCGGATCTTCGGCCCAGCGGTGGTACTCGTAGTAGCCCACTTCCACCGGGGACTCGCGGTAGATGATGCGGCCTTGGCGAATCACGCCGCCCACCCGGATGGGCATCAGGATGGCGGTGTGTTCCAGCGGTGCAGCAGCCGGGGTCGGGGCCGGCAGGTCGAGCACATAGTAGTTGGTCGGCGGCACGGCACCGCCACATGCCCAACACGCCACGGCGAGGCAGGCCAGGCCCAACCGCCGTCGCTGGAGGGCAAGTTTCATGCTAATCTGATCCAGGCCGTTATTATGACGGATCGATCCCTTTCTTGTTATCGCTGCGGGCACGCCCTACGCTTGATGCCGCGCGAGCGGATTGAGCGCAACGCAACCTGCTCGTCGTGCGGCGCCGACTGGCATTCCTGCGTCCATTGCAGATTCTTCGATCCGGGCCGCAACAACCAATGCTCGGAACCGCAGGCGGAGTGGGTCCGAGACAAGGAGCGTTCCAACTTCTGCGGCTACTTCGAGCCTCGCTCGTCGGTTAACCTTACCGCCCGCGGCGGCCGGAACCCCGCTGCGGATGCGCGAGAGGCATTCCACAACTTGTTCAAGAAGTAGCGTTGGTCGCGTACCGGCCCTGGGCGACCGTGGCCGCACGTGGTGCACGAGAATTGCGCCTGACGCGAACGCAGGTCAGCAGATAGCTCCGCGCGGACGCGAGTCGCATCGCGAACTGAAGCGGTCAATGCGGTCGTCTCCCAATGGATCCGGCGGCGTTGTTCCTGCCAGGACCCCGAAGAGGGCCTACGGCAAGGGAGCTAGCGGCCGTGGTAATCGGTCCTCTCGCCCCGGGGGCGGTTCTTGAACTCCCGGGCGAGCCGCACGAAAGCGTCGACCACGGCTTCGAAGATCGGACTGCCCTTGGCAGCCGAGGCGATCGTCGGATCCCCGTACGTTCTGGTCTTGCTGAATCGCGTCCATTCATCCATCACGTGCACGGGCGACCCGTCCATCAGGTCCATCCAGATGAACTCGGACTCGGGCATCCCGATCTCCTTGACCGCCTTTTCCATCTGCACCTTGTCCGGGGCCAGGTGGAGATAGACCGACGTCTCGAGTTCCCCTCCGTGCGACATTCCGCCGCGCCCGGACTCCCGCTGCATGCGGATCTCTTCGCGGGCCAGGCTGGGCCAGATGAACGTTCCGCAAAGCGCGTCGGTCTCGAGGATCGTGCGCCGCGCGACAAGATCCAAGATTGGCATGTTCGACCCGTGCCCGTCGGCGATCAGAATCCGCTGGAAGCCGTGGTGCGCAACGCTCTTGGTCACGTCCAGAACGAAATGCAGGAGATGCTCCTGCTGGATGTCAATCGTGCCGGTGAAGTCCATGTGGTGCGTCTCGAATCCGTACGGGATCAGCGGCAGCAACAGGATGTCGCCATCCGCTCGTTTCGCCGCCTCCTCGCAAATGCTCCAAATGAGGAAGTTGTCCGTGTCGAGAGGCAAGTGGTGTCCGTGGTCCTCTACGGAACCGATCGGCAGCACGACGACAGGCTGGCCGCTGACCCTAGCGCCGAGTTCCTGCCACGTGTGGTGGTGGTAGAGATACGAGATCTTGGGCATCGATTCAGCCTTGGACGCGCCGTTCCGGATCGATCAAGAACCACAACAGCGCACCAATACCATACACAACGGTCGCGGCCCAGAACATGGACTCGAGCGAGCCGAACCGCGAAGCGAGCCACGCGGCGGAAATCGGCGAGATGACTGCGGACGCGCTCGATGCCGTGTTCATGAATCCGGTTGCCGTCCCGCCATAGCGGTGGCCGACATCCACGCAAACCGCCCACGCCACGGGCAGCGTGAGGTCCTGCGCTCCTTGTGCGAAGGCCATCCACAACACCGCCGCCAAGGGCTCTCCAGCGACCGCCGCCATGGCGAAGCCCACCGCAGCCAGGGCGAACCCCCCGATCCCGACCGCCCTGCGCCCCCAACGCAGGCCGGCCCGCCGGACCAGCCAGTCGGAGAAGGTGCCGCCGGCCACGCAGGCAGCCGCGCCGACCAGCAAGGGGATCGCGGAGTAGAGGCCGGAGCGCTCCAAAGTCAGGCCGTGCTCATCCATGAGGTACGTCGGGAGCCAGGTGACGAAGAAATAGAACCCGTATGCGGAGCAGAAGTACATCCCGAACAGGGCCCAGAGATTGCCGTCGGCGAGCATGCGCCGCCACGGGACCGCCGACGCCTCGGCCGGCGGAATGCCCTCCGAGCGGATGTACGCCAGTTCAGACTCCCCGACTCCAGGGTGATCGGCCGGATCGTCCGTGTACCATCGCCAGAAGAGCCAACACCAGAACAACCCGATGGTCCCGAGCACCGCAAAGGTGGGACGCCATCCGATCAGGGCGATGAGAAGCGCCGCGATGGGAGGAGCCGCAGACCCACCCAAGCGGGCTCCCATCCACATCAGACCGGTGGTTCCGGCTCGCTCGCTGGCCGGGAACCACCGGGCGAGGGCCCGGGTCAGGGTTGGAAACGCCCCGGCCTGCGCGGCGCCAAACAAGAAGCGAATTCCGGCCAGCGTTGCGAATCCCCGCACTGCCCCGGTCAGGATCGTGAGCAGCGACCATGCGGCCACGATCGGGGCCATCAGCCGCTTTTGGCCGAAGCGGTCGCCGATCCATCCCGTTGGAATCTCGAACAGACCGTAGGCTAGGGCGAATGCGCTGAAGACATAGCCCATGCGGACGCTGCTCAGTCCAAGGTCCTCGACCATGAACGGCGCGGCAACGGAAATGCAGACCCGGTCGAGGTAGGTGACGAACGCCACCGTGACCGCGAATACCAAAGTGAGGTTGCGGGCGTTGGTGTCAGTCCTCACGGAGGCTGATGAATTCTAGCACCGCCATTCCAGCCGGAACCGGCTTAGCTCAACAGGGCTTCCGATTCCAGTCGCCCTGCGGTGACGCGGCAGCCCCGTGCGTTCGGCCGCCCCGATCGGCAAGCCAGGTCTGGAGTTCCGCCGGACCGGCCGAGAGCTCGACCTCGGACGAAACCTCGGTGACCGAACCCTACTCCGGAATCAGCAGTTCAGGGATATCCGGTCAGTTCGCCGTACGCCGCGCCAGAGACCGCTCGGCCCGCTCGTCGTGCGGCACCGAACACTATCGCTGAGTGGCTATCGCTACTCGTCGGAAGCAAGGGCTCCGCAACGCCTAGGCCTGTCCCGCGCAGCACCTCTGGAATCTCTGTCGCGAAAGGGCGTAACGTAAGTGTTGCGTGGGGTGAGTCGTCAGCCTCTTGGGCGCGGAGACGGGATTCCCCGTTTGGAACTGCGGGATGTGCTGACCTTCGCGAGCACCGGGAGTGCGCCGCAAGAAAGCTGGTCGAGGTAATCGATGCGGTGGTTGTTAAGGTTGGGGCGTCGACCCAGCAAGCTCATGGACGGGCCCGGCGCCGACATGAATCGAGCAAGCTACAGAAGCAACTCGTCCCAACGGGTAAGAATCACGCACTAACAGCGCCAAGCGAAAGAGCCTGAACCCGTTCGAGAACTCGTCGTATGCCCGTATCAGAGCAACCCTCCATCGATGCTACCGCCGCCCCTTCGGCCATCGAGCGCGTCTCGCGGATCTATGGCTTGGACAACTGGGGCTTCGGCTACTTCGGCGTGAACCCGTCGGGCCACCTCAGTGTCACTCCGCACAAGATTCCCGGCCTCGAGGTAGACGTCTACGAGGCTGTGCAGGACCAAGTGCGCAATCAGCTCTCGCCTCCGTTCCTGCTGCGCTTCCCGCAGATCTTGGACGAGAGGCTGGCATCGCTGCACCAAGCCTTCGCCACGGCCATCGCGGAGTTCGACTACGGCGGGCGCCACATCGGCGCCTACCCGGTCAAGGTCAACCAGCGACCCGAAGTGCTGCGCCGCTTGGTGGAATCGGGCCAGCGCTACGACTACGGCCTCGAAGTCGGCAGCAAGGCGGAGTTGATCGCGGCCCTGTCCATGCCCCTGGCGGAAGGGTCCCTGATCATTTGCAACGGCCTCAAGGACGACCTGTACCTGCGCTTGGCGATGGCCGCGGCCAAGCTCGGGCGCAAGGCCGTGATTGTCGTGGAAGACCTCCAGGACTTGCAGCTGACGCTCAAGCTGGCCCGCGCCCAGAGCCTGCTGCCGCCGATCGGACTGCGCGTCAAGCTAGGTGCTCGAGGCAGCGGCAAGTGGGAAGACTCGTGCGGCGAGTTCGCCAAGTTCGGCATGAGCACCATGGCCCTGGTGCGGGCCTTGGACCTGATCAAGGAATGGGACGCAGCAAGCCAGCTCACGATGCTGCATTTCCACGTCGGCTCTCAGGTCAACGACATCCGCCGGGCCAAGCAGGCCTTCAACGAGGCCGCGCGCGTCTATGCCAAGGCGCGCAAGGCGGGCTTCGACATCGCCTACCTCAACGTAGGCGGCGGCCTCGGCGTCGATTACGACGGCTCGCGCACCGCCAGCGAGTTCTCGATGAATTACTCGGTGCAAGAATTCGCCAACGACATTGTCTATACGCTGGGAGAGGTCTGCGCCGGCGAGGAAGTGTCCGCGCCCACTATCGTCACCGAGCACGGCCGGGCGATGGTGGCCTACCACTCGATGCTGGTCACCGACGTGCGCAAGGTCGTCACGCCGGGCCTAGTCGCCGACGACGAGTTCGCCGCCGTCGAGTCGGACGCCCGGCCGGTGCTGGAACTGGTCGACATTGCCGAGGGCATCAACGCCAAGAACTTTCGCGAGCGCTACCACGACGCCGTGCAACAGCGCGGCGACATGAACTCGCTGTTCGAGCTCGGCTACCTGGGCCTGCGCGACAAGGCCAAGGGAGAGGCCCTGTTCTGGAAGATCTGCCGCCGCGTCGCGCGCCTTTCGCGCCAGATGAAGCACCGCCCCAAGGAGCTGCAGGATCTGGATCAGATGCTGGCGTCGAGATTCGTCTGCAACTTCTCGATGTTCCAGTCGATCCCGGATTTCTGGGCGTTCGACCAGCTGTTCCCGATCATCCCCATACACCGCTTGAACGAGACCCCGACCGAACGCGGCGTGCTGTGCGATATCACCTGCGATTCCGACGGCACGGTCGACCGCTTCGTCGATACCAAGCACTTCAAGGAATCGCTCGAGTTGCACGCCCCGCGGCCTGACGAGCCGTACTATCTGGGCATCCTGCTGTTGGGCGCCTACCAAGAGACGCTGGGGGACATTCACAACCTGTTCGGAACGGTGACGGAGCTCAACGTGTCGGTCGGGACGGACGGGCGGCGCGTCGTCAGCCAGCCGATCCGGGGCGACAACGTGCGGGACGTGCTCGGCGATTTCGGCTACCAGCCCGAGGCGCTGCGCGAAGCGCTGGCGCGCCGACTGGCCGAGCGCAAGCAAGCGGGGCTGATCGGCGGCCAGGACGAGCACGAGGTGCTGGCCACTTCGTCGCGGGTCTTGGATGACTATACTTACCTGGTCTAGGGCCAGCCTGATCGCTCTCCGATGTCGTACTCGACCAGCGCCCAAGCCACCACGATCGCGGGACTGTTGGCGGGACAAGACGGGTCCCTGCCAGCGCTGCGCAGCGAGTCTGGCGCGCGGATGTCCTACGGGGAACTGCGCCAACAAGCCGAGCGGACCGCCGCTGCGCTGAACGCCAGCGGCATCGGGCGAGGCGACCCCGTTGCCATGGTCCTTGAGAACGGACCCCACATGGCGGCGGCGTTTGTAGCGGTGGCGGCCGCAGCCGCTGCGGCGCCGCTCCACCCGGGGCTGCGCGAGCGAGAGTTCAGAGACAGCTTGGAGAGCCTGCGGGCGCGGGCCTTGATCGTGACTGCGGGCAGCGAGACTCCTGCAACCAAGGTGGCCCGGCAACTGTCCGTTCCGATTCTGCAGTTGGAGGCGATCGATCCCGCAGGCGGCTTCCGGCTCGTGGGCGGCCCCGCTGCGGGCGGAAAACTCCCAGACCCGGCGAGAGCGGAGGATACCGCGCTGCTGCTGCACACTTCCGGCACGACGGCCAAGCCGAAGCTGGTGCCGCTAGCGCAGGGGAACCTGGCCGCGTCGGCGGCCAATATCGCATCGACCTTGCGGCTCGGGCCCGAAGACACGTGCCTGAACATCATGCCGCTGTTTCACATCCACGGCCTGATCGGGGCACTGCTGTCGTCGCTCTGCGCCGGTGCGTCGGTGGCAGCCACGCCCGGCTTCGCGCCGATGCGCTTCTTCAGGTGGCTGGACGACTTGCGGCCCACCTGGTACAGCGCGGTGCCAACCATGCACCAGGCAATCTTGCAACGCTCGGCCAGGAACGCCGCCAGCCTGGGCCGGAGCCAGTTGCGGCTGATCCGCTCGTCGTCGGCCGCCTTGCCGCCGTCCGTCCTGGCAGCCTTGGAGCAGGCCTTTGGCTGCCCGGTGGTTGAATCCTACGGCATGACGGAGGCATCGCACCAAATGGCTAGCAATCCCCTGCCCCCCGCCGTGCGGAAGCCCGGCACGGTCGGGCTGGCGGCCGGGCCGGAGGTGGCGATCATGGACGGCGCGGGCAGCCTGCTGCCCGTCGGCGCAACCGGCGAAGTGGTGATTCGGGGCGCGAACGTGATGGCTGGCTACGTGGACAATCCGCAGGCCAATGCCAGCGCTTTCCACGGGCAGTGGTTTCGCACGGGGGACCAAGGCATCTGCGACAGCGATGGCTACTTCACGATCACGGGCAGGCTCAAGGAACTCATCAACCGGGGCGGCGAGAAAATCTCCCCGCGCGAGATCGACGAAGCACTCCTAGAACATCCCGCCGTCGCGCAAGCCGTGGCCTTCGCGGTGCCCCACGCGAAGCTCGGCGAGGAAGTCGCAGCCGCCGTAGTGCTCGAGGAGGGGTCCGATCTGACTCAGCGGGCGCTCGGCCAGTTCGCCGCCGAGCGGCTGGCCGCGCACAAGGTGCCGCGCGTGGTGCGCTTCGTCGAGGCCATTCCCAAGGGTCCCAGCGGCAAGCTGAAGCGCGTGGGCCTGGCCAAGGACCTCGGACTCGACTAGGCCGGCTCGCAGGCCGGGCCTTCCGGGGCGCCCTCAGCCGGCGAAGACATCGGCGATCGTGCGCTGAATCGACTCTGCGGCCGCGCAAGGGTCGGCGGCGTTCCGGATCGGCCGGCCCACCACGATGTGGTCGGCTCCGTTCAAGAACGCCTGGCGCACATCGACAGTGCGCTTTTGGTCGTCTACAGGCCGGTTCTCCACGGGCCGAATGCCGGGAGTGACGACCAACAGGCGGCTATCCACGTGCCGGCGCAGCGCTGGCGCCTCCAAGCCCGACGATATTACGCCGTCACAGCCGATCTCGAACGCGCGCCGCGCCCGCGAAAGGACGAGTTCCCGGGGGTCGCAGGCGAAGCCTAGATCGTCCAAGTCACCCCGGTCCAGGCTGGTCAGCGCCGTCACCGCCAAGATCTTGACATCGCCGCGATTAGAACAGGCGGCGGCCAGCATCGCATCGTTGCCGTGGACCGTGCAAAACGTCACGCCCCGGCCGCCAAGACGACGGACCGCCCGCCCGACGGTTTCAGGCACGTCGAAGAACTTCAGATCCACGAACACCTTCTTGCCCAAGGATGTGAGCCGGTCGACGAGCTGGAAGTAGCCGCCGTCCATGAACAGTTCGAGCCCCAGCTTGTAGAAGCAGACCGAATCGCCGAGTCGCTCCGCCAAGGCAAGCGCCGAGGACGTGTCAGGCACGTCCATCGCGAAGATGAGCCGTTCGCGCAACGGGACCGCATTCCGAGACAGAGGCATCTGCGTCTAGGCTAGCGCGGAGCAGGCGGCGCGGCTGGGAGCGACACGCCTCGCGGCCGGGCGCTCAGACCTGGCTGGCCTGGGACACCACGTCCGACACGGGACCGATCAGCAGCTTGTTCGCCACCGTGTTGGGCAATGTGGTCAACAGCACGAAGCGCACCCCGGACTGCGGATCCTCCCAGGCGAGCGTCCCGGTGGCGCCGCCGTGCCACGCAGTCCGCTCCGAGCAGCCAGCCCCGGCTCCGCCTCCGAGCGCGAAGCCCAGGCCTCGCGGCCTGCCCAGCTTGGGCGTGTGGTTGCGCACCATCAGCGCCGCGGTCGCCGGGCGCAGCACCTCGGCTCGCTCCGGGGCCAGGAACTCCAGAAAGAACCTCGACACGTCTCCCGCGCTGGCATGGGCCCCGCCCCACGGGGACGCCAGCTCGCGCCAGTAGCGGCTGTTCCAATCCCAGTGCGCGGCCTCGGGCCTGCCTTGCCCGCCGTGCGGCGGGCCTTGTTCGACTTGGCTGCGCTGGGTCTCTTCCAAGCGGATTCGGCCCAGGCCCAGGGCGGTGCGCTCCATGCCGAGCGGCCGGAACAGGCTCTGGTCCAAGTAATCGGGAAACGCCGTGCCGGTGATGCGCTCGCAAATCTCGGCCAGCAGCAGGATGCCCATGCTCTGGTAGGAGTAGCGCGTGCCCGGCTCGAACAGCAGGGGCGTGCGGACCGTCCGCTCGACGAATTCGCTCAAGGGAGCGTTTCGCTTGCGCAGCTCGACGTTCTCGGGGAGCTGGTCCGGCAGGCCGGACGCGTGCGTCAGCAAGTGCTTGACGGTCACGCGGGAGCGCGCCCCTCCGCTGAACTCCGGGACGAAGCGCCTGACCGGATCGGCCAGTTTTAACTCCCCTCGGTCGGCCAGCAGCATCGCGCCGGCGGCGGTCATCGGCTTGGTAATCGACGCCAGCAAGAATATCGCGTCCGCTGTCAAGGCACTGCCGTAGTGGCGCTGAAACACGTCCCCGCCGAGGCGGACGTCAAGCACGGCGCCCTTTACCGCACCGCCGGCAACCTGCGCGGCGACCAAGCCCGCGGCCGCCTCGAGATCGTCGCGGCGAGCGGCGCTCGCAATCGAGCCCGCCAGCGCCGCAGTCAAGAAAGTCCTGCGCCTCATCCGCGGAAAATCCTAGCAAAGGACCGCAAGCCTGCGGCGCGGCCTACTCTGCATCAGCCCGGATCTTGCCGACCAAGTTCGGCAGGTAGGCGCCGAAGCGCCGGTCGTAGCGCGGATCATTCTGCGGCACGGCCAAGATCCTCTCAAGGGCAGGGTCGGCTCGCTCGTCCATGTAGTCCAGCGCGTTCAGCGCGGCCATGGCAACGAACAAGCCGTTCTCGCTCGTATCGGCATGCTGCACTAGCACCTCGAGCGCACGCCCGGCCTCGGCATCGCTGCCATAACGCCCCAGCGCCTCGCCCGCGGCGATCCGCACGGTCGGATCCGCGTCGCCCAGCGCCTTCCGCAAGGGGCCAGCCAACGCCTGGACGCCCTCGCGGCCGCGCATCAGGGCGCCTAGGGCCGCCCAATAGCGCACTGCGCTGTCGGGGTCGTCGAAGCCCTGGCGCAAGTCGGCCTCCGCCCCGGCATCCATGGAGGATGCCAGCTCCGCCATGCGCATGATGCGCCCGATCGGAAAGCGCATGGGGTTGGCACCCATCGAATGCGGCGCGTCATCTCCGGCGCGCTCGTGAATCGCATTCTCGGGCAGAAAGCCAAGGTCGCGGATCGACAGCGACCACTCGCGGCGGGCCGCCCGCAAGCGCTCGAGATCCTTGCGGTGCTCGGGACTGGAAGCCAAGTTCTGCGTCTCGTCGGGGTCTCGCTCCAGATCGTAGAGCTCCTCGGCGGGCTTGGTCTCCCAGAAATGCGTCCGGGGCCGCTGGAGCTTGCCGGCGTGGTACAGGCGGTGCCACACGGCGGTGGTCGGGGTCTGGAACATGTACTGGATGTACTGCCCGTAGATACGGTGCGGCATGAAGTTGCGGATGTAGATGAAGCGGCCGTCGGTCACGCTGCGAACCATGTCGTAGCGTTCGTCCATCCGGCCGCGAAAGGCGTAGATGTACGGCTGGGGCGGCGCTTCGAACTCACCGGCGAAGGCGTAGCCCTGGAAGTGGTCGGGCGGCTCGACGCCGGCCAGGCTCAGGACAGTCGGCGCGAGGTCAACGAACCCGACCAAGCGCTCGCTCGCGCCGCCGGCCGTGTACTCGGCCGGACGGAGGTGCTTGAACTTCTCGGGTATGTGCAGGATCAGCGGGACGTGGAGGCCGGAGTTGTACGTCCAGCGCTTGCCGCGCGGCATGCCCGGCCCGTGATCGGCCCAGTAGAACACGATCGTGTCCTCTTCCAGCCCGTCCTCGCGCAGTTCGGCCAACACCTTGCCCGCCATCGCGTCCATCTCGCTGATCTTGTCGTGATACTGGGCCCAGTCTCTGCGGCTCTCCTCGGTGTCGGGATGGTAGGCCGGCACCCGCACCTGGGCGGGATCGTGGACCGGCGTGTGGGGCCGGCGGCGGATCTGGGATTCGTGGGTGACCGTGAAATTGAACACCGCGAAGAACGGCTGGCCCGGCGCGCGCTTGCGCCAGTGCGCCTCGCGGCTCGACTCGTCCCAGACCTGGCCGGGCTTCTTCAGGTTGTAGTCTTCCTTGGAGTTGTTCGAGACGTAATAGCCGGCATCTCTGAGGTATTGCGGGAACATGCGCATCGAGGAGGGCAGCCGCGTCAGCGAGCGCATGTGCTGGGCGCCGGTCGATGGGGGGTACATCCCGCTGATGATGGTGGTGCGCGCAGGGGCGCAGACCGGCGCGGTCGACCAAGCGCGGCGATAGATCATGCCCGTGGTGCCCAGGGCGTCGAGATTGGGCGTGTCCGCGTAGGAGTCCCCGTAAGCCCCGAGGTGCGGGCCGTTGTCCTCGGAGCTGATCCACAAGATGTTGGGGCCGTCGGCGACGGCAGCGGTCGTGGCTAGGGCGGCCAGCAGCGTAATCCTCAAGAGCATGCCCCAAAGTATAGCGAGGCGCTAACGGTTAGAATCGTAGGTCCGGCTCACGTCGCCGGCCCGACCGTGCTCTGCCCGTACTGCGGCCACCTGAAGAACAAAGTGATCGACTCCCGCACGACAAGGGGGGAGGAGGTAATCCGGCGCCGTCGCGACTGCTTGTTATGCAAGCGCCGCTTCACCACCTACGAGCGGGTCGAAGAACTGCCCGTCATGGTCGTGAAGAAGGATCAGCACCGCGAGCGCTTCGACCGCAAGAAGGTGCTGCAAGGGCTGATGCGGGCATGCGAGAAGCGGCCCGTCTCGATGGCGACGATCGAAGCCATGGTGAGCGCCGCCGAGTCCGAGGTGTTGGGATCGCCCGAAGGCGAGTGCCCCACGAGCAGGATCGGCGAGGTGCTCATGCAGGAGCTCAAGCGGGCCGACCGGGTGGCCTATGTGCGTTTCGCATCGGTCTACCGCGACTTCCAGGACGAGCAACAGTTCCTGGAGGAGATCCACTCGCTCCAGTCGGAGCCGTAGCGTACGCCGTTCCCGCCGCGCCCTGCCGCGGACGGCGCGTTCCTTGCCCGGTCTAGTCGCGCTCGTCGAGCAAGTACGCCGAGCCCTTGCCCGTGCCCTGCCAAGCATAGAACAGTAGCAGGTCGTCCACGCTCTGCCCGTCCTCGCCGCGCACAAACTTGACGCTCTGGTAGCGCAGTCCTTTCTTGGGCGTCAGGTCGCGGGAGCGCTTCCAGTGGGTGCCCGAAACGTCAGAGACCCATTCCTCGACGCGGTCCCCCCAGCCGTAGCTGTTCATCAGCGTGTCCTCGTTGGCCTCGCCGTCGCCGGCGATCAAGAAGGCTTGGAAGGACCCGTCCGGGCGCGCTACCAAGTGAGTCGAGTTGAACGGATGCCCGGTTCCCGTCAGGGGCGTCTTCTCCCACTTGCCCGCGCGCAGGCGGACGAAATAGAACGTCGAAGCGTAGGGCGTCTCGCCCGATACCGGCAGCAGGAAGCTCGGCTCGCCGCCCGGACCGAGCGCGATCGAGGGGCCCACGGACGCGCTGCCGCCTTCTGTGTCCAGTACCAAGCAGTCGCGCTGGGCGCTCGCAAAGTTCACAGGCCTGGCGAGTTCCTTGCCGTGCGCGTTGAATACCTTCCCGCTGGCGAGGTCGGCCCGGACATAGTAGAGGTTGTGGCGCCGGGTGTAGTCATGCAGCACTGACCCGTAGCGCTGGCTCGAGATGGGCTCCTCGACCTTCCAAATGAAGGCGATGTGCAGCGCGCTCCCGTCCGCGCTGACCCGTGTCGTCTGATACGAGCCGGCGTGGGACGCCAGCGGCGACTCGTGCGGGGGCGCGTCCATATCGATCACCGGGCTCGTCGGCTGGTCCCAGGTGCGGCCCCCGTCGGCGGAGGTGCGATAGGTCCAGAAGCCCAGGTGGCCGCTCTCGCGGAAATAGACAAGCGTCCTGCCATCGGCGAGTTTATGGACTTGCGGATAGGACACTGAATGCGATATCTCGGCGCGCCGCTCCCATGCGTCCGTGGCGCCGGACCGCTTCGTCGCCAGATGGTATCCCGGGGTGCGATGGAAGCCGAAAGCGACGTGCACGCGGCCGTCCGGCTCGGCCCACACCACCGGCGCGTAGTGTTGGTCCCGCTCGAAGCGCCGGGCATCGATCTCGATGCCGGTTCCGGACAGCAGCATGTGGGGCTCGGAGAGCTTGCGCGCGGCGAGGTCGTAGGAGCGAATCCAAGGCAGCCCCTTGTCGCCGCGCCAGACCATGTGCAGCTGGCCCTGGCTGACAACCGCTTGCGGATACATGCGGTTGTCATAGAGCATCTTCAGCGCCCCGTCTCCGGCGAAGCGCACGACCTGGGCTGCCAACGGGCAGCCAGCCAGTAGCAACGTGAACAGGAGCGGCCTCATGAGAGCATCCAGCATAGCCCGGCGCCCAAAACTGGGCAAATCCAATGGCAGCGCGCCCTGAATCGCGAGCTCATGCCGCCCGGTGAGAGCGAACAGTTCCCCCGAACAGCCCCCTGTCAAATCCCGCATGACGCGAGAAAACCACTGACCACTCTCGTCCGCGCCTCGTCGTAGAACACCCTTCCACCATGGGCGGCCCCGTGCAATACGTGGAGAGTGACCGCAAGCCCGAGGCTCTTGAACTTGCCGTGCAGTTCATGCGCCTGGTTGATGGGCATCTGCGGATCTTGATCGCCATGTAGCAATAGCAAAGGCGGGTCCGACCTGTCGACATGAAAGACCGGGCTCGCCAGCATCGCCAGTTGCCGCTGTTGCTCGGGCTGGCCGCCGAGCAAGAGCTCCAAGGCGGGTTTCCGGACGCTCAGCCCGTGCGGAGTGGACTGGTGCAGAATCGTCAGCAGGTTGCTCGCTCCGAAGTACGCAATGGTCGCCTGCACTTCCGAAGACTGGTCAAGATGCGCGCCGACAGCTCCTTCAAGTTCCGCGGTGCCGTTTGTCACCCCGACCAGAGCTGCTAGATGCCCGCCAGCCGACGAGCCAGCAATTGCCACCTTGCGGCCGTCGTATGGGTAGCGATCCTGATTGCCGCGCAAGAAGCGAATCGCTGCCTTAATGTCGTGCACCTGGGCCGGGAAACGCGCCTCGGGAGTGAGCCTGTACCCGACGCTCGCAATCGCATATCCCTCGCCCAGCAGCGCGGCTAGCGGCATCGAGTCCTTGGACCCCGCGCGCCAGGCCCCGCCGTGAACATACACGATTAGCGGAGGTGGTTTCGACGCTTGCGGCAGATAGAGGTCGAGCAGCAGCTCACGCCCGTCAACTTCGGCGAACACCAGGTCGCTGACCTTGCGAAACGCGGCCTGTTCCGCTGTGGCCGCCAGTCCCCACCCGAAGCCGGCTGCAAGAACCAGGCAAAGGACTCGAGGATTCATTGGACCGAGCTACTTGGTGGCACCGCTGATGAATGCCTCCGGTTCGACCTCCGTCGACGCACCGGCGGCCCGCATCACTTCCCGGATGACAGAGGCGGTCTCGGGAGAAAAGCGAAAGTTCATGCCGCGGTGAACGCCCGTGGCGATGCGCAGCGGTGTCCAGCCAAGCTCGTTCTTGCGATTCCAGACCTCGATTCGGGCACCCGCGTCGACCAACACCCTGACAGCGCCGGGGGCATGCTTGTAGGCCGCGCCGTGCATGGCGGTGTTGCCGTCCCCGTCGATGGCGTTCGGGTCTCCCCCCAGCTGAAGCGCCACCTCAACGGCTTCGACGACCTCTTCGGCAGTACCCGCGTCCTCGTCGGGGGCGCGCACGCCGACTCCCGCGGCAACCATCAAGGGCGTGGTGCCCTTCTCGGTTGGAATCGTGGGATCGCCGCCCAATTCGTGCAGGAGCCGCATCAGTTCGGCATCGGCAGTGCGAGCCGCGGCCAAGAACGGCGTCGCGCCTGCGGTGTCGAGGCTGTGCTTGCCGGGGCTTGTTGGCGAGGTCATGCGAAAGTTGACATCGGCCCCGTGGGCAACGAGCTTCCGGACGATCGCCAGGCTATCCATGCTTCCGGAGCCTTGCGGGGCGGGGTCGTTACTTCCGACGCCGGGCTTGCGAACCCAGCTGACGGTGTGCAGCGGAGTCCAGCCCGGCCCGGCAGCGTCGGGATCGGCGCCTCGTTCCAACAACAGGGCAGCGACTTCGAAGTGGGCGTTAGAAACCGCGACTTCCAGCGCGCTCGCGCCGACCTGGCGTCCTTCCGTGCGAGCGCTGTCCGTCGCCCAGCCCCGACGGCGTCGCTTGGGCAGCGCGTCGTTGACGTCGGCACCCGCGTCGAGCAGGGCCCGAGCCACACCCTTGTGCCCTTGGCGCGCGGCGAACAATAGGGCCGAGAATCCGCCATGCGATTTCGCTCCGATCTCGGCCCCGGCACGGATCAGCTCATTCACGGCCGCGAGATGGCCCTCGCCCGCGGCCCACATCAGCGCGGTCTGCCCACGCCATGATTCACTGGCATTGACCTCAGCGCCATGACGAACGAGTGTCCGGACCGCTTCTGCCCGGCCGGTTCTCGCCGCTCTCATCAGCGGAGTCTCGCCAGCGGGCAGCGCTGCGTTCGCGCTGGCCCCGGCTGCGATGAGGAGAGCGATCATCGGTGCGCTGCCGTTCGAGGCAGCAAGCATTAGCGGAGTCACCTGATAGTTATTTGCCGGATCAGCCGCAGCCCCGGCCTCGATGAGCGCCCGCGCCGCCTCGAGATCGTCCCAATGCGCCGCCCAGTGCAACGCGGTTGCCCCGTCGACGGCTCGCACGTTCACGTCACCTGCGGCGTCAAGGATCGCCCTGACCGCGGCGAAGTCACCCGAGCGCGCGGCGCCAACGAGCTCCGCGCCGACGCCGGCTGACAGCTGAGAGGAGAGAGCGACAGCCGCCGCAAGGCATGCGATCCGGACTTGGCTGGGTGCGCGCATGTCTAGATCGCAAGCTCCTCGATCCGGCCGCTGCTGTCTCCGAACGACGGCAGCCTGATGCCGATCCTGTCCAGCAGGGTCAGATGCAGGTTGGCGAGCGGCGCGGGCTCGTCGTACGTGATGTGTCGGCCTCCGGCGAGGCTTCCGGCCCCTCCTCCAGCGACCACGATCGGCAAGTTCAGGTGGTCGTGAATGTCCGGGTTGCCCATTCCGCTGCCGCAAAGCAGCACGGAATGGTCGAGCAGGGTGCCGTCCCCATCGGGAGTTGACCGCAGCCTATCCAAGTAGTACGCAAACAGCGAGACATGGAAGGTATTGATCTTGGCCAGCTTCTCGAGCTTGAGCGGATCGTTGGCGTGGTGCGAGGTGGGATGGTGAGGGTCGGGAACCCCGATCTCGGGATACGTGCGGTTGCTTGTCTCCCGGGCCAGCTGAAACGTGATCACCCGAGTGATGTCGCCTTGCAGCGCCAGCACCTGGAGGTCGAACATCAGGCGCGCATGGTCGGCGTAGGCTGCCGGAACTCCGGTCGGGCGGTCGAGGTCGGGCAGCGGTGCCTCCGCGGTTTGTTGTTCCGCCCGCTGGATGCGCCGCTCGACTTCGCGAACGCTTTCGAGGTAGCCCTCGACGGTCCGATTGTCTTCGGCGCCCAGCACCTTCTTGAGACGCCTGAGATCTTCGCCGACCCAGTCGAGGATGCCCCGGTCCACCTGTAGTTCGCCGCGGCGCTCCTCCGCCGTGCCGCCATCGCCGAAGAGGCGCTCGAACGCAACCCTTGGGTGCGCAACTGACGGTAGCGGGGTCGTCGGCGAAGACCAGGACAGTTGGTTCTGGTAGACGCAGGCGAAACCGTTGTCGCAGTCTCCGACGTTTTGCTGCAGGTCCATCGACAGCTCCAGCGACGGCAACGCGGTCTGGCCGCCAATGCGTTGCGCGGCGATCTGGTCCACGGTGGTCGCCAGCTCGTAATCCGCTCCCTCGGTCATCTTCGCCTTGGCGGCGCTCAGGAAGCCCGAGTTGGCCGTGGCATGATTCCCGGCCGAGTAAGCGTTCTTGTTCTCGAGATTGGTGATGACGTTGACCTCGGCCTTGAACGGCTCCAAGGGCTCGAGGATTCGGGACATGCGGCCGAGCCGCCCGTCGTCGCCAGGAGGGGTCCACTGGCTGAGGTTGGCCCCCATCGGAATGTAGACGAACCCCAGCCTGCGGGCCGGGGCCGCCGCTGTCTTCTGCTGGGCGGTCATGGCCGGGACCATGGCGTCGAGCAGGGGCAGCCCGATCGCTACGCCCACACCTCGCAGGAGCGTTCGGCGCGGAAGGGATTTCTTTGCGATGATCATCGAGGACTCCTCATTCGGAACGGCGTACTACGTACGACTCCCAGCACCAAGGACGAGAACCGGTAGTCCTGTTGCATCGAGTCGCGAACAATCTTGCGGACGGCGGGGGCGTCGTAGTACTCAAGCCCCCTTCCCAAGGCATAGGTCAGCAGCTTCTCCGCCACGGTCGAGACGAATAACTCGGGCCTGTCCAGAAGGGCCTTGCGAAAACCGCCTAGGCCGGAAAATTCGGTCCCGTCGGGAAGCCTGCCGGAGGCGTCCACCGGGACCCCCTCGTCGTGCGTCCGCCAGCGGCCGACCGCATCGAAATTCTCGAACGCGAAGCCGACCGGGTCGATGATGTCGTGGCAGGCGGCGCAGGCGGGGTCTTCGCGGTGTTCGGTGATCCGCTCGCGCAGCGTGCGCGGCTTCTCCGAACGGGTTCGCTCGGCAAGCTCCGGGACCTCGGGAGGCGGCGGGCGCGGCGGGGTTCCGAGGATGTTGGCCAAGACCCACTGCCCCCGCAATACCGGCGAAGTCCGGTTGGCATAGGAGGTGACGGCCAGAATGCTCCCATGGCTGAGGAGCCCCCCTCTGGCACCGTTGGGATCCAGTTCGACCCGGCGAAAATGATCGCCGTAGACGTGCGGGATGCCGTAGTGCTTCGCCAGGCGCTCGTTTAGGAACGTGTAGTCCGCCGCGAGAAGCTCGACCACGCTGCGATCTTCGCGCAGGACCGTCTCGAAGAGCAATCCGGTCTCCCTCCGAAACGCCTTCCGCAGGTTTTCGTCGAAGTCTGGGAACAGGCGCCGGTCCGGCGTCAGTGAAGCGAGGTTCCGCAGGTACAGCCACTGTCCGGCAAAGCTCTCCACCAACGCCTGCGAGCGCGAATCCCGGAGCATGCGGCGGACCTGGCGCTCCAGCGAGTCCGGATCATTTAAGACGCCGCGTTCCGCCGCGTCCAGCAACTCTTCATCGGGAATGCTGCTCCACAGGAAGAACGACAGCCTGGATGCCAGTTCGACCTGCGAGACCTCGTACGGCCGACCACTGCCATCGACCTTGTCGCGCTCGCCCCGGAGGAGGAATTCCGGACTTACCAGCAGCGCCCGCAGCGCGGTTTGTATGCCGGCTTCAAAACCGTCGCGCTCCAGCCCCTGGCGGAAGAATTCCAGCGGCTTCTCGATGTCGTCGGCCGTGACCGGCCGGCGGTAGGCTCGGCGCGCCAGCCTCGAGAGGATTTGCTTGGCGCACTGCTCTTGCTCGGATGCCGAGCCCGGCTGGCACGAGAAGATCCGGCGGCGGCTGGGAGTGTCACCTGGCCCGCTGGGCTGGTACGGTCCGACAATCGCAAGCGAATGGACGGCCGGCTGGGTGCGCGGATGACGGTCCATGTTGAACCGCGCCAAGTAAGGCTGGCGCTGCGTCTCGATGAGGGCGGAAGACTTCGCCAAGAACGTGGCGCCGATCTCGCGAGGCCCGGCGCGGACGGGGACGCGCGCGACCAAGTGCCTGTCCACATTCCGATGGTCGCGCTGCTCGGGCGGAGTCACGGTGAACCGTCGGACGTGGCGGCCGTCCATGGTCAGTTCCAGCTCGTGCGGCTGGTAGAGTCCTTCGACCTGTTCGTTCCGATCGCGGCTGAGCTTGATGCGGATTTCGTAGTCGCCATCAGTCGGAAACGTATGTCTCGCCACGATGCCGCCCCTCGTGCCGAACGGCAGTTCGCTGAAGCGCGCTTCCTGGGTCAAGTCGACCGGAGCGACGACCAACTCGCCTCCGACGCCCCGAGGGGGCGTGCCGGTCGCCAGCCGGCTGATCTTGCGCGCCGCGGCGAGATAGCGCTCCAGAAGAGTCGGCGAGACCTCGCCGGTGATGTTGTCGAAGCCGTGGCTGCTCTCGTCTCGCGGCAGCAGCGAGCGCACATCGACGTCAAGCGCGAGAAGGTCTCGAATCGAGTTGCGGTACTCGGTGCGGTTCATTCGGCGGAAGGCGCGTTCGCGGCCCGCGTTGGGGTGGCTCTCTGCGTGGTTGTCGAGGCTCCGGCTCAGCTCAGCGACCAAGGCATCGTAGGTCGCCCCGTCAGGCCGCGGCATGCCTGGCGGGGGCATGTGGCGGTGCGTCAGCTTGCGGACCACAGACTCCCACGCCTGCGGGTTCTTGCCAGGGACAGAGGCGTCGAGCCGGTCCAGAGCCAGCCCACCGCTGGAAACAGTTGAGGTGTGACACCCAAAACAGTAGCGGTCTAGAGCCAACTGCGTGGCAACTTGGGCGCAGAGCGAGGCGGTCAGGGCGGACAGCGCCGCCAACTTGGGAACGAGATTCATTGTCCTCTGCACCGCTCCGATCATAAGCCGCTCCGCTCCCGGCCCAAGGGTGTTGCTTGCGCCACTCCAGGCAGTGCGACACTCGAACGGCCTGAGCATTGTGCTCGACTCAGCTACCCTCGGCGAGCGGCGGGGCGCCGGCGCCCCGCCGCGGCGCGAATTCCGAAGGCCGCGAGAACGTGGTTCGCCCCGCCCGCAGCCTCAGACGCA
>JAJDZN010000032.1 GCA_022824585.1 Bryobacterales bacterium | reverse complement strand
GTGGGGGCTTGGGGCAGTTGGTCCGGTGCGAGGAACATCGGGATCTGTCCGGGCTTGCGGGTACCCATCGCCATGACTACGATTTTATCGAAGCCTGATCGAGATTTGTTGGAGTTTCAGTCGACTTTTACCACGGGCTGCTAGAGGGTACAGAAAGATTCGCATCGCAACCGAGCCCGGAAGTAGCAGCACAAGAGCGACAGCTGCTCGAGCTGCTTCGGGAGATGGTCGCGATGCTCCCGGACACGTACCGTCGGGTTTACGAACTGCGCATGCAGGAAGAACTCTCCACGAAGGAGACAGCCGAGCGACTCGGAATCACGAGCAGCAATGTCACTACCGTCCTGAACCGGGCCGTAAGAATTGTCAAGCGAAAGCTCAGGAGCCGCCTGGGGCTCGGAGCCAGAGGAATGGATCAGGGAGAGGCCCGAAAAAAGCTGTGACAAAGCAGCCCCCGCAAACGTTGTAGTTGGCAGAGGGGAAAGTGAAATGTTAGAAGGAACACAGATCATCACGTTCCTCGACCACCTCGGTCGGGTCCGCGTGACCAAGCTGCCCGGCGAGCTGCCGCTCTGGGAGGTCAAGGGCGAGACCGACTCCGGCTTGAGCTTCTCTTGCAGGTGCTCGACCGAGAGACAGACGCGCGCCGACGCTGACGACGCTATGCGGACTCTCCGCAGGTGCCTGAGGGCAGAAGGCGTAGCGTGAGACTGCGGCACGGTGGTGGCGGGACTCGAACCCGCACCCCTCCGTGAGGGACCCGATTGACAATCGAGGGAGTCTGGCATTCCGCGACACCAGTACAAGCCAGCCTCCCGGCGAGTGATTGACACCCACTCACGGACGGGAGGCCGGCGACGTCATATGCGGTCTCGTCACGAATTCAGCCGTCTTGCGGCTTCCTGGCTTCCTAGTCGGCTCTCGTGGTAGCCTCTGGCTTACCCTCACGCCTGAGCCCCTCGGCGGCGTCCCCGTCGGCTTTCGCGAAGATCCCCTGCACGGCTATTTCGGCGGCTTGGTCGGGGGTCACCCGCGTGATCTTACGGCTAATGCCCACACCGCAGGCCCGATGCGAAACCCGCTGGGGGCATCCCACGGCCGGGGAGCAAGGATATGACCAAGCGCCACGATCGCGCGGCCTGACGACATCGCGTTCAACCGACTTGCAGCCAGCGGAAATTCCCGACCCGATGTTTCTGTTCGCAAACGACAATCGCCCGAGGCTGGCGGAACTGATCCTCGCAGGCTACTTCGCCTACACGGCGGCGCTTTCGTTCCTATTCCCGCTAGAGCTGACGAGCCGGCTCCAAGTGCCCGGCGCCAGCTTGGCGGCCCTGGCGGCGTTGCACTACTTAGGCCGGTTCCCGCTCCGCTTGGTGCCGGAGATCCTGCGCCACACGCTACCCCTGGCCGGCGTCCTATTGGCCTACAAGCAAATTGGCTGGTTCGCCCAGCCGCAACCAGACCACGCCCTGGAGCGCAGCTGGGTGTACTGGGACCAGCTCCTGCTTGCCGACTGGGGATTGACCCGAGCGATCGAATCGCTGGGACCCGTCCTGCCAGGCCTGTTGGAATTGCTGTACCTGCTGACCTACGCCGTGGCGCCAGCGGGCTTGATCATCCTCTCCACGTGCCGTCGGCTCGACCGGGCCGACCGCTTGCTGGCCTGCTTCGCCGCTTCGGCGGTGTCGGCCTACGCCCTTTACCCCTTCTTCCCGTCCGAACCGCCGCGCACGATCTTTCCGGGGGAGTTGTCCGGCAGCTTCGATACGGTCTTCCGGCAATTGAATTGGTGGATCTTGGGCATGGGTGGCATCCACACCAGCGTCTTTCCGAGCGGACACGTGGCCTCGGCGCTGGGTGTCGGAATCGGCCTGCTCCTAGCCCTCCCCGAACGCAAGCGCTACGGCGTTGCGTTGATCGTTGTCGCGACCGGAACCGCTCTTGCGACCGTCTACGGGCGCTACCACTACGCAGTGGACGCCCTTGCAGGCTTTATCGTGGCCGGCCTCGCCTCGCTGGCATGCTCGTGGCTATTCCGAAGGCGGGAGCGGGAGCGCCGGAAGTGAGGGGACAGCCCTCGAACTACGCAGTCCGGGCCTCGGCCAGAGCCGCCGCGTCCAATTCCAGCGTCTGCCCGGGCGGCACTTGCGCCCGCAACTCGGTCTCGCCGTAGCGCACGGTGAAGGGCTTGCCCAAGTGCGACTGAACCCGGGCCCAGCCGAGCCGCATATCGCGCCACTCGAGATCCACGGTGAATCCTCCCCGGGCGCGCAAGCCTGCCACCTTGCCGCTCGCAAGGGCGCTTGGCAGGGCGGGCAGCAAGTGCAGGAAACCACTCTCTCCTGACTGCACGGAACTGGCTTCCAGCGGCTTGCCGTGCGGGTCGTGGCTCTGCAGCAGCATCTCGGCAATACCCGCAGTCGCGCCGAAATTGCCATCGATCTGGAACGGGGGGTGCGCGTCGAACAGATTCGGGTACAGCCCGCCCCGCCGTCCGTCCAATCTGCGGGCCGTCCTGTCCGGCACCGGGGCGAGTAGTCCCCGCAGGATCTTGAAGGCGTGGTCGCCATCGAGGAAGCGAGCCCAGAAATTCACCTTCCAGCCCATCGACCAGCCGGTCGCTCCGTCACCGCGGAACTCGAGGGACTTGCGAGCCGCGGCGAACAGGTCCGGTGTCCCGAAAGGCGTGATCTCAACACCGGGGTGGAGGCCGAACAGGTGCGAAACGTGACGGTGCTGGTTGGCGGGGTCGTCGATGTCTTCCAGCCACTCCTGCAACTGCCCCAAGCGGCCGATACGGTTCGGCGCGATGCGTTCGCGCACCTGCCGCAGCTCTTCCCTGAAGTCCGAGTCCAAGTCCAGAACCGTGGCCGCCGAGATCGTGTTGCCGAGCAGGTTGCGGACGATCTGGTGGTCCATGGTGGGGCCCATCACCAGCCCGCCGTTCTCCGGGGAATTGCTCGGCCCGGAGATCAGCCACTGCCCGTCCGGCGATTCGACCAGCGCGTCGAGGAAGAACTCCGACGCGCCCTTCATCAGGGGGTAACCGGTCTCGCGCAGGAACTGCTCGTCACCGCCGTACAAGTAGTGCTGCCACAGGTCCTGGCACAGCCAAGCCCCGCCGGTCGGCCAGATGCCGTGGTTGGAGTGGTTGATCGGCGCCGTGCCGCGCCAGAGATCGAAATTGTGGTGCAGCACCCACCCCCGTGCGCGGTAGTGCTCGCGCGCCGTTTCCGCGCCCGAGGCGGCAATCTCGCGCAAGGCCGCGAAGAGCGGTTCATGTGTCTCGGGGAGGCCGGTCGATTCGGCCGGCCAGTAATTCATCTCGGTGTTGATATTGACCGTGTACTTGCTGTCCCACGGCGGCTGGTCCAGGTCGTTCCACAGGCCTTGCAGGTTCGCCGGCTGGCTACGGCCACGGCTGGAAGAGATCAGCAGGTAGCGACCGTATTGGAACAGCAATGTCACGAGATGGGGATCCGGCCGGGAGGCGAAGCGCTCGATGCGCACGTCGGTCGGTTCCGCGGCTGCCTCGCTCGCGCCCAGGTCCAAGAGCACGCGCTGGAACAGTTGCCGATGGCTGTCCGAATTCTCCTCGCGCAATGCTCGGTACGGCACGGGAGCTGCCTCGGCCAGCACAGCCGCGTTCCGCTCCGCGGGATCTCCGCTGACGTCGCGGAAGTTGACGAAGTTCGTCGCGCCGGCAAGCAGCAAGGTGGCCTCGCTGGCCCCTTGCACGCGCAACCGCTCTCCGTCGCTGGAGACCGCGCCGTCCGTCTGCACCGCGAGCCGCGCCTCGAACCGGATCGCGCCGCCCTCGACCCGCCCGCTCAAGCGCAGCCCGCCGCCCCCCTCCGTGCTGACCTGGGAGGGATGGGAGGTGCCGAACCCAACGGCAAACGACAAGTTGCCCGTCCCGCTGGCGGCGAGCCTGACTGCGAGCACCTGCTTGGGAAAGCTGGCGAAGACTTCTTGCGAATGCTGGATGCCATCGGCCGAGAATTGGACGCGCGCGACCGCGTTCTCAATGTCGAGCGAGCGGCGGTAGCCGGTCACCGCCGCCGCGTCGGTGCCGGTGCGCTCGATCAACAGGTCGGCGAAGGACTGATACGGCTTCTGGCGCAGCGGAACGCTCATGAAGCGCTCCATCGCCAGTTCTTCCGCCGCGGCTTGCTTGCCCTCGAATAGCAAGGATCGAAGCCGGTCGAGCCAGCGGTGCGCGCCCGGATTGGCGTAGCTGCGCGGTTGCCCCTGCCAGAGGGTGTCTTCGTTGAACTGGATGCGCTCGTTGGCCGTGCCGCCGAAGACCATCGCCCCGAGGCGCCCGTTGCCCACCGGCAGGGCCTCTACCCAACGCTCGGCGGGCTGTGCGTACCACAGTTCCGGGCTGGTGGACGCTGACTCCGTGCCGCACGCCGACAGTCCGACTCCGGCGGCAAGCGATGCCAAGAACTCTCGACGGTCAGGCTGAACGGGCACTCCGATAGTGTATGCCCGGCCCTCGGCCGCACGGGTATACTCGGGCTAACGGTGTATCGATCCTTACCTATAGCCTCAGTCGTAGGTCTCGCGCTGCTGGCGGCGCCTAGCGCATCGCAAGGCCTGCCGCCCGGGCACATCGACCCCATTCCCGTCCTCGATGCAGCCGCTGCAGCCATGGGAGTCGATCAGCTACGGTGCGTCAGCTTCGCCGGCGAGGGTTACGCGGGCATGGTGGGGCAGAACATGACGCAAAACACGGACTGGCCGCGAGGCGAGCCCCTGCAAGACTATTCGCGCGTCATCGACTACGAGAGGGGCACTTCGGTCGAGCGCTTCTCCCGCAAGCCCGGCCTCAACCCCGCTTCGTGGAAATACGGTCCGGGCTGGAAGGGCGGGACGCAGCTGCAACAGCACGAACGCCAGACCTTCGCAGTCAGCGGCGAGCATGCCTGGCACGTCGACGGGTCAGCGACGGCGGTGCCGGCCCCGGAAAGCGCCGCGCTCTGGCAGCTCGACATCTGGATGACCCCGCACGGCTTCGTCAGGGCGGCGCGGATGCCTGGTGCCGAGCCCACCGCAATCTGGCGCTGGGAACTCGGCGAGAGCGGGCGGGACGGAGCCACGACCGGCGGGATTGCCAAAGTGATGGTCGTCTCGGCGACCGTGCTGGGCAAGTACCGCGTCAACGCCACGGTGCGCGCCGGAGACATCGTCCAACGGACCCAAACGCGGGTGCCGCACCCGGTGCTGGGTGATATGAACTACGAGCACGAGTTCACCCAGTGGCAGGACCTCGGCAACGGCATCCTCTTCCCGGCGGGCTGGCACCACCACGACGGCTGGGACGACGAGCGGAAAGTGCCGGTGCTCACCGGCGGCCACAACAGCTTCGGCGGGAGCTTCCCCGTCATGGAGGCCAATGCCTGCGAACCGACGGAAGTTCCGCAGCATGTGCGCCAGGCAGTCGTGCCCGACGAGCGCGTGGTGCCGGAGGAACTAGCCGCCGGCGTGTGGCTGCTGGGCGGCGGCACGCACAACAGCGTGGCTGTCGAATTCGCGAATTTCGTGGCCGTGATCGAGGCCCCCCTCGACGAGCGGCGCTCGCTGGCGGTGATCGACAAGATCGTCGAGCTGGTCCCGGACAAGCCGATTCGCTACCTCGTC
>JAJDZN010000127.1 GCA_022824585.1 Bryobacterales bacterium | reverse complement strand
TGTGCGCGTTTTAAAACACCCTTCTTTCCGTGGGCCCGTTCCCCGGCGGGGGTGGGGGGGGGGGGGGGCCCCTAGACTGTGGGGATGGCTGAGTACCAGTCGAGCGGGCATGCCAAGTACGACATCAAGTATCACTTGGTGTGGATCACCAAGTAGCGCTACGGGGTGCTGCGGGGGGAGGTGGCGGAGCGAGCGCGGGAGCTGATCCGGCAGACGTGCGAGATGCGCGAAGTGCAGATCGTGCGCGGAGCAGTGTCGGCGGACCACGTGCATATGCTGGTGTCGGCCCCGCCGCACTTAGCGCCAGCGAAGCTGGTGCAGTACATCAAGGGGCGGTCGTCGCGGCGGCTGCAAGACGAGTTCCCGCATCTGAAGAAGCGATACTGGGGCCAGCAGCTGTGGGCGCGGGGGTATTTCTGCGCGACGGTCAGCGCGGTGAATGAGGAGACGGTGCGGGAGTACATTGAGAGCCAGAAGTGGGACCAGGATGTGGAAGGCTTCCAAGTGGTAGCGCCGGAGTTGCCTTGAGCCGGCTTCAGCCGGGCACCTCTAAGGCGGCTTTAGCCGCCCACACGACTTTCAGTCGCACTCAAACCCACCGACTTTAGTCGGTGGTCGTTTAGTTCGTAAGTAACTGATGATAAACATTTTCTAAGTTGCAGCTTTGGTCTTGTTCCACAAAATGTCCCACACGATTTTCCGAACAACGAAACCACTCACGGCGTCCACTGGCCGACTTCAATCCGAATCTCAGCTTGGGTATTCCTGAGAGCTCTTGGCTCAAGAAACATTGATTCGAGTGCTCTTACCGCCATGGACAGAAGGTTCGGCGCACCATTGCTTTCGTAGGAGGTGCAAGTCTTCCTCTAGTACCGGATCAAGTCCTAGAACGCTGGTGGTCCCGAAGAGCAGTTGACGGTCGAGACCCTTGCGCGCTTCGTCTCGGTACGCCTCGTTTGCAGGCAGTAGCGGCTTTTCCTTGAGGTCATCGAAAATCGCGCGGCAGTGATCCATCTGGTTGTCTGTCAGAGCGCGGGGATCCAGCACAGGAAGGTCGGGGAGCTTGGTGACAGTGATGCACGCTCGCCCCTGCTGCTGCCTCGTCCCGTGCCACCAGAATACGATTAGCCCCAGCGTCGAGTTAGCCCAAAGCAGTAGGGGGATCTGATATCGCGGTTTGAGGGGAATCACGTTCGGCCAGGCCCTTCCTCCAAGACACTTCTCGGGTGTGAGGCACATGGCGAGGCTCTGGGAATTCAGTTGGAAGTCCAGGTTGGCGTGGAGGCGGGATGCGGCGGAATTCCACCGCTGGGCCGCTCTCGCTTCATCGTCCGGACGCGGGTCTCCGCACGAGTCGGGGAATACCACGATCCTGCGCTCCCGGTCGGCGGAATGTGCCCAGAGCATAGGGTACGTCGGCACCTCTCCCGAGCGAACGGCCCTGACCGTAAAGGGACCTCGGGCCAAGCCTGTCTCATTCCGATCGGGGAAACCGCCGTTGATGTCTCTGTGGACAAGACCCCGCTCTGCTACGGTGCCGAGCTGCACCACAGGTAATCCGATCTTCTGGGACTGCCGCGGCAGGATCAGACTCCCCGTCTCTAGGGTGCGGGCTGCCTCGATGAGGCTCGTGTACCGGACGCCCGCTGCGCCCGCATCGAGAATGTCGCCCTGCACGGCCCGAGCCCTTGCGCTTTTGGCTTCTACAGCGGCTTCGAGAAGCGACGCTGGCCGAGCCGCCAAATTGGAGTACGCCGCGCAGAAATTGCCACCGCTGCGCTTAGTCGCGACCACAAGGCACTCGGCCATGCCGGTGTCAGCGGAGAATGCTCGCTCCGTGGAGCCGGTAGCGGCAATGGATGTGACTTGAATGTCGCTGTAGTGAGCCTTCAGGGCTTCTCGCGCCCTCTTCCATGCTCTTCCCCGGACGAACGCGAACGGAATGACAAGGGCCAGCACGCCACCGGTCTTCAGCTTGCTGTGCCCAAGGTCCATGAAGTTGGACGCGAGGCCGGCGTTACCGCTTCCGAACTCGGCTGCCGCCTTCTTGAGTTTTCGTCCCATCGCCAGCTGCTCGTCATGTGCCGTGTTGAAGCCCGCGAACGACGGAACCGGTGTCTCGGCATGGCCAGCCTCGTGGTTCGTGGGCCGCGTGAACGGGGGGTTCATGATGACTAGATCGCAGGACCCGTCCTCGATCGTGACGGAGTGCTCATTCCGGCTGTCCGATTCCCTACCGCCCATGGACTCGCCCGTGGCGAACAGGGAATAGGAGTGGTCGGATTCGAGAAGGTCGAGTGCGCCGATGTGCGTTCCGCCGCCGTCGATGCCGTAGGGCATGGTGTGGATCTGCGACTTCCCGTAGGCGAGAGAGGGGTGGGCGCTCGACAGCATCGAACAGGTGAGATGGGTCGCGGCAGGCATGATGTCCAGTCCGGTCAAGACGCGCTCCATCATGGCCCGGTGCAATTCCGCGTCATTGCCCCCGGTCCTCCGGTAGCGCCGATAAACGGCGCGCTGCGCTGCGGAGAGCAAGGCACCGGTCCCGCACGCGAAATCCGCAATTCGTAGATCTCCGATGGCGTCCCTGTCCGACCAGTCCACGTCCAGCTGATCGACCGCCAGTTCCGCGAGCAGGCAGGCTGACTCGGGCAATGTGTAAAAGGTGGCCAGAAACTTGCGGTCCGTGATGAGGGTTTGGAACATCCTGCCCGTGAGGTCGTGGTAGGTCGTCGCACCCAGCAGCGCCAAGTCGGAGATCGACTCTGCGATGCGGTTCATAACAGGCGGCACGGCCCGGACGGGTAACTCGGTCACTACGTCGCGGGCGATGCTGAAGATGGGCCAGTAGTTCACCGCGAGAATTTCGTTCCACGCGCTCAGAAGTGTCGCCTTGTTGATCGAGCCCGCTAGCGGCACAGGAGGGATGTGCTCCTGCCCTTCTATCGCTGCGTGAAACACGAAGGCCGATACACAGATGGCTGCGGCCATGCGCCCGGTCTGCTCGCCCGCTGCCTGGTGCAAGTCTCCAGCTACCCGCGCCAGCGGGCCTTCTCCGGCGTGTTCGGCCAGCAGCCCCGCTGCGTTACGCACCACTTGTTCGAGGGTTTTCGTTCCTAGCGAGAGCTGACGTTCTGAGAGCGAGAGCCACTCGATGGCGTCTGCGAGATCGTCAACGCCCCCTTCAAGCCACTCTCTCTCCGGCGGCCAGCGGATGCTCTCTCCCCTGGCGTTCAGGTAGTGCGTCGCGAAGCGGAACGAGGCTAGGTCGACAGTCTCGAGGTCACCCGTCTTGAGGCTCTCCGGCAGGACAACCGACAGCACGCCCTCGATGTCCTCCCCCGTACTGTGCAGTCTCGTGCCCAGCCTGACTTTCGCATCTTGCTCAACTGTGCGGGCGGGCGCGAACTCCGTCTCCACTATCACAGGTTGGCGGCGCGGCGCTGCCACGAGAATGTCTGGCCGCTTGCCCGTGCCGGTGCCTGGCACGGCTTGGTGAATCACGCGGGTTCGCTCGGCGTGAACTGTACTGTCATTCCAGTCGGGATTTCTCTGTATCAACGCCCGAGCCAAGGCCCCGTTTGCCTGCGGCTCTGTGTTCCGTGGCCTAAACACCCCCGAATTTCTCGCTTTGACTCGGCCTAGTCGCCGGAGGCAGGCGCGCCCGGAACGCGGCCTGACAGCCCCAGCCCCTCTAGCAGTCCCTCCACACGTGCAAGCCGCCGATCAACGTCATCCAAGCGAGCCGACAGCCGGAGCCCCAGCCCCAGTAGCGCTACACCAACGCTCAGGATGCTGATCAGCTCCGCGCTCACGGCCTCAGTCTACCATTCGCACCCGGCGCATTCGGGTTCGGGCAGCACCTCGCGGATCGATGTTGCGTCACACACCGTTCCCCCGTGCGCGTCTTGCAAGCGAAACAGTGAAGTCCCGCCGAGGGGGGCTTCTTGGCTCGGCCATTCATCCCGCTGCCTCCGAGATATAGTCCGCTCACGACTGCATCAAGGTGTGCCGCCGCTCGAACAGGTCGCTTCGCACGTAGGCGGTTTCGACGCGATTCGCATTTACGTAGGCGAGCGCAATTTCGCAGGCCTCTCGAGGCGCATTCGAGCACTCGGCGCACCAGTCGCGAAAGCTACTGCGAAATCCATGCACAGCCGCTCGAATCCCTTGTTCCCGGAGCAGCTTTGAATGGGTGTTGTTCGACATAGGCCGTCCCGTTACGCTCGGAAAGATCAAGTGGGAACCGTCGGCTACCTTGCGTGCTTCGAGTAGGACCTGCAACGCCCGCTGGCTGAGCGGAACCTTGTGCTAGCGCTGCGTTTTCATCCGGCCGGCAGGAACGTCCATGTCGCCGTCTCGAAGTCGACTCCATCCCAGCGGGCCTTTCGCACCCCTCCCGACCGCGCTGCGGTCAGAATCAGGAACTCGATGGCTGCGACTGTGTTGGCGGCATCCGCGAACGGGGGAACATTTTGTCCGGACCGCAATGAACGGGGATCGCCACCAACTCGCGCCATTTTGCGGTACTCGAATGCCGCCTGGCGCGCCTCGCCGAGCGAGACGCAGGCCTAGCCGCCCAAGCTTGGGTCAAGGCGCTTGCCGTGGATCGTGCCGCGCCAGATCCACTGCTTTCCTCCGGTTGGGATCACGCGCCGCATTAGGCCATGCTGGTCGTAGAGTTTGTCCGGGCCGTAAGGCTTGCCGCCATGTCAAACTCCCTTGACAAAGCTAGACACGAGAACCGAGGATTCTGCGCAAGATCACCCGGGGCTAAGTTGGAGTCTAACTAACTGAATAAAAAGATGTTACTAGACATTGCAGAACCAGTGAATGCCTCGAGCTTGCAGACTCCCGACCCGCCATAAACAATTCGGCAATTCGATGAGACTAATCCGTGATTTCAGTGCTGCAACGTGCATAAGATTGGAACTGTCCAGAGATCTGTGATGTTGAACCCATACACGACCTCAGGCGTTCCGGGAAAACAATCTAGAACCACGCAGGTGCGCCATGATGACCGATTGGCGATCTTGATCGAGCGCGCAGCGATGTCACTCGGCGTCGACAAGTCAGCTTTCCTGCGCACTGCAATTGAACGCGAGGCTATCCGCGTATTGGAAGCGCAGTCTCGGCATGTCTTGTCTCAGGAGGATGCCGAGCAGTTTGCTGCGGCGCTTGACACGCCCCCGACTCCGACCCCGCGCACCTTGGATGCGGCCCGGAACTATTGGCGGCGCGTTGTTCATGCCGACTGATCCGAAGTTCCCCGGAATCAAGAGTTTCGACATGAGAAATAGTCCGTGCAGGCAAGCACGACAGATGCCTACGCAGTGCTACGGGCCCCAACCTTCTCGTTCCGTTAGGGTGTGCCCCCGGGCACGTCCGCCGCGATTCCCGATCGCGATCTCAAGTGGCCGCGGAAGCCGCTGGCCTGAAGCCGCATGACGGAGATGAGCGGATTCCGGCCGGCTCGCCCGCCATTCTTGCTTTGTGCCGGGCTTCCTGCACCACTTTGTTGTAGCCTCTAGACAACGAGCGCACAGGTGACGGGCTCACCCGCGCGGATCTGCGTCCTCATCCTTACTGAGGTCAAGGCTTTATTCGCAGCTTCCCGAAATGGATGTGGGTCCGCGGCCTGACGGGAGTTCCGCTGTCCCACACAGCCCGGAAGTCGCCAGGAGCGACTTCAATCAGCGTCGGGTACGAGTTCTTGATCCCCGCGTCATAGAAGGTCTTCTGTTGGCTCCAAGCGCCCCCAGGCGCCTTGGTCTTGTAGCGAAGGGCCATGCGTCCGCCCGGCTCTCGTTGCGCCGGACCGTCGTTGTAGACGTAGATGTGCGTCCCGTCGCTGGACTGTCCGAAGAAGGCCTTGGACTTGGCGTTGTGCAGTTCGGGCTCTTCCCGTGCAACGCTCCAAGTATGGCCGCCGTCGGTGCTGACGCTGGAATAGGCCCGCGGAGGGTCCGTCGTAAGCTCGGTCTGGTCATAGTTTGCGGTCCGCATCACGATCTTTAGCGAGTCAGCCGCGTCGCCCGGTGCGATGTTGCCTTCGTGCAGAAACACGCGGGCAGTGGTTGGCTGAGGGATGTACGCCTCGAGATCCCACTCGAGCAGGCTGGTGCTGCTGAGGATGAAGTGGTCGCGGGAGCCCCTCGGGTCTTTCTGCAGCGTGTTGCGGTGGGCCGGCAACAGGAAGAGGCTCCGACCGTCGATCTCGGTCTCGACGATGCCGGCGTTGGTGATCAGCGGGCCTGTGTAGTGCATTGCCAGCTGGACTTGGGTCCAAGTGCGTCCGCCATCGGCCGTGAAAGCGGCGACGAGCTGCGATTCCTCGCTGTTCTCGAAGGCGATGGGACAGCGCATTGCGAAGCACCAGACGACGTCTTGCCCCGGGGCGCGATACAGGACCGGATTGGCGTACGCGAACTGAATGTCACCCTGGAGCCGTTGATGATCGAAGATAGCGACCGGTTCTTCCCACGTATCTCCGTCGTCTCGCGAAACGGTGGCTAGGATGTCCCCCATGTCCTTCTTCCCGTTGACCATCGCGCCGAACGCGACGATTAGGTCCCGCTCGCGCTCCCCTTGGACGATGAAGGGCTGCCAGACCCGCCACGCATACGGATGCTGTGTCACACGGCGGACGACACGCACGTCAGAAACATCCCCTTGGAAGCTCTCCAACTCTGCCGGGGCGGCGGGGCCGACGATCAGCATTGCGACGAGCGCGGCTGCGGCCGTCCAAACTGTGTTTCGATGTGTGTCTTTGAGCGCCATTTCTACAAGCTAGCGCAGCGGCGGCCGTGATGTCAGGGCTACCGATACGGGGAAGCGTCTCCCTGATCGCGGTCACTCAGCAATCGACTGCGACCCGCTGGCGAATCGTGACGCTGAGGTGACCCTAGAGCGAGTAGAGTTCAGGCGGCGGAATGCTGGCCACTTCGGTATCTTCCTTCTTGATGGAGTAGATCACCCAGAGACGCTCACCGACGACGACCCAGTGGGGATACTGGCATCCACGCGATTCGGCCTTTCCATGTCGTGGGGCTAGGGCGCGGGTCGCACTTGTCGAGAAGGCAGTGAGGTCAAGTGCTTTCGACGTCCGCACGTTGACGGTCCCCGGGGCTCCGGGTACGGTACCTCGGCTTCGCTGGCTCAGCTCGCGTCGGCGAGCAGTGCGCGGAGCGTCTCCGGCGCGATGTTGCCGCCGCTAAGCACGCAAACCAATGGTCTGTCCCGGTCTGGCGGCGTAGCCAGCGCCGCGGCAACCGACACGGCGGCACCGGGCTCGACCACGAGCTTCTGCTCGACCGCCAAGAGCCGCACGGCGGACGCCATTGCTTCTTCTGACACGAGTTCGACGGATTCTACGTGCTGCTGTACGATCGGAAACGTCCGCGAGCCGGGTTCGAGCACCGTAAGGGCGTCCGCTAACGACTGTGCCGGCGCCGTGCGCACCGGGCGTCCGGCTTCCAAGGACAGTTTCATTGACGGGTTGGCTTCAGCCTGGACCCCGAATACGCAGCATTCTGGCCGACCGGCCTTCACGGCCAATGTTGTTCCCGCGATCAGCCCGCCGCCGCTGATCGGCACATAGAGGTCGAACTCGCTCTCGACTTGTTCGAGTAGCTCGAGGCCCAGCGTCGCGTTGCCCGCGATCGTCTCGGGCGAGTTGTAGGGATGCAGCAACCTGCGGCCGGTTTCCGTTCGGATTCGCTCGGTAGCTTCGAAGCGCGCCTCGAAACTGTCCTCGCAGAGCACGACATTGCCGCCGAACGCTTCAGTGCGCCCTCGCTTGAAGGCCGATGCTCCGCGCATCATGACGATCGTAGACTCGACGCCGAGCCGGGTAGCCGCATAGGCCACGGCTTGGGCAAAGTTGCCCGAAGAGTTGGTGACCACACCGGTCGAGAGGCATTCGTCGAGGTGGGCGAGGATCGAGTTAAAGGCTGCCCGGACCTTGAAGGCGGCGACCGGCTGCATGGATTCCAGCTTCAGCAGAACCGGCCTTCCCATCTCTCGACTTAGGAAGTCCGACTCGACAAGTGGGGTCCGGCTCAAGTGCGCAGCCAGTCGCTCGCTGGCAAGGGCGACATCATCGGCCCATGCGCGCGGATCATTTCTTTGAGCAAGGATTCGCTGCATCACAGCAATTCGAGTCTCAGACCCGGGTCTTGGATCGGCTCGGGTTCGTCAACAGGACACGCCCTCTAGAAACCACGGTAGCAAGGGTAAGTTTCTGAACCATAAGATGATTCAACAGGGCGCAACACGCCCTTGGAGCGTCGAGATGAATTCCCGCCACCTTCATCGCACTCCGCGCCTGGGCTTGCTTGTCACGCTGGTCGTGGCGGCCTTGGTCTGGGTGCTGCCTGCGTTTGGGCAAACCAACACGGGTTCGATCCAAGGTGTCGTATACGACGAGTCGATGGCGGTGATGCCAGGGGTGAAGGTGACCGCCAGCGACCTGGCCCGCGGCGTCGAACGGACGGTGGTCACCTCGGAGGCGGGCGACTACGTGCTCACGCTGCTCATGCCGGGCGAATACCTGCTGTTGTTCGAAGCGGAGAGCTTCGCGCCGTTGACCGTTGAGGGGTTCGAGGTGTTGGTTGGCGAGGCGGCCGAATTCTCCCCGCAGCTAGCCGTTGCGGCGACTCAGGCCGAGATCGTGATCTCGGCCGACGCACAGCGGTCCGCGATTGAGCCGCAACGAGTTGCGCAGTCGGATCACATCGACTCGGTCCGGATCGAGAACCTGCCGATCAACCGCCGCAATTACCTTGACCTAGCCCTGCTGACTCCGGGCGTGGTCGACACCAATTACATCGCCAACGCTACCGACCGTCGGATTCCGCCCACGCCCACGTCCGGGTTGGGAGTCGGCGGTGCCAACGGGCGCACCAACACCTTCATGATTGACGGCTTGGACAACCTGTACAACTCGGGAAGTGTCCGCTCGTCGATCAGCCAAGAGGCGGTCCAAGAGTTCCAGGTCAACCGCAGCACGTTCTCCAGCGAACAGGGCGGTGCCCCGGGCGGCACGGTCAACATCGTGACCAAGTCCGGCACCAACCAACTGCACGGAACCCTCTTCGGCGTCGTGCGCAACCGGCGCTTCCAGGCGCGGAACTACTTCGACCCCGGCAAGAGTGCCTATACCCGGGCCCAGAGCGGGGCCTCGATCGGCGGTCCGGTTGTCAAGAACAAGACCTTCTGGTACGCCGCCTATGAACGTCTCGACCGCCACGAGTCCCAGATCGTGCCCCTGCTCTCCGACCCCTCGATCTTGACCTCCTTGACCGAGTCGCAGCAGGTCCTCGCCGATGTGCTGGGCACCTCCGGCCCCCCGTCGTTCCGGCCGATCATTGCCGAGCTCTCCGCCGCGCTGACTCCGGCCAACACTCCTGGCGTGAGGGAGCTATTCGAGGACAACAGCGGCGTGTTCCCGTTCTCTGAGCTGCGCCAGCAATTCATCACCCGCGTGGATCACACGTTCAGCGAAGACCACAACATGTTCTTCCGGGGCAATTGGACCGGGCAAGAGGGCCAGAACACAGATTTCGGCGCGCTCACGGCTCTCAACCGCGGGCGCAACACCGCCGTCAATGACTTCGCCGTGGCGCTCGGCGACACCTACGTCATCAACTCGAAGTGGCTCAGCGAGACCCGGATCGGAGCCGGATATCACGACTTCGGAGTGTACCCGACTGATCCTCACGGTCCGGCCATCAGCATCGGGGGCTTCGGCGAATTCGGCCGCGACTTCATCCTGCCGACGCACGTAGTCGAGCGGGTCCTGCAATTCCGGCAGAATTTCATGCGCGTGTCCTCGCGTCACACATTCAAGTTCGGCGTCGATTACAACCCGATGCGGGACGCGGTTCGATCCGAGACGTTTTTCAGCGGGCGGTTTATCTTTGCCGACGCAGTTCCGCTCACGGCAGTCATCGACGGAGCCCTGCCAGGGGCCTCGCAATTGGTGAAGGGAGTCCTGGCCGGGATCGGCCAGGCGGACCTTGCACCGCTCGTAGACCGGCCCATCTCGGCGCTGCAGGCGTTTGCGCTGGGCCTGCCAGTTGTCTACCAGCAAGGCTTTGGCGATCCTCACTGGCAAGGCTGGGCCAACCGCCTGAACTTCTTCGCCGAGGACTCTATCCGCGTAACTTCGAAACTGAAACTCACGCTAGGGTTGCGCCACGAGTTCGAGATCAAGACCAGGTTTCCGCGCGACTTCAACAACGTCGCGCCGCGCGCGGGATTCGCGTGGAGCCCCGATCCCAAGACGGTGATTCGCGGCGGCTACGGAATCTACTACGCTCGCATTGACGGCCAGGTTGCCTACATCAATGACCTGCTGGGCGACGCACAGCAGATTTACCAAGTGTTCATCCCGCTCACCGGCGTGGGAGGGATCCAGAGCACGCTCACCGGGGAGCCGCTGACGTCGGCGGAGATCTGGCAGACGCAGAAGCAGCGCGGCGTCATCGGGACGCGGGGGATCACGCGCGACGATCTCGCAGTTCACGGCATCGACCCCGGGCCGGGCTATCCCTTGCGCGTCGCCTTCCGCGTCGCCAAGGATACGGTCAACCCTTACGCCCAGCAGGGCAGCTTCGAGATCCAGCGCGAAATCAGCGGCTACTCGCTCTCGGCGGCCTACAACTACAACCGCGGCGTTCACATCATCAGACCCCTAGATGTCAACGTCTACGAGGCCGGTACCAACGAGCAGGGCAGGCCCATCGTGGGCTTCCACAACCCGCTGATCTTGCAGGACAACCTCTACGGGAGCTGGGGCCGGTCCTACTACCACGCTCTGATCCTGCACTTGCAGAAGCGCTTCGGCCAGACGTTCACCCTGTCGGCCCACCATACGTGGAGCAAGGCGATCGACGAGGCGACGGACTACAATTCGTCCTACGAGCCGCACTTGCAGTGGGACGCTCGCAACGAGCTCGCCCTGTCGCACTTCCACCGCGGGCATCGGTTCGTCGCCAACGTGGTGGCGCAGTCACCTTGGAAGGCAGGCAAGGGGCGCGGTTTCCGGCACAACCTGCTGTCGGATTTCGCGTTCTCAGGCGTGATCTTGGCCCGCTCCTTCGCTCCGTTCAATCTCAACGCGAACTTCGACACCATAGGAGACCGGCACACTGACACGCATCGGCCGTGGGGCCTTGGTCGTAACGTAGGCGTGGGACCGGCCTTCTTTGGCATGGACATTCGCCTGACACGCTCGTTCTCCCTCACCGAGAGAGTCGACATGCGGATCTCTGGCGAGGCCTTCAACCTGCTGAACCGCACTAACTTCCGGGCCGTGAACGGCATCGTCGGCAACATGACCCTCGAGCAGGTCCCGGATCGCCCCACGGGCCGGCGCGGGAATGTCACGGACCCGTTCTCGTTCACTTCCGCCTTCGATCCGCGGCAGTTCCAGCTCTCGCTGCGGCTGACGTTCTAGCGGCGCAGCCTCTGCCCCGGACAACGGGCACGCTGCCGCTCCGCGCAGGCGTGTCAGGCGCCCTTGCTGGCAGCCGGCTCGCGCGTGTCGGGCTCGCGCCCTGGCGATCCGACCGCCGCGAGCACCGCCGCGGCCGCGTTGTACCCGCTTCTGACAGCGCCTTCCATCGTGGCGGGCCAGCCGGTGTCGGTCCAGTCGCCGGCAAGGAAGAGATTGGGAAAGCGGGTGCGGGGGCCCGGCCGCGAGCCTTCCAAGCCCGGAACTGCCGAATAGGTGGCGCGCAGCTCCTTGATCACCCGGCTGCGCCGCAATTCAGCCTCTCTGGCGCCGGGAAAGGTCTCCCGAAGCTGTGCCATGGCCCGCTGCGCGATTTCCGCGGGCGGGTCGCGCACTAGGCCGCGTGCCGCGCTGACGACCCCGAGGTAGTAGCCTCCCCCCTTGTGGAAGATCCACTGGACCTCCCCGTCAACCAGCATCGCGTGCCCGAATTCCGTGATGGGCCGGTCGAACCAGAGGTGGATTCCGACGATCGGAGAGGGCTGGAAGCGCTTTAGTTGGTCTTCCACGCCCAGCTCCGGCACGAGTGCCCCCACTCGGTCGAACGGGACCGCGCTGATGTAGAAGTCAGCCGCTTGGTCGCGAGGATCGATCGCCGTCACCTTGGAGCCGAGATGGAGCCGCACGGACGGACCGAACTGGCCCGCCAGGGCGGGGGAGTACAGCTCGTCAAGCGGCACGGCCGGCACGCCCATTTCATAGCTGGTGCGGGAGCCTAGCAGCCCTTCTCCAAAGACCTGCAGGGCTGGAAGCGCGGACGCTCGCTCGGGTTCCTCGTTCAGGGCGCTGACGATCACTGGCCGCCAGAAGTGCGCGATTGACCGCGCTGTAGCGCCGTGTTGCCTAAGCCAGTCCGCGAACGTGATGTCGTCTATATCGTCGCGCTTGCGCGCTCGCGGCACGGCAGCTAGGCAGCGGAGCAGGAAAAACTTGTCCTTCCAGCCCAGACTGCGCATTTGAAGCAGGGATCGGGCTAGGTGCAGCGGCGCGGGCAGGGGGTCCCTGAAGAGCGTGTCGTGCGTGCCGCCCCTTCCGACCAAGTGCAGGGTGGACTCGAAGACGATTCGATCCGCGACCCCGCACCTGCGATAGAAGTCCATCAGTTCTGTGCAGCAGCGCAGCAGGACGTGTTGGCAGTTGTCGATATGTTCGGAGTCCGGGTCGCTGGGAGTCAGGCGATACGACGCCGCCCGTCCTCCCAGGAACGGGCGGGCCTCGTGGATGTCCACGTCCAGGCCGGCCTCGCCGAGGCGCGCCGCGGCCGCGAGGCCCGCCAAGCCGCCGCCGACGATCTTCACCCGGGGAATGATGGCACCCTCCCAGTGGCCCTGAGCCAGAGGGCATGACTCGCGATTCCTAGCTTGCGCGGCTTGGAGAGCCCGAGCTCCTGCGACAGCACGTCGAACCCCGCCCGCCGTATTCGTTCCAGAATCCCGCGGTAGGTCGCGATCATGGCCCACAGAGCCGCTCGGCAGGGCGGGTTGGTCATGCCGAACAGCGCGGCGGAATCCCTGTAGTAGCGGTCGGCCCTTTGGTATTGGAAATCCATGAACCTCTGGAACCTATCCTCGCCTGCCCGTACGTTTCCGGACAGGATCTCGTCCCTGCTCATGCCGTACTCTGCCAGCTCGCACAGCGGCAGGTAGACCCGGCCCATAGCGGCGTCGGCGGCAATGTCCCGCATGATGTTCGTCAGCTGGAAGGCGATCCCGCACCGCTCGGCGAGGGGCAATGCCTCGCGGCCCTCGAACCCGAACACGTGTATCGTCGTCATGCCGACCACCGAAGCGGCCTGATAGCAATACCGGTAGAGGTCTTCGAAGTTCTCGAACACCTGCTCAGAGAGGTCGCCCTCCATGCCATCCAGCAGGTCGAAGGAGTAGGAGCGCGGAATGGCATGGCGCTCGCAAGCATCGCAGAACGCCGCCAAGACGCTGTGCTCTCTGGAGCCTGCGAAATGCCGCTCCAGGTTGTCGCGCCACTCCCGGATCGCCGCTCGCCGGGAGTCCGCCGTAAGGTCCGCTTCGTCGACGATGTCGTCACTCTGGCGCGTAAAGGCGTAGATCGCGTACATCGACTCGCGCTGCACTGGCGGCAGCAGCCTGAAAGAGTAGAAGAAGTGCCGGGCGCGGGCCTTGGCGATGCGGCGGCAGTGCTCGTAGGCCTCTTCAATCGTGGGCATTGTGCGCCTCTGGAATTGCTAGCGGAGCCCGTGCCAAGCGGCGCGCCAAGACGCGCGCCAGTAGCGCGGCGTGATCCGACGCGGTCACAACGGGCCGCTTCGAAATGGTGTCGAACCCGGCCGAGCGGATCTTGGCAAGCACGGCGATGCCCGCTCTGGCGAACATTTCGATTTCGACGCCCAAGCGGCCGGACAGCCGATCTGCCAGCGGCAGTCCTGCGACGAACAGGCCGTGCGCCCGCTCGGTCAGATCGCGTACAGTCTCGCGGAGTTCCGGAGACGCGGCGCCCCGTGCCATGTCTGCGGCTAGTGCATTACGGCCAGAGCCGTTCGCCCGCATAACATCCTCGGGCAGGTAGACCCGACCGATGCGCCAATCTCGGGCCACGTCCTGCCAGTGGTTGGCGAGTTGCAGGGCGGTGCAGATAGCATCGGACAGCTCGAAGAGATCCGGGTCTCGGTAGCCGTTAAGCCTCAGCACCAGCCTGCCGACAGGGTTGGCGGAGTAGCGGCAGTACTCGAGCAGGTCATCGTAGCTAGCGTAGTCGCGCTTGGACTGGTCCTGCTCGAAGGCGCGCACAAGGTCTTCGAAGTCTTGGCGAGGAAGGTCGTGGCGCGCAGCGGTCTCTTTGAGGCCCACGAACACGGGGTGGTAGGCCTCGCCGCGCTCCATTGAGGCCAATTGCTCGCGCCACCACCGGAGCAGGTCCAGGCTCAGCTCAGGATCGCCAGTCTCGTCGCCCAGATCGTCCGCCCAGCGGCAGTACGCGTAGACATTGCAATAGTCTTGGCGCAAGCGCTTGGGGACTAGCAGGCTAGCGACGGAGAAGTTCTCGTAGTGCTCCCGCGTCAGGCCGCGCGTGTAGCGGAGAGATTCCTCCAAGCCCCACGCCGGGAATTTCCGGCCGTGCGCGCGCAGGAATTCGACGGGCTCGAGCGCGGGCATCCTCTTAGTATCCTGCCGCCACGCCCTCGCTTCTCGAGTCGGCCGCACCCATCAACGCTTCCGAACCCACCTCGATGGCCTCGATGTGCCCCAGGCGTCGACCAAATGACAGCTCGTGGCCGAACGTCCTAAGCCTCTCCCGGGTGTCGGCCGACGCGCCCGACGGCTCCATGTACAGCCGATCCGGCATCCACTGATGGTGGAATCGCGGGAAGTCCACGGCCTGTTGGACGTTCATGCCGAAGTCCACAACGTCCAACAGAACCTGCGTGACCGAGGTAATGATTGTCGGCCCGCCCTGGGCGCCGACCACAAGCCTGGTAGCGCCGTCGCGCACCACGATTGTCGGAGACATAGCGGACAGCGGGCGCTTGCCCGGCTCGATGGCGTTGTTCTCGCTTTGGAGCAGCCCATAGGCATTGGGGCTGCCCGGCTTGGCCGTGAAGTCGTCCATCTCGTTGTTGAGCAGCACGCCCGTCCCTTTGGCGGTCACGCCGGAACCATAGCCCCCGTTGAGCGTGTATGTCACCGCCACGGCGTTGCCCGAGGCATCGACCACCGCGTAGTGCGTCGTCTCATCGCTTTCGTAGCCGCTCGGGCGGCTGTCGCCCACCGCTGCGCTGGGGGTCGCCTTATCCCTGCGAATGCTCTTGCGACGCTCGGCTGCGTATGCCTTCGACAGCATGCCTTGCAGGGGGATGTCTACGAAGTCCGTGTCGCCGAAAAAGCGCGCCCTGTCTGCGAAAAAGCGCCGCATGGCTTCGGCCACGAGGTGAATCGTGGTCGCCGAACCGGCTCCACTGGCAGCGAGGTCGAACTCTTCCAAGATGTTGAGGATCTGGATCACGCCGGCACCGCCGGAACTGGGCGGAGGAGCGCTGAGCACCTCGTGGTCTCGATAGGTTCCAAACACGGGTTTTCGTTCGACAGGTGCGTAGCTGGCCAGGTCACTGGCGGAAATCGTCCCGCCGTTGGCGGACATGTCGGCAGCGATCAGGCGGGCTGTCCGGCCCTCGTAAAACTCGTCCGGGCCGACGCGGGAGAGCCGTTCGAGCGTGGCCGCCAAGTCCGGCTGTCGGAAGATTTCGCTGAGCTGGAACGGACTGCCGTTGTTCAAGTAGATCCGGCGCGACTCCGGGAAGCGTCTCAGTCGGGTGCTGGACTTGAGCGACTGGGCCAGATCCCAGGTCACTTCGAAGCCGTCAGCGGCCAAGCGCCGTGCGGGCTCGACCATGCTGGCCCATGTTTTGGTGCCGTATTTCTTCAGAGCCAAGGCAAGGCCCCGCACGGTGCCTGGCACGCCCGACGCCCGGTAGCCGACGAGGCTCTCATCCGTAGGGTCTCCGTCTTGGCCGATGTACATGTCGCGCGTGGCCGATCCCGGGGCGCGCTCCCGAAAGTCGATGAAGGTCGATCGACCGTCGGCCAAGCGCAGCAACATGAATCCGCCGCCGCCCAGATTGCCCGCGTTTGGCTCGGTGACCGCGAGAGCGAGTCCGACCGCCACCGCCGCATCGACGGCGTTCCCCCCGCCGCGCAGCACATCCACGCCGATTTCGGTAGCATGCCGCTCCGCAGTGACCACCAAGGCGTGGCGGGCGTAGACTGGCTGGGGCTCGAAGGCAGCGGCCTTGCCGACGACGAGCAGTGCGACTGGTAGCGCTCGCGCGAGCCAAGCCCGGTTCCAGACGGATCTTGGCCGCAGTCGCATCGGGGCGGGAATTGACATAGCAGTCCCGCGGGCACCAGTCTTGAACAGAATTGCGTGCGCTTGTATCAACCGGGCCATTCTTTCTGTTATTGCAGCACACCCGCGAAGTGCGAGCAGCTTCAGTGTCGTACAAGCGCCCTATGACGGTCGTTCGGCCGGTGCCTGACGAGCCTGCCGCAATACCGCACGAGATGCTCGGAAGGCGCGATATAGATCAGTCAAATTAAATTTAAGCTTAACGATGATAGGTAAGCGATTTTCGAATGGAGATGCCGCACTACCGCAGCTCTTCGAACAGGCACCTTGCCTCGGCGGACTCGGGATGCTGCCTGCTGGCCTCCTCAGCAGTTCGTCACGCTGCTTCGGGCTGGCCCTGCCGGACGAGCGTCTGTACGTGCAACAGGGCCGCTTCTAGGCTGTCCGGCGCCAATCGCTTCGCGCTCTGGATCCGTTTCAGGGCCTGTGCGACGTTGCCGGCCTAAAGCTGGTCGCCTGGACCAACAAATCGAGCAGGCCGTCGCTATTGAGGTCGACGATGTCCGACGCCCAGGCCCAGCGGCCCGTTCGTACCCGCTCCTCGTCGCTGGCATCGCTCAAGCCGCGCTCGCCGCCGTTGCGGACCAGCGACGCTGTCAAGAGAAGCGGCCCGCTCCGAAC
>JAJDZN010000326.1 GCA_022824585.1 Bryobacterales bacterium | reverse complement strand
CAGCCAGCCAACAAATGGAGGAAGCGCACCACCGATCCGACCGCAAGCCAAGCCTGAAACCCGCCCCTTTCGGCCTTGCTCAGTCGATTTGGCCTCCGATCTGTAAGTTAATGCGCCTGTGTTCCAAAGTTAATGCCATTGATGCAGGCCCGGGCGGTGTCGCGCAGCGAGCCGGCGCTCGGAAAGCCGGTTGAGTAGCATTCGATGTGCTCGCGCGTGAGTCCGCCGAGCAGATGCCAGATCGGCACGTCCAGAGCCTTCCCCTTGATGTCCCACAAGGCTAGGTCGAGGGCTCCGAGCGCGTGGATTTTTTCGCGCCCGGGAGGATAGAAGTAGCCCCGGTACATCAACTGCCACAAGTGCTCGGTACGGAACGGGTTCTCGCCGATCAGGAGGCCGGCCAGCTGCTCCACGGTGTCCCGGGAGCCGCCCTCGCCGATGCCGGTGATGCCGGTGTCGGTCTCGACGGTGACGATGTGACCGCTCTGGTTGAAGATCGGGCGAGAGTCCGAGGCGTGGTAGAAGCGGATCCGCGTGATCTTGGCACTTGGCAATGCAGCTTGGGTAGGGCGGGGGAGGATCGGTGCTGCCAAGCCCAACAGAGAGTAACGGAGCAAGTCGCGGCGTCGCATGGCGGATGGAATTATACGAGACCACGGCGGGAGTTTCGTTTCGGGCGCGCCGGAACTGCGCCTCTGTGCTGCGCTAAGCTGTTCGGCGTGCGAATCTCTTGGGTCGGGCTGCTCTTGTTTGCAGGATGCGCCGGAGAGGCACCCCCGCTTGCCTATGTTGTTGAGCGCGCTGCGAGCGTGGACGCCTCCGCCGTCGAGCTGATTGTCCTCAGGGACGAGGCGGGCGGTGTCGAGGCTGCGATTGCGCCTGCGAAGGGCGGCGAGCTGAGCGGTCTGAGACTCCGCCACGGCGGGCAGTGGATCGAGACCCTGCAGCTTGCCCGGGACTACGCACCACGCGAGGGGTTTGCCGGCAAGGGGCCGTTCCTGTGGCCAGCGACCGGCCGGAATTTCCCGCCCGACCTAGAGACGCGACGCCAAGAGGGCGAAGCATTCGATGCCGGCGCGTACGAGCACGGCGGCGTGCGCCGCAGCATGCCGATCCACGGGTTTGCGCGGGATCTGCCTTGGACGCTCGAGGAGGCCTCCGCGACTGGAGAGTCTGCCCGGGCTCTGTTGAGCCTCAGCGACGATCCGGCGACCCGAGAGCTGTACCCGTTCGGATTCGACTGCTCGGTCGAGTATGTCGTCTCTGGCGGCACGCTGACCCTGCGGTACGTGGTGCGAGCGAGCGCGCAGAACTCGGAGCCGATGTTCTTCTCGCTCGGCAACCACATCACGTTCGTCGCACCGCTGCTGGAAGGCAGCGATCCGAACGAGATGGTGCTGGCGACTCCGGCGACGCTCGAATTGCTGAAGACCGACTACGGCATCCCGACTGGAGAGACCCGGCCGGCGGCGTTCGCCGGCGGCATGCGCCTCGGCGAATACCCGCCTCTGGTGCCGACATCCCTGAGTGGCTATCCCGACCCGGCCGACCCGTACATCGAGTACCGCGATCCGGCCGGCCTGACGATCCGGGTCTCCCACCGTGCCGATCGCATCCCCGAGCACCCGGTGATCCTGTTCAATCTGTGGGGCGATGTTCGCAGCGGCTTCTTTAGCCCCGAGCCCTGGGTCGGCCTGCAGAACTCTCTAGTGCAGCGCCAGGGCTTGGTATACGTGGACCCGGGCGAGGAATTCGTGTGGATCGTACGGATCGAGCACGAATCGAGCTCCTAGCGCCGCACCGCCCGGCGCCTCGGGCCTAGTATGCCCAAGGCGTGTCGTCGGCCCTGCGGATCGTGGGGCGAAGCCGGCGCTTGTACGGCCGCTTGCGCGCCTCGTCTTCATTCACGTCGATCCCGAGGCCGGGCTTGTCGTGGATGCTAATGTAGCCGTCGTCGAAAACGGGGCTTGCCGAGAAGACCGCCCGTATTCCGTCCCCCCAGCCCACGGCGAATTCTTGGATCCCGAAATTCGGAACCGAGTAGCTGACATGACAGTGCGCCATGTGCGAGACCGGAGAGATATTGCCCGGCCCGTGAAACGCAGTCTCGATGCCGTAGGGCTCGCATAGCGCAGCGACCTTGCGCAGCGTCGAGATCCCGCCGACATGGGCGATATCGTGGCGGGCGTAGTCGATCAGGTGGTCGGTGATCAGTTGCAGGCCTTCCCAGGCACCCGTGTAGACCTCGCCCATGGCGAGTGGCGTGCTGCACTGCTGGCGGATGATGGCGTACGTGTCGAGGTGCTCGGGGCGCAGCACGTCCTCTAGGTAGAACAGGTCGTACTCCTCCAGGGACTTGGCGAGCCGGATCGCTTGGCTGGGCGTGACGCGCTCGTGGACGTCGTGCAACAGGCCGACTTGATCTCCGACGGTCTTGCGCAGGTGGGCGAATAGCTTGGGCAGGATCCGGACGTACGGCTCGGGCTCCCAGAGCTGCCACGGCGGCACGCCGCGTTCGTACGCCGCCTGCGTTTCGGCCCGGACGCGCTCAGACGACGGCACGGCGTAGCCGGACTCCGCTCCGGGAGCGGCGACCTGTACCTTGACCACCTTGTAGCCGCGCTCCATCAGGGCCCGGGCGCCGTCCTCGACTTCCTCGATCGAAGCGCCGCCAGCGCTGCGATAGGTCAGCAGGCGCTCGCGCATCTTGCCGCCCAGCAACTCGTACACCGGCAGGCCGGCGACCTTGCCCTTGATGTCCCACAGCGCCATGTCGATGCCGCTCATGGCCGACATGTGGACGGAGCCGGACCGGTAGTAGGGCAGGTGGTACAGGGTCTGCCAGAGGTTCCCGATGCGCATCGGATCGCGGCCAGCCAGAGCCGGAGCGAGGTGCTCCTCCAGCATCGTCGCCACAGCCATCTCGCTGCCCGAGCAAGTGGCGTCCCCCCATCCGTACAAGCCGGGCTCGCTGGTCCTGATCTTGACGAGCACGTAGTTGCCGAGGGGCCGCTTGTCAGGGTTGGTGACCACGATGTCGACGGCTTCGATTCGAAGGTTCTTCGGCGTCCGGTTCGCGTCAAACTGTGCCGCCAGGGGGGGCGCCGCGAGAGCGGGCAACGCTAGGAAGCTGCGGCGGTCGAGAACGGATACTGACATGGGAGCCCTCGCCGCCTCATGCTAGCGCAGGATGCCTCCCACCAAACGACCGAGTTCGAGTTGAGGAGGCCTCCGTGGATTCAAGCCGCCGTGCGGGCACTGGTAAAATCGGTGCGAGCAACCGAGCCGATGACGCGCGGTGAAATGCCATCCGCCCCGAGCACGCTGGCTATTGACATCGGTGGCTCGGGCCTCAAGATGATGGTTCTGGGCCCGGCCGGGGTGCCGCTCAACGAGCGGCACCGCGAGCCCACCCCCAGCCTGCCCACGCCGGGCGAGATCATGCCCACATTGGAGCGCATGGTCGCAGCCCAGCCCGCGTTCGACCGAGTGGCGGCCGGTTTTCCGGGTGTTGTCACGAACGGCGTCACCATGACTGCCGTCAACCTGCACGACGACTGGATCGGCTATGACTTTGGCGCCGCGTTGGAGCGAATGACCGGCACTCCGGCTCGCGTTGCGAACGACGCAGACGTGCAGGGCTTGGCAGTGATCGACGGGGTCGGTGTCGAGTTGGTGCTAACGCTAGGCACTGGCCTGGGGTCGGGGCTGTACGTGGACTGCACACTCGTGCCCAATCTCGAGATCGCGCATCACGTGTACCGCAAGGGAAAGACGTACGAGGATGTGCTCGGCAATGCTGCGTTCGAACGGCTGGGACGCGAGAAATGGACTCGTCACTTGGAGCGCGCCGTGCGACAGCTCGAGGCGACGTTCAGCTATAGGCGGCTGTTCCTTGGCGGCGGCAACTCGCGCAGGGCGGAGCGGGCCGACCTGCCGGGAAACGTATGCATCGTGTCCAATCGGGCGGGGCTGCTCGGCTGCATTCATCTCTGGGACTCTGTCGCCACCGTCTGCCGGTGAAGCTGGCGCGCGGCCGATGGGCGTCGAGAGGTCCAATACACCCGCACATCCGGGTAGCGGGACAGCAGGGCATCCGAACGATCGCGGCCTAGCGCCAGCAGAGCCGTGGCGAGCCCATCCGCCTCGAGCCCGCTCGAAGCCACCACGCTGACGGCAGTTGACACATCTGCGCAGCTGGAGCGGTCTCGGGCGACGACGTGGGAACACATCTGGTCTCCCAACAGGAAATAGCGCTCCCGACTGCCGGAAGTTGACACCGCCTGGTGCCGCAGCAGCAGCCCGATCTCGGCGTCGCCGCGCTCTCCGACTTGGTCAATCGCAACCCTCCAGCCGCGCTTCCCCGGCGGCGGCGCCCCCGCCGCTATATCGCCGCCCACCGAGACCAGCGCTTGGAAGATGCCGTCCGATCGCACTGCCTCGAGTATTTCGTCTGCCACGAAGCCCTTGGCGATGCCCCCCAAGTCGATCTGCAGGCCGCGCTGCCGGAAAAACACTGTCCGCGACTCGGGGTCCAGTTCGACATGCCGCCATCCTGTAAGTTTCCAAGCGCCTTCCAGGGCTGACGGCTCGGACAGAGCGCTCCCCCAGCCCCCGGCGCGCACTAGCCTTGTCACGCGCCCCAACGTTGGATCGAAGGCGCCGTCGGATTGCCGCGCCAATTCGACGGCGTGCCCGAGCACCCGCGCGAAGTCTGCCGAGATCTGAGTGTGTGACCGCCAGGCTTTGCGCTCGACCTGGCGCAATTCCGAGTCATCGCGATAGCTGGACAGCTTTCTCTCTAGGTCTCCCACGCGGTCGAATGCTGCTCGAAACGCCCGCGCCGGGTTGACCCCTGCCGGCACGTATGCCTCGATCCGGACCACCACGCCCATGTGAGGCTCCTCCGCCACCAGCGGCAGCGGCTCGGAGTTTCCGCTCGGGGCGCATGTCAGCAGCGCAATCGCGATGCCCAGCGGGAGGTGCCGGCTACTTGGCGCCCGTGGCGGAGTTCCAGTAGGCATGCATCATCTCGGCGGTCGGCACTTGCCTCGGACGGACCAGGCGAAAACCCAGCCACTGGGCATCAGTGTGGTACCAGATGCTCTTCGGAAGTTGCGGGTCCTGCATTTTCCAGTCTTCCGACGAAGCCCTGCGCGCCCCGCAGCGCAGCGCCGGAGCGTCGTCCATCCACGATCCGCCGCGGGCGACCCGGGGGTATAGGCGCTGCGCCTGAGCCCACGGGTTGTCGAGCGGCTGCGCGCTCGCGGCGTAGTTCGGCTCGTAGCGATCGAGCGTCCACTCCCAGACGTTTCCGTGCATGTCGTGCAGGCCCCACGCGTTGGGCGCCTTGGTGCCGGTCGGCCGGTACTGCCCGTCGCTGTTGTCCCAATACCAGCCGTGCTCGTCGAGCCCGTTCGCGTCGTTTCCAAAGGAATACGCCGTGGTGCTGCCGGCCCGGCAAGCGTATTCCCATTCCGCCTCCGTGGGCAAGCGGTAGAAGTGGCCGGTCTTGGCGCTGAGCCACTGGGCATACTTGCTGGCTGCGTGCTGGGTCATGCTGATCGCCGGATAGCCGGTGATTCCCATGCCGAAGCTCATTTCGACATAAGGCGGCGTCGGGCTCGACACGGCTGCCGCGACCCTGTCCGGATCGACGCGGGCATCGGCCTCGCGCAACATGAAGCGCCGGAAGGCGTCCCAGCTCACCTCGTGGGCTGCCATCCAGAAGCTATCGATCGCGACCCGCACTTGGGGGCCTTCGTCGTCACCGCGGCCAGCCTCGTCCGGCGCTGTTCCGAGCACGAACTCGCCGGCCGGGATCGGCATCATTTCGAGGGATGCATCGGAGCCCGGAACTGCTTCGCGGTAGGGTTCGAAGCTCTCGTCCGACTCGGCTCTGGCGCGGGCTGCGATCAGCGCGTGGATGCTCCGCGCCAAAGCCATCTCGGCGTCATCGGCGGGCGCAGGAGAATTGCTGCCCGCGACCTTCACGGGAACGGTCCACGCCGCGCCTTCGGCGATCCACGAGCGCACCGCTGCCAGATCCGCGGCTGACGCTCGCGGTCCGGTGGGAGGCATCGTTCCAGCGGCGTCTGCCGGAAGCATCATGCGAGTTAGCAGCGGGCTCCGGTCAGGCTCGCCGGCCACGATGGACGGCCCGTTTTCGCCGCCTCGGAGCGCGTCCAGGCGCGATTCTAGGCTCAAGCCTCCCAGCTTGTTCGACTCTTGGTGGCAGCTCAGGCACTTGGCGCGAATCAGCGGGCGGACTTCGCTGTCGAAGTCCGCGGCCGCAAGCGCAGTCGCGGCAGCTAGCAAAGGCAGGAGCAGGCGGCGCACGACTAAACGAACTTCGTCACCCCTGGGCGTGCCAGCGGAGGCACGTCCAGCGCCATGTCCCACTGCAGCTTCTCGGGGAATCGCCTCTCTTGGGACTCCATGCCCTGTTCCCATGTAAGTTCTTGGCCGGTGTAGGCCGCCGTCCGGCCGAGGATGGCCAATTGCGTGCTGGTGGCCATGCGCACGCCATCGTTGATCGGCTCGTCGCGCCGGATGGCGCGGAACAGCACATCGTGCTCCTCTTGGTACATGTTGCGCTGCTGGCCGCGAAAGACCCACGGATTCTCGCCCTCGATGCGGGGCATCAGGCCGCGCCCGATCGTCAGCCGGCCCTTGGTGCCGAGGATGTAGTCGGCGTTCTCGCGGTGGCAGCCGGTGATCTGACGGCAACCCATAAAGGCGCGCACGCCGTCGGGGTACAGGTAGTTGATCTCGAAGTGGTCGAAGATGTTCCCGTCGTGCGCGGGGATCTGCCTGCCGCCGACCGCCACGCAGCTCTCGGGCGGCTCGTCGCCGAAGGCCCAGGCGATCTTGTCAACGCTGTGGACGGCCTGCTCGACCAAGCCGTCGCCGCATAGCCAGACGAAGTTGTACCAGTTTCGGATCTGCCACTCGGCATCACTCATGCCTAGCGGCCGCTCGTAGGCCGGAGGCATCGGCTTGACAGGGTTGGTGTAGTAGGTTGCGTAGTAGGCCAAGATATCGCCGATCTCGCCCGAATGCACCCTGTCCATGGCCTCGATGATCATGTTGTTGTAGCGCCAGCAGAACCCGGCTACCAGCGACAGGCGCTTGCTGCTCGCCAGCTTGGCGGTTTCCAGTACCGAGCGCACCCCGGGCACGTCAACGGCCATGGGTTTCTCGCAGAACACGTGTTTGCCCGCCTCGATGCAGGCCTTGAGATGCTGCGGGCGAAATCCCGGCGGTGTCGCCAGCAGCACGACATCGACATCGCTGTCGATTACCGCTTGGAATGCGTCGAGCCCCAAGAATTGGTGGCGTTTTCCCACGCGCACCTTGCCCTTGCCCTCGTGGCGGCCCTCGACCTGCTCCAAGCAGCGGTCGATCCGCTCCTGCTCGACATCCGCCACCGCTGTCAGCACGGCGAAGTCATCGGCTTGCAGGGCTTGCGCGGCCGCTCCGGTGCCGCGTCCGCCGCAGCCCACCAAGCCGACCTTGATCTCTGGGCTGCCCTCGGCCGCTGCTAGGATCGACGCCGTGCCCGCGGCGGTCGCGGCATCTGTCATGAATCTGCGTCGCGATCGAGCTTGACGCTTCACTGTAGAGGAATCTGGCATGCTCTTCGCATTGTCGCCCACCGCTGGCCGAATTGCATGCGGCGGCACGCCTCGGATCCCGCCCAGCGCAGTGGGACCGGCGGCCCGGACGTACCATGAGAACAGGTGCGAGGGCTGATCGCGAGTCTGGTCGCTGGCGCGGGCTTGGTTCGGCGCAGTCGGACCCCTCTCTCAGTGCTTGCCGCGCTTGCGCTGGCTCTGGCCCAGACCGCGCCTTCGGCGGCGCAACCGTCCGACCCTGCCGCCGAAGCTGACCAAGGCTTGGCGCTGGTCAATCTGGACCTGCTGGACAGACGAGATGGTTATGCGATCCCCACTGACAGCCGATTCCTCCCGGGAGAGACGATCCACGTCTATTTCCAGATTGGCGGCTATCAGGTTGGCCGGGAATTCCGCATCTCACTCAGCTACGAGATGAGAGCCTTGGATTCGGAGGGGCGCTCGTTCTTCGCGGCCGAGGGGGGCAAGATCGATACCGAGCTCGCTCCGCAAGACGAGAATTGGATGCCGGTCGTGCGGTATTCGCCGCGCATCCCCGATCATGCTGGCGGCGGCACGTATTCGATCCAGATCGTCGTGCGCGACGAACTGGCCGAGAAAACTGTTTCCGTCCGACTGCCGATTGCTGTCGACGGCAGCCGAGTCCAGAACGCGGATCAGTTGTTGGTCCGAAACTTCGGTTTCTCCCGCGCCGACGGCGGCGACCTGCTGGAAGACCCCGTCTTCGACGCGGGAGAGGAGATTTGGGCCGAGTTCTTCATCACCGGCTACAAGACCAGGGAGGACAACACCTACCAAGTCGAATCCGATGCCTGGGTGCAGGATGCCGAGGGAGAGAAGTTGTTCGACTTCAAGCCGGCCGGCGAGGCGGGCAGCCCGTTCTACCCCAGGTTGTGGCTGCCTGCCAAGATCCGGCTGCAGCTCGACGAGTCGATTGCGCCCGGCCGCTATGCGGTGGTGCTGCGCCTGCGCGACATGGTGGGCGGCGTCGATACCGTCGAGCACTACGACTTCAGGATTCGCTGACAGGTTCGGCGGCGCTATAATCGCCTCGTGTCTCTCACAGAATCCACGATGCTGCCACTCGGTACGGCAGCGCCCAACTTTTCACTCCCCGATGTGGTTTCCGGCCGGACCGTTTCGCTAGGTGATGTCTCCGAAGGCCGGGACGGCCTCCTGGTGATGTTCATCTGCGCGCACTGCCCGTTCGTGCTGCATGTCGAAGACGAACTCGCTCGGCTCGGCAGGGACTACGCCGGTTCGGCCGGGCTCGGAATCGTCGCGATCTCTTCCAACAGCGTCGAAACGCATCCGGAGGACGCGCCCGACAAGCTGAGTGCCATGGCCGCCAGGCTCGGTTTCAACTTCCCCTACTTGTACGACGAATCCCAACAGGCGGCGAAGGACTACACAGCCGCGTGCACGCCTGACTTCTTCCTCTTCGACGGCGGGGGCCAGCTTGTCTATCGCGGGCGGCTGGATGGCAGCCGCCCCGGAAACGGCGTGCCGCTGGACGGCGGCGACCTGCGCCGGGCGATCAATGCCCTGCTCGCTGGCGGGTCGACGCCGCAGGAGCAGGTGCCCAGCGCAGGCTGCAACATCAAGTGGGCACCGGGCAACGCTCCCGCGTACTTCGGATAATCCGCTCGATGGTGCTGCCGCACCTTGGATCCGTCCCGGTAGTTCTTGCAGGTGCCGTGGCGGGCCCGAAACGCCGCGGGGCGATGGCCCTCGCGATCTCGCTCGTTTCCGCCAGCGTCGCCGTAGGGCAGGGCACCGCCGACTTGGAGGCCGGGCAGGCCGCGTTTGAGACCTACTGCGGCAGCTGTCACGGCGGCGACGGCCGCGGCGGCGAGTACGCGCCGGACATCATCACGCCCGGCGTTGCCGTCGGCCGCAGTGACGAGCAGATCAAGGAGATCATCCAGGCGGGCCTGCCCGAACGCGGCATGCCCGCCATCAACGTTCCGGAGCTGGAACTCGGGCACCTCTTGAGCTTCTATGGCTCGCTGACTAGGCCGGCCTCGCGCAGTATTGCCGCGGGAAACGTCCAATCCGGCGCGCGGATCTTCCAGCAGCGCGGCTGCGCCGACTGCCACGTGCCCGGCCCTGCGGCACCCATCCGAGGTCCGGATCTAGCCAGCATCGGGGCGGAGCAGACCCTGGAGCAGATCCGCCGGTCCATCACCGATCCGTCCTCGCGCATCGCTGCCGGCTATGCCGCTGTCCGGGTGCGCCTGGGCAGCGGCGAATCGATCGAAGGCTTCGCCAGGAATCGAAGCGCCCTAGACCTGCAACTGCAGACCTTCGATGGAGAGTTCCGCTTCCTCGCGCTTGACGAAGTGTCCGAGCTTGACGAGCGCCCGGATTCCCTGATGCCGGAAATCGATCTGGCCCCGGACGAGCGCGCCGACTTGCTGGCGTTCTTGAGCCGCCAGGACGGCAGCGGAGCGCTGGCCGACGCACTCGTGGGTCACGGCTCGGACTCGGGCCTTCGGTTCGAGCGCATCCTCCATCCACGGCCCGGAGAATGGCCCACCTACAACGGCCGGCTCGACGGCAACCGCCATAGCCAACTGGACCAAATTCACCAGCGCAACGTGAATCGGCTGGAGCTGGCTTGGATGTATCCGCTGGACTCGCCCAACCTGCTGGAAACCACCCCAGTAGTTGTGGACGGAGTGATGTACGTCACGTTCTCCAACGAGATCCATGCCTTGGACGCGCTGCACGGACGTCGCATCTGGAGCTACAGCCAGCCCCGCACGCCCGAAATTCTCGGGGCCGCGGCTCGCGCCGCCAACCGCGGCGTGGCGGTGCTCGGAGAGCGAGTCTTCATGGTGACGGACCATGCCCATTTGCTGGCTTTCGACAGAGTGAGCGGACGCAAGCTCTGGGATGTCGAAATGGCCGACCACCGGGAAAACTACAACGCGACGATGGCTCCCCTGGTTGTCCGGGAACTGGTGGTTTCCGGCATCTCGGGAGGCGATCAGGGCGTGCGCGGCTTCTTGGCCGCTTACGATCCCGCGACCGGGCAGCGGCTCTGGCGCTTCTGGACGATCCCGCTGCCGGGCGAGCCGCTCTCCGAGACTTGGCAGGGCTCGGTGCTGCCGCATGGTTGCGGCACGACTTGGCTGACCGGGAGTTACGACGCGGACCTGGACTTGCTCTACTGGCCGACCGGCAATCCCTGCCCCGACATGAACGGCGACGAGCGGCTCGGGGACAATCTCTATTCCAACTCGATCCTCGCGTTGCGCCCGGACACTGGAGCGCTGGTGTGGCACTTCCAGTACACCCCGCACGACGAGCACGACTGGGACTCGGTGCAGACACCGGTCCTGGCGGACATCGAGTGGCACGGCGGGCGCCGCAAGGTGCTGTTGCACGCGAATCGCAACGGGTTCTTCTACGTCTTGGACCGTGAAGATGGCGAGCTGCTGCTGGCCGAGCCGTTCGTGCGCAAGCTCACCTGGGCCGAGCGCGTCGGCGCGGACGGCCGCCCGGTCCTGATCCCGGGCAAGCGGCCCACGCGGGGCGGGAACCTGGTCTGCCCGGGGTTGCAAGGCGCGACTAACTGGCCCTCCAAGTCGTTCGATCCCGCGACCGGGCTGTTCTACACGATGGCGTCAGAGTTCTGCCATGTCTTCACGAAGCGAGACGAGACGTGGCAGGCCGGCAAGACCTACTACGGAGGCTCGGCGCGCGAGCCGAGCGGCGAGCCGGGCGAGCGCTACCTGCGCGCAATCGACGTGCTGACTGGCGACATCGCTTGGGAGCGCAAGCTCGGCGACTCGATCCGCGACAATTGGTCGGGCCTGGTCTCCACGGCAGCCGGGCTCGTGTTCTTCGCCGACAACTCCGGGACGTTCGCCGCCGCCCGGGCGGCCGACGGAGAGCTGCTTTGGAGCCGCCATCTGAACGCCCGCGTGCGCGCTTCTCCTATGACCTACATGCTCGGCGGCAGGCAATTTGTCACGATCGCCGCCGGCAAGAATATCCTGGCGTTCGCACTGCCCCCTGCCGAGCTCCCGTGACGGAAGCGGACCGAGGGCAGCGCTTGGCTTTGTCTGTAGCTGGGAATCAGCTCCCGCCGGAGAGATGCGACCGCTACGCGGCCTGGTCTCGCGCAGGTCCCCTTAGCAGCCTGTGGTAAAAGTCGACTGAAATCCCAACAAATCCCGAGCAGACTCCGATAAAATTGTAGTCATGGCGATGGGTACCCGCAAACCCGGGCAGATCCCGATGTTCCTCGTATCGGACCAACTGCCCCAAGCCCCCAC
>JAJDZN010000008.1 GCA_022824585.1 Bryobacterales bacterium | reverse complement strand
AAAAGGGCCTGAGTAGTTACTCGAAAGCTCTCGTAGCGGCCTAGTCTGGGAATGGCTACGCGTGATGGACGAGATGGAGTTCCGGCCAAAAGTCGTAGTGGCCGAGAATGTCGTCGGCCTTGTTTCTGCGAGCCAAGGAAGACACTACTTGGCGCTCCATACCGCGTTGTCAGACCGTGGCTACCAAGTTGGTGCGGTGGTACTCGATGCTGCACGATGGGTTCCTCAATCTCGAGCACGAGTCTTTGTAGTGGGCGTTGCGTCGAAGGACATCCCAAAAGCTCTAGTTTCGGAAGGCCCGACTTGGTGCCAAAACATGGCGGTCATTCGCGTCGCAAAACACGCTCCCGATTTCGTATGGTGGACGCTCCGCGAACCTCGAAGGAAACCGCGCCCCCTCGAACAGATCGTCGATTTCCAGGTACCAACCCACGCAGAACCGCAATCCAAACGTAACCTAGGACTCATTCCACCCCACCATCGATCACGAATGGATGCCGAAGTGAACTGCCAGGCAAGCGTATTCCCGGGGTACAAGAGAACGCGAGACGGAAAGCAAGTCCTCGAATTGCGTTTTGACAACAGGGCTGGCTGCCTCCGCACACCCCAAGGAGGAAGCAGCCGCCAGTACTTCGTCCTATGCAGGGACGGCCGCCGTTTCACGAGGCTAGTCACCGTCCGAGAGGCTGCACGTCTAATGGGTGTCCGGGACAGTTACAAAGTCATCGGTAGCTACAACGAGGGGTACAAGGCCATGGGAGATGGAGTCGCAGTTCCTGTAGTGCGACACCTAGCGCGCCAGCTTCTTCTCCCTCTAGCCGAGCTCTAGGAGTACTTGTCCGGTGTTCACGGCTCTCGAATCGCGTCTTGCGACCTTCGCAAAGAAGAGTTCATTCAGAGGCAAGAGTGCCTTTTGCGTAGCGCTTGTTGTCACTCGGCACGCCCAACGCGAAGGTCTGCCGTTAGACCCCGAGAGCCTACTGACAGAATCGACGGGGCAGGTCTCTGGCCTTGGCAAGGCACCCGTGCAGGCGATCCTAAAGCAGCATGGAATCGAGCGGGTCCTCGCAGAAGAGGGAGGAAGAACGAGCCGCGGCAGCGTTGGACGGATGAGAGATTATGTCGCTTTCCTGAATGCCCTGAACGAAGATGCGAATATTGACCTTCCTGCAATCGAGAATTGGTGGATCGAGCGCATTCGGGAATTCTGGGATGCGCAACCATTCCGTCTTGGCTTCGATTCCTCAAAGTCGCTGCGAGCAATTTTCCGAGACCTCTTGAAGCAGGTCGAAAAACGGCAGCGGCAGACTCCAGGTGCAACGTATGTAGGAACTGTAATTCAGCACCTCGTAGGGGCGAAACTCGACATCGTACTTGGCGGCATCCTCCACCATGGAGCATCCGTGGCAGATGAGGGAACGGGACGAGACTCCGACTTTCTCGTAGGGGATGTCGCGATTCATGTGACGACTGCCCCTGGAGAGGCTCTAATCCGAAAGTGTGAACGAAATCTGGCCAATTCGATCAAACCGCTAATCGTGACCACAGCAGATGGACTCGCCATAGCGCAAGGCCTCGCGCGGCAAGCGGGAGTAGACGACCGCGTTGACGTGCTGGACATAGAACAATTCCTTACATGCAACCTGTATGAACACGGGCGGTTTGACAGCTCAGGTCGGCGTGAAACGGCAAGGGACTTGGTCGCGAACTACAACAAACTGGTGTCGGCTCACGAACGAGAGCCCGGTCTACTTATCGACCTAGGGATTTGATCACCAACCCTACGTTCTTTGGGTTGACGACGCAGTTCGATCACGTCCTGCGGTCCCAATCTCTTGGCCAGGAGATTCCCGATGAGACTCAGCCGCCATTTCCGCGCCGATCGGGAATGCCGCCGTCTCTTCGGGAGCGTTTTTCCGAAAGCCAGTATCGACGAATCTCATATTCCGTAGGCCACATCACCGATATCTTCAGGATCGATATCTTCAGGATCGATATCGACAATACCGATCACGGCCGTCAGTGGATCACCATCGGTTTGCACTTTGTCGCCCTAACGCGCTGAGACACACTCTCGGTCTGTGAGGCCTTAGGCCGCTTGCGCTTAGCTGCTTCGACTCGGAGCATGTCGTCGGAACGGCAGCCTTGCCCATCGCCCACGCCACATGCGGGTACGGACGCGTTATGCGGTGTTGGTTGCGGACAGTGGCACGCCTGCGCTGCAAGAGGGATCGCAACTGTGATGTTGTCGGCTCTTCTGAGACGTTCCGTGCCCCGGCCAGACTCTCGCTGGACGAGTGCCTAGGCCGCTGTCGTATCTCCCTGGTTCTCTCTAAGGGCAGTTCAGCTAGATCCGACAAATCCGACGGACTGTTACGCACCGCCCGCCAACTGATTCTCAAAAATATGGGCTTGGTCCCTGCAGCCGACGGCCAGGTCAAGATCCCCGTCGTGATCGAGGTCTTCCAGCACAGCTTCGTGGGCCGGCCCGCTGGTTCTCACACTCCAATCAGGCTCGCTGGCCAGCCTTCCTCCGCTGTTGAGATAGAGCGCCACGCTCCCTCCGTTGGCGTAGTCGGATGCGATCACGTCAAGATCGCCATCCCGGTCCACATCTACAAATTCGAAGGCGTGAAACGCCGTGTCAGGGCTGCTTTGCCAGCGGACTTCGGCTGTGGCGCTACCCTCTTGCAGGACCAACTGCACGCTCCTCCCGAGCTCGCCCCCCCACGGCCCCTTGGCACAGAACAACTCCGCTGCACCATCGGCATCTAGGTCGCGCCAGTACAGCCGCTGAGTCCACGGACTCTCTAGATCTTCGAAGATCGTGGTCCCCCCGTCGAACTCGCCGTTCGAGTTCTGGAACACCACGATCTTCCCACTCCGGTAGGCCGCGGTGATGTCCAAGTCGCCATCGCCGTCATAGTCGGCGAAAATGGCCGACTCGGAGTACTCTTCATGGCC
>JAJDZN010000192.1 GCA_022824585.1 Bryobacterales bacterium | reverse complement strand
TGTCAAGAGAAGCGGCCCGCTCCGAACGGCAATTCGGAGCGGGCCGCGGAAGCCAATTCGCCTGGCTTTGTCCGCTAGAACTCGAGGCGCAGGCCTAGCTGGGTCTGACGACCGGTGCCGATCGTGCCGCGGATGCGTCCGAAGCCGGAATTGCCGCGGCGCCTCTCGGGGATCCTGAAGTTGGCGTGGTTGGCGATGTTGAAGAAATCGGCCCGGAATTCCAGCCGCGACTTCTCAGTGATATTGAAGCGTTTCTGAATCGATACGTCTACGACGGCGAAGCCGGGCCCGCAGCAAATGTTGCGCGGCGAATTCCCGAACACGCCCACGCCTGGTGCGGTGAACTGGGAGGTGTCGAACCACTCCAACAGCCTGGCCTCCTTGGAACGCCCGCCCGACAGTACGTGGTCGCCGGCGACGTTGGGTCGCTGGCCATGGCTGAAGGTGTTGCTTTCGTTTCGCTGCTCGATGATGCCGTACGGAGATCCCGTGCGAGCCTCTGCGATCACGCCGAGACCCCAGCCGCCGATGATCCCGTTGAGAACGGGATTCTCGATTGGGAGCGCCCTGCCGCGGCCCACGGGCAGTTCGTAGACTCCGCTTGCGACGACTCGATGCCGGATATCGTTGCCCGACAGCGCCTTGTCGAGGTGCCGTAGCTGGAAGTGCGTGTAGCCGTTGTTTTGCTCGCCCCCCAGTTCGTTTGCCGACTCGACGTCGTCAATGAATTTCGACCACGTGTAGTTGACGAGGTAGCTCAAGCCGCTGGAGAATCGCTTCTCCGCCTTCAGATTCAGCGAATGATAGGTCGAGTTGCCCCAGTCCGGGCTCTCCACCCACACGGCGTTGTATTGAGGGAACAACCGCGCGTTCTGACTCTGGGTCGCCGGGCCCCTGCCGCCGACTAGCGGGATCATGTTCTGGTTGTAGTTTTGGCCGCCCAGCTTATGTCCGACGTTGGCTTGGTACTGGGCCTCCAGCAGGATGTTGTCCGGCAACTGCTTCTGGAGGGTGAAATTCCACTGCTGCGAGTAGCCGTTTTGCTGGTGCTGCTGGATGTAGTCCGGAGAAACCGTTCGACGACCGGAGATGGTCGCGCCAAACGTTCCCACGCGATCGGCATCGGTGAACGGCTGGACCGCCGGCAGTCCCTCGCTGAGCATGAAGGCAGGAGTAAAGCCGCCATCGGGCGAGTTGATGTCCAAGGTCCGGGAAAACGTCCAGAACTGCGTGAACGGAACTGCCCGAGCGTAGGCGCCGTTGTAGTTGACGCCGTATCCGGCTCGGATCACGGTTGTGTTCGAGGCGCGATAGGCGAGTCCGATGCGCGGCCCTAGGTTGTTGACATCGGGGTCGTGGGCATACTTGCCACGGCCGTCTCGGCCGGCAAAGAGCATCACGCCAGGGCAGTTGCACACGGCATTGTTGCCAAGCGGATCAAAGCCGCTTTGATTGTTGCTCAGCTCCCAGCGGGGCGTGTCAACCTCCCAGCGCAGGCCCAGATTCAGCGTCAGTTTGTCGGTAGTCTTCCAGCTGTCCTGCACGTAGAAGCCCCAGTAGTCACTGCGGGTGTTGAGAATGTCGGTGTCAATAAGTTGACCGCGGGTCGTCCAGCCGAGCAACAGCTGCGCCAGTGCGTCTCCGGCAGCCCGGTTGTTGAAAGTGAAATTCCCGCCTGCGGCACTGTTGAAGTCATCTTGGTTGCGCGAGTAGCGGTACTCCATGCCCCACTTGACGCTGTGGTTGCCCTTGAACCAGGACGTGTTGTTGACGACTTGGTGGGTACGGATGGGCTTTTGGATGCGCTCCTGATTGCCAGCTCCTAGGCGCGTGTAGCCGACTAGGTTCACAGTCGAGAAGAATTCCGGGTCGACGTTAGGCACGCCCAACTCCCCGTTCTTGCCGCTGCCCGTGCCAAGGCCCCGGGTCGTGAATGTGCGGTTGCCGAACGTATAGCGGAACTCGTTCACCATCGTGGTGGAGAAGTTGTGGTTCCAAGTGGACGTGGACACGAGGTTCGAGCGAGTCTGCTTCGAAGCCCGGAAGTCGGCGAACTCGTTGGGGTACACGGGCTCGGGCTCGGCTGGTGCGTTGACGTTGCTGAAGCGGCTGGAGATGCGGTCCTTTGGCCCGAAGTTGTGGTCGACCTTGATCGTGAGGAAGTCCGACACGCCACGGTTGGACACATTCTTGACGTAGTTGTCTCGCGGCGCAGAAGTCAGCGGCCCGGGGTTGTTGGGATCCGGGTATAGGCGAGCGAAGGCGCTGCCGAGAGGATCGATCCGGGAGGCTGGGATCATGTTGCCCGCGAATGGCTCGCCAGTGAGCGGGTCGATGAGATCGAAACCCGCGCGTGCGGAGAAATCGCCGTTGTTCTTCTCCATCGGGTGGGGCACGTCGGTGTTGGCGATCGTTAAGCCGTCGCTGCGGCGCTGTCCCTCGTAGTTGACAAAGAAGAAGGTCTTGTCCTTCTTGATCGGGCCGCCCAATGAGCCGCCAAAGATGTTGTAACGCAATGGCGCGATGCTAGGTGCGAAGAACGTCCGCGCGTCGATCGCATCGTTGCGGAAGTTGTGATACAGGGCACCATTGAAGTTGTTGGTACCCGAGCGCGTGCTCATGATGATCAGGCCATTGCCGCTCCGCCCGAATTCCGCGGCGTAGTTGTTGGACTCGACCTTGAACTCGCGCAGCGATTCCACCGGCGGGTTGAGGTTGAGCTGGGCGATGCCGAGCGCCATGTTTTGCACGACGCCGCCGTCGAGATGCCACATCTGGTTACGGGAGCGGCCGCCCGCCATCGAGAAGAAGGGCAGGTCGTAGAGGCCGCCGCCGGAGGTGGCGAAGGTCACGTTGCCGGCCAGCTTGATCAGCTGCCCCGCCTGGCGGCTGCCGACCGGCATCTGGGCGACCGTGGTGCGCTCGATGAACTGGCCGACTGTGGTGTTCTCGGTCTCCAGCAGCGGCGCCGATCCGGTCACCTCGATGGTCTCGGTGATCTCGCCGAGTTGGAGCTGGATGTTCACCGTCTTGGTCAGGCCCGTCTCCATCACCAGCCCTGACTGGCGGTACGTCTTGAATCCGACGGACTCGCAGCGCAGCTCGTAGGTGCCGGGCTGCACCAGTGTGAAGTTGAAGCCGCCGGACTCGTTGCTCTGCGTCGAGGCCTCGACGCCGGTGTCCGAATTGGCGAGCACCACCTCCGCCGCGACAATGACCGCGCCAGTGGTGTCAGTGACGGTGCCTGTCAGGCTGGACTGCTGAGCGAGGATCGGCGAAACCCCCAGCAACAGTGCCGCGACGACCGTCGCAAATAGAAATCGTGCGTGCATCGCAATGCCCCCCTGATTGCAGATTGCCCCATGCAGGGCCTTAAAAACTTACGCAACATGCTACCACGGTGGGTTCGGTTCAGCCGCTTGCCGCGCTTGAGCGCGGCTGCTCCTAGAGTGCCCGGCGGCGAACTGGCCGAGAGCGCCTGGTGCGGCCTGCGCAGACGCGTTAGAGGGCGCGAAAGCCAGCCCGTTCGACGTTTCCGGGATGGCCGCCGCACTGCCCACCTCGCTGCAGCGCACGGCCTTTGCAGGGCAGGCTCTTCGTTACGCCTGGCTGCGGTCTCGCGGACTCGCGATCCGGCCCGCCATGCGGCCAATCGCTCGCTACCAGAGGAACTTCAGCTGGAACCGGAACGTGCGTCCGTCGTTGAGCGTGTTGTTGATTTGGCCGAAGTTCGGCGAGGACAGGCCCTTCCCAGGCTCGGCGAACTGCGGCGTGTTGAAGAAATTGATCGCCTCGGCACGAAGCTCCATCGACCATTCCGGCCCGACCCGGAAGCGGCGCGATAGCGAAGCGTTGACGTTGGCGATCTTGCCCTTGCGGAAGGTGTTGCGGCCGAGGCTGCCAGCTTGCTCCGCAGGTGCGCTGAAATAACGGAATGCGCTGCGCGGCAGCAGCGATTCGGATGTGTCCGGCGAGCCGATGACCCGTCCGAGGACCGAGGGGTCGACCACCATCGGCCGGTCGCCCTTGCGCCCGTCGATGTTGCCGAAGCCCGGGCCGTCGGAGCCTGACTCTACCGTGAACGGCGTCCCCGACTTGAGCAGTGTCACCGTCGAGAGCGTCCAATTGCTCATCAGCCTGCCCGACCAGTGCGGCGCCAGGCCGCGAGGTGTTGTGTAGCTGGCCTGAAGCAGGAACGCGTGCGGCTGGTCGAAGTCGCTGAGTCCCTTCAGGTCGCGGTGGGATTCCTGTTCCGTCTGGGCAACGGCGAGCCGAGCATCGGGCCCGGATGCCGTGTTGGTGTAGGAGCCCCCTAGGTCAATGGACTTGCTGAGCCAGTAGGAAGCGTTCAGGGAGAGGCCTCGCCAGCTTGGAGCCGATAGCGTGACGCGTCCTGCGTCGAAATAGCCCCGCGACCCGTTATGGATGAACAGGTGCTCGAAAATGCTCTGGTCTGGTCGGCGCTCATTGATGTTCCGTATGGTCGAGACGACACCGGGGACCTCGCCGGCACGATTCAGGAAGTACGTGATGATCAGCTTGTGGGCGCGGCTCCCGGTGTATCCAAGCTGCAGGCGCCAGTTGGCGGCGAGGCGCTTCTCCCAGCTGAAGTTGTACTGATGCGCGTAAGGCACGGTCAGGTCCGGGCCTGGCTCGACCCGGCTTGAGCGGGCGTTCGGGTCGCGCTTGGAGTGATCGACCAGGGAGCGCCAGTTGGCCAGGGGCGGCTGGATGAAGATCGATGTCACGGTGTGCGGCGCGTTTAGGCGCGCTTGGCCGTAGGTGACCGGAAACAGGTCGCCGTAGTGCGAGGCAAAGTTGCCTCTCACCACGCCGGCATTAGCGGGAAGGCGGTACGCGAATCCGAACGAGCCGGCGACGTTGTTCAGGTCCGAATCCATTGCCAGTTCCGTTTTTCCGGTGACATCGACCGGGCGGGTGAAGGGCTCGTAGCGGACGCCGAGGTTCAGCGTCAGGCGCTTGGTCGCTTGCCAGCGGTCGCCCAGGAAGAACTTGTTGGACCAGTTGCGGAACCCGCGGTAGGTCGATCCCAGGGAGACGGCCATGCGGCTCGGCAGCCCCAGCCGGAGGTTCGTGATGGCGTCGTTGCCGAAGTTCGCGGCGAACAGGAGCAGTCCGCGACCGCTGTCCGGCTCCTCGCCGTTGTACTGCAAGCGGGTCAGGGCAAAGCCCGCTGTGATCTGGTGGTTGCCGCGAGTGTGGTGCAGCGTGGCCGCTTGGCGCCAGCGGTTCTGGGCGCGATCGATCGGGATGTTGGGGAAAGGGCCTAAGAACGTGAGGTCCCTGGCGCTCATGAAGATCGGGCCGACGGCGCCCTCCGCCGGTAGCAGGAGGGTGCCGAGGCGGTCGAAGCCCGTGGAGAGCTGGAGGACCGTCGAGGGCGCGAGCGGCAGGCTCCAGCTGAGCCGGGAGGAATGGGACCTGTTGTCGGTGTCGGGATTCTGGCCCTTGACCAGTTGGAAGGCGTCGACATTTTGGGCCGTCCAAACGTGTCGCAGCGCGAGCTTGCCCTTCGCGACGCCGTCGCGGTCTAGCTGTACGCGGGCGGAATCGGTGTTGATCCGCTGCAGGCTGTTCGTGTTGTGGGCGCGGGCGGCAATGTCGGGCCGGTTCGGCGAGACCGCCGGAAAGGCGTCCAGAATCCGCTGGACTTCGAGGCGGGTTGCGGGATCCTTGGCCAGCGGCGTCCGCTCCTCCGGAAGCGGGATGAGGACGTTGCCGTTGACGTTTCCTCGGATCTTGTTCTGGGACGCGCTTAAGGTGATTCCGCCCAAGGGGCCCAGGGGTGCGGCGAGGTTGACGCCGTATAGGTTTTCCCTGGCCGGTTGGACGGCACCCACCTGAAAGAACGAACGGGCGGAGAACAGGCTGTTGTTGTGGCGCCAGTAGGCGTCGCCATGGAAGCCGCCGGCGGCAGCGGGCGCGGCATGCACCGGGGGTGTCGGGGGCTTTCCGTATTCGGAGCCGAAATAGCCCTGGTTGACGGCGAACTCATCGATGATCGTTGCGGTCGTGCCGAGGCGGATGTTGAGTTCCTTGAGAGCGTTGTTGTCGACGAGGTTGAACTGGACGTTCTCGTTGCGCCGGCTCTCGCCCGACTCCGACGCCGTCTCCCCTAGGAGGTTGATTTCCGTGCGCTGCGCGCCGCCGCTCTCGGACTCTTCGGCGGCGTCGCCTTCCGGCTCGGCCTCGGCGCTACCCGACTCTGAAGCGGCTTGCTGACCGTCCAGGCCTTGAGCGTGTCCGGCAGCTAGGAGGAGCAGGAGCCCTGCGTGTCCACAGATCAATCGACGGGGCCGCAGCATCGAGCCTCATCATCCTAACAGTGACCTCCGAGCCTCGCTGATGAGCTTAGCGCTGAGTCACGGTCGACTCGCGGTCGACGCAGGGGCGGCAGTCTGGGCACAGGCCCACGGAATCCTGCCGGTGCTGCCGGAGACCTGCGTGGAGGGATCGAGGACGGACGCGAGCTACGAGGCAGCGGGCAGGCACTGACTGGGGCGGGCGGCGGGCTTGCGGTCCTCGAAGCGTCGCCCGCTCCTCGGCAACGAGGCGCTGTGGCGCGCTGACACGCGAATGCAGGGCATGCTGCGCTTCTGGCGGGCCCCGTGTTCTAGCGGGTCACTCCTGCGTCAAACGTGACTGAGCGCTAGGTGCCCGACCAAGTCTTTATGGGTCCCTTGCGCTGCTATCGAACCAGTGCTTGCAGGCGAAACGTGTGGAAGCGCCGATTGCGATCCGCCTCGTCGCTGTCCCAAGCGCGGCGGACAGGGATGACATTCCCGCTGGAGGCGTCGCGGGCCGCGGCCAGTTCACGCGTGAGTTCAACCCACTCGCCGTCAATGATGCCGTCAAAGCGGTACAGGACGATGTTGATCTGGTTGCCGGCTTGCTGAAGGGCCTCGACTTCAAACTGCACGCGGCCGTCCGCAACGGTGCCGTAAATGATCGGATCACTCGCCCCGGCATCGTTGTATGCCTTGCCGCTGAGCGTCGTGCCTCGCTGCACGAACTGAAAGGCGATGTCCCGAGCGGGCGTCCGCCCGCGCTCGGGCACGGTGCCGATCCAAGTCCCGCTCAGGTCGGCGGCCGTCAGACCCGCCGCCAAGGCGGCGCATAGGCCCACGATCGCCAGCCAGCGCATGGGACGTCAGGAGACCAGCAGTCCGCGGAGCGGTCCGGTGCTGTCGGCGAAGCGCTCCGCCCGGGCGCCGAAGGCTTCCAGCAATGCCAAGTAGAGGTTCGCGAGGGGGTGGTCCTCGCCGTAGACCAAGTGCTGGCCGCTGTCGATGCGGCCCCCGCCCTTGCCGCCGAGCAGCACGGGCAACTTGTGCGGATCGTGCTTCTGGCCGTCCGACAGGGCCGACGCGAACACGACCATGGAGTTGTCCAAGACCGTGCCCTCGCCTTCAGGCATGGCCGCCAGCCGGCGCAGCAGGTACGCATACTGCTCGACGTGCCAGCGGTTGATGATCTTGTACTCGGCCAGCTTCTGCTCTTCGTTGGCGTGGTGCGAGACGTCATGGTGACCGGATGTGACGCCGTCGAGGAAGCGGAAGCTGATGTTGCTCACGGCGTTGCCGAACATGAACGTCGCCACGCGCGTCGTGTCCGACTGGAACGCCACGGCGATCATGTCGAGCATCAAGCGCACATGCTCCAAGTGGTTGGAAGGCCGCTCCGTCGGTGCGTCGCGCAGGTCCAGATTCGCCAAGGGCTCCCAGTCCGCCCGCTCGGTCCGGGTCGACCATTGCACTCGCTCTTCCAGCGAGCGCACGGAGGCCAAGTACTCGTCCAGGCGGGCCCGGTCAGAGGAGTCCAATCGCTTGCGCAGCCGCTTCGCATCTTGCAGCACGCGGTCTAGCAGCAAGGAATCGAGCCCTGCTTCCGACGCGCTGGACCCCTGTGCGGCGCGGAACAGCCGTTCGTAGACCGCCCGCGGGTTCAACTCGCGTGCCAGCGGCGTGGTTGGCGTCGACCATGAGATGTGGGAGCCATAGACCCGGGTATAGCCCACCACTGCGTCGTTGCCGACGGCCACGGGCGTCACGCCGAGCTCGAGGGAGGGCAAGGGAGTGAGGTGCCCGCGCGCGCCAGCCGCAATCTGATCGAACGAAATCCCGTTGCGCAGGTCAGCGCCTTGTGTCTTCTTGATCCGGGTGCAGGTCAGGATAGAGGATTCCTTGACGTAGTGGCCGTCCCCGTCCTTGGCCTGTTCGTTCCACAGGTTGCTCAGCACCGTGACTTGTTGCCGGATGTCGGCCAGCGGCTCCAGGCTCGGGGTGAGTTCGAAGTCGCGACCTGCCGCCGCAGGCGTCCATGTGGCCGGATACGCACCGTTGGGCATGTACAGCGCGGCCATGCGGACTGGGCTTGGGCGGGGGTCGGTCCGCCTGTTTCCGAGGGCCGTGGCTTCAAGCCAGGGCAGCCCCAACACAACGCCGCTGCCACGCAGCAATGCGCGGCGCGAGATCTGCAAGCTGCGGCTGGCAGGCATGGTCACGGTCGCTCCTGGCCCTGCCTCGGAAACGCAGCGTGGAGGAACGGCTCGCTGCGCACGATCTCGCGCAGCAGCGCCCAAGCTGAGTAGTCTTGGCGCTCGACCTGGCTGACGACGGTTTCCACGGCGCACGTATCGGACGGTGTCAAGCCCCTACCAAGAGCATAGCCCAGCAATCGCTTGGCCAGGTTTCTCAAGAACAGGCGCTTGCGCTCCAGCAGCGCTGTTTTGAGGCTGTCCGGGCCATCCAATCGCGTACCGTCAGGGAGTTTTCCGGTGGCGTCCACGGGAACTCCCGCATCCTGGTCGCGCCACCTTCCCAGCACGCCGTAGTTTTCCATCGCGAATCCGAGCGGATCAATGCGTTGGTGGCAGCTCGCGCAGCTTGGGCTATTGCTGTGGGCTGAGAGCCGTTCGCGGATCGAACCGGCACGTTCGCCCTCGCTTGACTCGTCCAATTCCGGCACGTCTGGCGGCGGAGCAGGGGGCGGCGTGCCGAGGATGGAATCGAGTATCCAGACACCGCGCAGGACCGGGCTCGTGCGGTGCGGGTGCGATGCCAGCGCCGATATGGACGGCATGCCGAGCAGGCCCCCGCGCCCGGAGCCTTCGGGCAGTTCCATCCAGTTGGGATTCTTCGCGTCCTGCTTCTTCTTCAGGGGCAGCCCCAAGTGTGTGATCAGCGGCTGCGTCAGCACGGTGCCGTCCGAATCAAGGAACTCCAGCACGGACCGGTTTTCGCGAAAGACCTCGCGGAAGAAGAACACCGGCTGCAGCAGAATGTCGCCGCGCAGCTCGGCGTCGGCGGCGTACTCCGGGAACAGCTCGGGATCGGGACCGTGGCTGCCTTCCAAGTCCCGAATCCGCAACCACTGCTCGCTGAACCGCGAGAAGAACTCCAAAGCCCGGTCGTCCCGCAGCATGCGGGGCACCAAGCGGTCTAGCACGGCCGGGTCATCCATTCTCCCGGCAGCCGCTATGTCAAGCAGGAGCTCGTCGGGCTGGCTGCCCCAGAGGAAGTAGGACAGCCGCGAAGCCAATGCGTACTGGGGCGAGGCAGGGGCGGCGGCAACGGCCCTCACGTGGAAGAGGAAAGCGGGGGAAACCAAGGCGCTGCGCAGCGCGAAAAAGATCGACGACTCGAAGTCCGCTCCCTGCCGTCGCGCCCGTCGCGCCAGCCGGACGTAGGAAGCGATGGTTTCCGAGCCGACCGGCTGGCGAAAGGCGATTGGAAGAAACTTCGCGAGGATCTCTCTGGATGCATCGGCCTCGGTCGTGCCGGGGCCGGGCCGGGCCACGAAGATCTTGGTGCGGGACTTGAATTCCTTGGAGGCTACGTCCAGCACGAACTTGGCGGCAGCTAGGTACTTCTCGGCAAGCAGGGGTGAGAGAAACAGCGTCTCGGCGGCATTGTCGAAACCCTCCCCGCCGGCCCCGTCAACCGGGAACATCTCGCTGACGTCGATCTGGATGTCGAACAGATCGCGGACCGTAGCGCTATACTCGTCGCGATTCAGCCGTCTGACGGGGCTGGGCGTCGGCGGCAGTTCGGCTGCGCAGGATTGGCTGCGCCACGTTCGCTCGACCCACGCGACGAAGGCGGTGCGGTCGTCCAACGGTGGCGAAGGGGCCCCCGTCGGCGGCATTTCGTGGTTCGACACTCTAGCGGCGAGCGAGATCCAGGCGTCGGCGTGCGTGGCGAAAGACGCCACGCCGTGCAGCGAGTCCGTGCGGAATCCTCCCGCCGGAGAGGCCCCGCCGTGGCAGGCTTGGCAGTGCTCGTCTAGGAACGAGCGGGCGGCCGGGAAGTCGTAAGGATCCTGCGCACGAGCGCTCGCCGAGCAAGCCGCCGCAAGGAGGCCGAGCCATGCAGCGGTGCGGACTGGCTGCCTCGCGAACAATCCTTGGATCCCCCTCGCTCAATCCAAACGTGGCCGCTTTCCACCAGCTGCGTCCCCCGGAATCTCCGTCTCGAAGGCCTGTGCTAGGTTAAGGATTGGCGGCGCCATCACGGTGCTCA
>JAJDZN010000214.1 GCA_022824585.1 Bryobacterales bacterium | reverse complement strand
CTGGCGACGGTTCGCAACCAGCCCGCGCCGCCAACCAAGGTCCTGATCCGGGGTGGCGACCGCATGATGCTGGTCGACGCTGCGGACGTGATCTTCGCCACTGTGGATTCCGGCGCGATCCGCATCGTGGCGACTGAATTGGACGGACACAGCAACTACAAGACGCTCGACGAGCTGCACGCGACCTTGGAGGATCCGCGCTTCTGGAGGCCCCACCGCTCGTACATCGTCAACATCAACCGAATCAAAGAGGTGCTGCCTTGGTTCAAGTCGAACTACCAGCTGCGCATGAGCGACCCGGACGGGACCGAAGTTCCCGTAAGCCGCGGCCAAACCAAGCGGCTGCGCGAATTGTTCAAGCTCTAGGCCGGCTCAGGGACGCGAGGCACGGTAGCGGCGGCCAAGCCCGAGTCGAAAACATGCTGTGTCTGTGCGGGATGTCTCGTCTTGCCTGCACGGCCGCGACAGCGTTCTTCGCCGCGTCGCTGGTCACGCTCCCGGCCCAAGTGGTGGGCGGCAGCATTTCCGGCACGATCATCGGGCCGTCGGGCGGTCGGGTTGCGGCGGATGTTGTCGCAGCGCACGTCGAAACCGGCCGCCAGCATAGCTCGCCAGCGACGCTGGTCGGGACGTTCATCTTCCCTTCGCTGCCGCCCGGAACCTACGACCTCACGCCGAGCGCCAACGGGCTGTCCGCACCGGTGGCACGGGTCGCCGTGCGCGTCGGCACCAGCGTCCAAGTGCGGCTCGAGATGGTGCTGGAAGCACTCCGGACCAGCATTGACGTGGTGGACTCGACCCCGCTGATCGAGGCTGGGACCGCAGCATTGGGCACCGTGATCGGGCGCGACAGGATGCGCAACCTGCCCCTCAACCAACGGGTGTTCCTGCCGCTCACGCTGCTGGCTGGCGGGGCTCACTCGAGTGCGCCGGGCTCTGAGCTCTCTTCCCAGGACGACAGCGGCTTCCATGTGTCCGGCGGACGTGAGACAGCCAACAACTTCTTGCTCGACGGCATCGACAACAACGACATCTATATCAACAGGATCGTGGTCAGCCCGCCTCTGGACAGCGTCCGCGAATTCCGACTCCACGCTTCTGGCTACAAGGCAGAGTTCGGCCGCAGCTCGGGCGGGCAAGTAAACGTCGTAAGCCGCTCGGGCACCCGCGAACTGCACGGATCGGCCTACCACTATTTGCGCAACGAGGCGCTAGACGAGCCGAACTATTTTGACCCGGAGGACGAGCCGAAGGCGATGTACCGGCGTGGCCAGTTTGGCGGCGCCCTGGGCGGGCCGCTGCCCGGCGAACGCACGTTCTTCTTCGCCGGCTTCGAGGGCACCCGCATCGACGATGCCGCGACGCGCACCGCGGCAGTGCCGACTCCGGCGCAACGCACGGGCGATTTCTCCGACACTCCGGCTCCGGTGATCGACCCCTTCGCGGCAGCGCCGTTCCCTGACAACCGCGTTCCCCTGGAGAGGCAGGATCCGGCCGGTGCGGGCGCGGCCCGCTACTGGCCAGACCCCAACCGGCGCGATCCTGTGCAAAACTTCGTTTCCACGCCGGACGGGGACGCCCTCGTGAATCAACTCACAGGGCGCCTGGACCACGACCCGGCCGCCGAGAGCCGCATCTTCGCACGCTTCAATTCCGGCCACCTGCGCTCTTTCAGCCCGTTCGCGGATTCGGACGTGCCTGGCTTCGGGAGCTTCACGCTGGACCGCGGCCAGCACCTTGCGGCAGCCTACTCACAGGCGTTCTCGGCGCTGACCCTGCTAGAGATCCGCGCGGGGTTCAACCGCCTGCGCCGCGCGGTCACGCACCAGAACGCGGGTCGCGACATTTCCAGCGAGCTAGGCATCAAGGGCTTGACTACCGATCCCCGCTTCGTGGGATTTCCCAGTATCAATGTCGGCGGCTACGCCAGCCTGTCGGACGACACCGCGCTCCCGATCGCGCGCACAAGCACCACGCAACACGTCGCGGCCAATCTCACGCACGCGAAGTCAAAGCACCGGCTCAAGTGGGGCGGCGAACTCCGCAGCGTCAGCATTGACGGCACTCAAGGGCTGTTCGGACGCGGCCAGTTCAATTTCCTGGGCGTGATTTCGCAGCACCCCGTGTCGGACCTGCTGCTCGGCTTTCCCACGTACAGCATCCAGACCGTGGTGGACAACGACTTCCGCCAGCGCGCGCAATTCTGGAGCGTGTTCGGCCAAGACGACTGGACGCTGGCGCCAGAACTGACGCTAAGCGTCGGGCTGCGCTACGAATACAACGCGCCCGTTCACGACGCCGACGACCGCTTCTCGCAGTTTGACCTCGGCACGCTGCGACTCATCGACGCGGCCGCCTCGCCACTCGGCAGGGCAGGATACGCGGCGGATCGCAACAATTTCGCGCCGCGCATCGGACTCGCCTGGAATCCCCGCGACGCGCTTGTGCTGAGGGCCGCCTACGGCCTCTACTACGACGTGACCATGCTGGAGGCCAACTCCGGCCTGTACTTCAACCCTCCCTACTTTGACCTGAAGCTGTTCTTCCCGTCGCAAGTCTCCCTGCCGCGATTGTCAGACCCGTTCTCCGGGCCGGGCTTCGCCCCTCCCGCATCGGTCAACACCCTGCAGCCCGACTACCGCACCGGCTACGCCCAGCACTGGCACTTCGGGCTTGAGCGCACGCTGCCCGGCGAGCTCGTGGCACGGGTATCCTACGTTGGCTCGAAAGCAACCAAGCTGCTGCGACGGCGCAACCTGAACCAGCCCGCGCCGGGGGAGGGCGAGGTGGACTTGCGGCGCCCGACGCCCGGCTTCGCCAATATCGTCCTGTTCGAGTCTGGAGCGGCCTCGAGCTACCACTCCGGCGTCGCCACCCTAGAACGGCGTTTCGGCCAGCTTGTCGGCTTCCGCGCGGCCTATACCTGGGCCAAGTCCATCGACGACGTCTCGGCCTTCCTGAGTTCTTCTGGCGACCAGTCGTTTCCTCAGAACAGCCACGACTTCCGGGCCGAGAGGGGGCTGTCCAACTTCGACCAGCGCCACCGATTGGCGCTCTCCCTCCAACTCGCGTCCCCGTTCCGGCACAGGCTGCTGGGGGGCTGGCGCGCCTACGCGATCGCCACGGCCGGAAGCGGCCGCCCGCTGACCCCCCAGCTGGCCATCGACAACTCCAACACCGGCAACACCGGCGGCATCTTCGGCACCGATCGACCCAACCTGACCGGCGATCCAGCGACCGGCCTTCGCGGTCCGAGCCAATTCTTCGACGCGGCCGCCTTCGCCATGCCCGCACCGCTCACCTTCGGAAACGCCGGGCGGAACATCCTGGCGGGTCCGGGCTTCGGCTCCCTGGACGTGGCAGTCGTGCGATCCCTGCGGCTGTCCGAGCAAGCCACGGCCGAACTGCGGCTGGAGGCTTTCAATGTCACGAACCGCGCCAACTTCGACCTGCCCGAACGGACGTTCGGCCAAGCCACTTTCGGGCGATCGCTGTCGGCAGGCCAGGCGCGCCAGCTGCAGTTGGGACTGCGATTCTCGTTCTAATGCGCTGCACGCCTAGGCCCGGCCCGGCGTCCTAGCCTCTAGGGCCGGCGCGATGCCTGAGTTCACGGTTAGCTACACGGACCAACAGGGCGGGGTCCA
>JAJDZN010000167.1 GCA_022824585.1 Bryobacterales bacterium | reverse complement strand
GACGAGGCGCGTCGGCGCCGGGGCCGCGTCGAACACGGGGTATTCCATGGCCCACGAATCTTGCTTGCTCACGATGCCGTCGGAAATCGCGCGCAGCTGATTCAAGTAGGCGGCAGCGTCGAGTTTGAGGAATACCGGCTTGAAGCTGTCGCTGCGCAGGTAGCTCCTGGCGCTCTTGTCGTAGACCATGTTGCCCGGTGCCAGCTTCAGGTAGCGGTTCAGATCGGTCGAGGCCTGGTTGACCGAGACTCCGAAGATGCTCATCAGGTCGCCTCGGTTCATCCTGCCTTCGAAAAAGAGCCGGAATTCGATGAACTCCAACCGCTTCTCGACGCCCCATCGCAGGTTGGACTCTCTATTCGAACTGCGCACTTCGTTTCTCCCGTGTTCTAGCTGCCGCCGTTCGCTCGCGCTATCCTTCGGCGCGCTCGTAATCTTGCGCCCGAAGCCACAATGCCGCGCCTAGGGGCGCGATTCGCAAACCACCCCTCCATTGTAAGGGTTGTTATGAAGAGTCTGCGGAGCCGTCGCGCAAGCCGCTCCGGGCTGTCCGGCTGGCGGCGGTACGCTCGTTTTTGCTTGATCTTCGCCCGGATCGACGCACTGCCGAGGCCGCCAGAAGAGTCGATTCCGGCCTTCCGCTGGTACAATCGCACTGTGGGCCGGGCAGTAACTCACGCGTTGCTCGCTGGCTTGGCCGCGGCCGCCGGCAGCGCCGCGACACTGCCCCCCGAACGCGTTGACTACAACGACGACGTGCGTCCGATTCTCTCGGATCGCTGCTACAGCTGCCACGGCCCGGACCAGGGCCAGCGCCAAGCGGGGCTGCGCCTAGACCGCGAATCCGGCGCCTTCGGCGCGGCTGCCAGCGGCGCGATGCCGGTCGTGCCGGGCGAGCCCGCCGAGAGCGGCCTGCTCCAACGGGTCGCCAGTTCGGACCCGGCCAGGCGGATGCCGCCCGCCTACATGGGCCACGACCCGCTCAGCGAGGGCGAGATCGAGACCCTGCGGCGCTGGATCGAGCAAGGGGCCCCGTGGGAAAGCCACTGGGCGTTCAGCCCGCCCACGCGCCCGGACCTGCCGCAGCCCGCCAAGGACGGGCTGCACCCCATCGACGCGCTCGTCGCCGACAGGCTCGCCCGAGAGGGACTCGCGCCGGCCGCGCCGGCGGACCGCCGCACGCTCGCTCGCCGGGCGGCACTGGATCTGACAGGCCTGCCGCCCGCTCCGGGCATGGTGCAGGAGTTCGCGGCAGATCCGGCGACAGACGCTTACGAGAGGCTGCTGGACCGCCTGCTCGCATCGGCCAGCTACGGGGAGCACCTGGCGGGCATGTGGCTGGACGCGGCGCGCTATGCCGATACGAACGGCTACCAGACCGATGGCACCCGCTCGATGTGGCGCTGGCGCGACTGGGTGATCGAGGCCTTCAATCGCAACGTGCCGTTCGACCAGTTCACGCTCGAGCAGCTGGCGGGTGACATGCTCCCGGACGCCTCCCGGGCGCAGGTCGTCGCAACCGGGTTCAACCGCAACCACCGCACGACCGCGGAGGGCGGCTCTGTCAACGAGGAGTTCCGCGTGGAATACGTGGCCGACCGGGCCGAGACCACGGCCACGGTCTGGCTGGGCCTGACGCTGGCCTGCGCGCGCTGCCACGACCACAAGTTCGACCCGCTGTCGCAGCGGGAGTACTACCAGTTCTTCGCCTACTTCAACAACGTCGAGGAAAAGGGCATGGTCTGGAACTTCGGCAACGAAGATCCGCTGCTGCACGCCCCGACGCCGGAACAAGAAGCGCGGCTGGCCACCTTGGCGGCCGGGCTGGCCGACGCGCGGGAGCGCTGGGACGCGCTAGAGCCGCAGATCGCCCGCGAGCAGGCAGCATGGGAGGCTCGCCTGGCCGACACCCCGGACCTGAACTGGTCCCCCGCCCGCGGCCTGCGGGTGCACGCGCCGTTCGATGGCCGGCTCGGCACGAGCAGCTTCCGGGGGGGCTCGATTGACGGAAGCAGCGCCCCAGAGCGGGTGGAGACCGAGTTCGCCGACGGACAATCCGGCACGGCGGCGGTGTTCGACGGCGGGCGCTATGCGGACCTGGGCAAAGTCGGCATCTTCAACTACATGGACCCCCTCACCGTCTCGGCTTGGATCCGGCCCGAGACCGGCGACGACGGTTCGATCGTCGCCTCCATGGGGGAGAACCCGATCGGCAACGGCTGGGGCCTCTTCGTGCGCGGCGGCAAGCTCTGGTGGCACATGTCGCAACGCTGGAGCGACCTGAGCATGCGCCTGGCGAGCCAGCGCCGGATCGAGCCCGGCCGCTGGCAGCACGTGCTGCTGACCTACGACGGCAAGCGCAAGGCCAAGGGCGTCCGCATGTACATCGACGGCCGCGAGCAGGAGTTCGAGGTCCTGTTCAACAACCTCGACTGGCCCTCGCAAAGCAACGCGAGCCTCAAGGTGGGCGGCGGCGGCGGCCTCGACAACCGCTTCTCCGGACGGATCGACGAGGTGCGCGTGTACGGCCGGGCCCTCTCTCCGGCGGAGGCTAGGGCACTGGCTTCGACCGCGCCGCTGGGCGTCCTGGCAGCGATCCGGCCCGGCGACCGCGCGCCGGCACAGCGGGACAAGCTGCGCAGCGCGTTTCTCGACCTAGCCGCCTCGCCAAGCGTCCGCGAGGCAAGCTTGGCCGCGGCCGAGGCGCAACGGCGATACGACGCCTTCCTCGACACCGTTCCCACCGTCATGGTGATGAAGGAGGGGCCGTCGCGCCAGGCTTACGTGCTCGAGCGCGGCCGCTACGACCTGCACGGAGATCCCGTCGAGGCGGCCATTCCAGAAGCCCTGCTCGGCGCGACCGGCCCCGGCATCGCGAACCGGCTCGAGCTGGCGCGCTGGATCGTCAGCCGGTCCAACCCGCTGACGGCGCGCGTGATCGTCAACCGGCTCTGGCAGATGCTGTTCGGCGTCGGCTTGGTCAAGACCGTCGACGACTTCGGCTCCCAGGGCGAGGCGCCGTCCAACCAGGCGCTGCTCGACTGGCTGGCAGTCGAGTTCATGGACTCGGGCTGGGACGTCAAGCGGCTGCTGAAGACAATCATGCTCAGCGCGACCTACCGGCAGTCCTCGCAGGTGGACGCGGAACTGCTCGAGCGCGACCCCGAGAATCGACTGCTCGCTCGCGGACCCCGGTTCCGCCTGGCAGCGGCGACGATCCGCGACCAGGCACTCGCGGCCGCAGGGCTGCTGCAGCAGGACATCGGCGGGCCTTCGGTGCGCCCCTACCAGCCGCCCGGACTGTGGGAGGAGGTCTCCGGCAACGCCTACCAGCCCGGCGATGGCCCCGAACTGTACCGGCGCAGCCTGTACACCTACTGGAAGCGCACGGTGGCACCGCCGTCGATGATGAACTTCGACGCCTCCGACCGGGAGGTCTGCACGGTCCACGTCAAGCGCACCAACACGCCGCTGCAGGCGCTCAACCTCATGAACGACACCACGTTCGTGGAAGCGGCGCGACACCTCGCGGATACGGCATTGCGCGGCGATGCACAGAGCCCCGCGGCGCGCATCGACCAGATGTACCTGAAAGTGCTGGGCCGGTTGCCGGGACAAGACGAGCGGGATATCCTTGAAGACCTGTACCGCGCCTATGCGGACCGGTTCGACTCGGATCTCGACGCAGCCGAAGCGTACCTGGCGGTGGGCGACTCGCCGTGGGATCCGCGCTCCGACCCGCGGGAGCTGGCCGCCTACGCCGGGATAGCCAGCCTCGTGCTGAATCTGGACGAGGCGGTGACGAAGCAATGACGCCGGAAGCCCACGCCCCAGAGACCGACACCCGAAGACACTTTTTCGGCAAAGCG
>JAJDZN010000095.1 GCA_022824585.1 Bryobacterales bacterium | reverse complement strand
GGCCATGTGCAGGTCGGGGTTCATCCGCGCCTTGAGCACGGGGATTCGGCCCAGCTTGGAAAACTCGGTCGTGTGCGCCTCGTAGTTGAATGCGCAGGCGACGAGCACGTCAAAGCCTGCCTCGGCCGTTTCCTTGGCCGCTTCGTAAAGGTCGGGCCGCGAGACGGTGCCGAACTCGGGGCCGATGAAGATGCCGGCGTGCTTGGTCTTACCCGATTCTTCGTATCGACCCTCCGCGCAGATGAAGTGACCGGGCCACAGGGTCAGCGATGAGAACTCGATGCGGTCCTCCTTGTGCGCCTGCTGGACGCCGGCGCGGCGCAGGTTGTCGAGCATCACCGTGGCGAAGTCCTGCGGCTCTTCATAGCGGCCGTTGGAATCGGTGAGCATCTGATCCTGAGGATCGATCAGCTCGTCGAACTCGTCCACGCCTAGCACTCGGTGCGGTGACAGCGACTCGACCGTGAATGGCCCGGCCACGCGCACCTTGCTCTTGTCCTCGTAGGGCTTGTCGTAGAGGTACTCAAACTCGGCCTTGGCCGCGATCGAGGCGTCGATCTCGCGCTGCCGCTGGATGCGCAGCTCCCACCAGTCAGTGTGGCATTCCTTCGCGAAGTCGGGCCAAGTGACGTCAGCCTCGCGGGGGATCTCCCATTCCTCCCACGACTCGCCAAGTTCGTCGTTGAGCATCTCGCGTAGCGGCTCGAGGTGTTCCTGGAACTGTTCCCAGATCACGTCGATCTCGGCGTTGTTGGCGATGTCGCGCAGGGTGATGTGCGGTACCCGTTCGTAGACGAACCCCTGGCGCAGGTCGTTGTATGTCGGTGCAATCGATGGCTCGCTACGGGTGACCTCCGCCTCCTTGCGCTGACCCTCGGCGCTGTCAGAGAGCAGGAAGTAGGGATAGCGAGCGCCCATGATTCGTGCGCGTGCCAACGCCAGCGCCACGCGGGATGTATCAATCGTGATCCAGCGGCGTCCCCATTGCTCGGCGACGTAGGCTGTGGTGCCTGAGCCGCAGGTCGGGTCGAGGACGAGGTCGCCGGGATCGGTGGTCATGAGGATGCAGCGGCGAATGACCGGAAGAGCCGTTTGCACTACGTAGATCTTGCTGCCCCCAAACTGATTCTGTCCGACGGTGTCTGTCCAGACATTGGACTGAGGAGATACGGGTACATCACTCATCAGGCGGATGTAACTGGGGGTGGAAGCCTCAGCCACTATCCGGGACGCTTTGCTGAGGCGACCGAGACCCGTCGTCGTTGTCTTCCAGTGCATCCCTGACCTCGGGTGAAGTGTGCGCCCATTCACGGTCAATGGAAGGTCCCGATCAGAAGCACCTTGCGACGTTAGCTGATCTAACGTCGCAAGGTGCTTCTGATCGAGCGGGAATTTTTGAAGCGCACGTATGCTCTCTATTGGTCTATAGCCTCTTGCGCCCTCCTCGCCGGCTCTTTTGACGTGCCAGAGGGCGCGATACTTCACCCTTTTGACGTCTATTGCGTACCACAGAACATGATCTACCACGTTCGCAAGAGTTTTCGCCTCGAAACCTGTGGTCTTGGCAAACGCAATCTGGCTCACGAGGTTGTCTTCTCCGAACACCTCATCCATCAGTGCACGTACCCGATGCACATTCTCGTCACCGATTTGGACGAAAACCGATCCTGACTCCGCCAGCAGATCCCGGGCAGCATCCAGCCGATCGCGCAGGTAGCTGAGGTAGGAGTGGATGCCGTCGCGCCAGGTGTCGCGGAAGGCTCGGACTTGCTCCGGTTCACGGGTGATGTGCTCGGCCTTGCCGTCTCGGACATCCCGATTGGTCGTTGACCACTGGAAGTTGGAGTTGAATTTGATCCCATAGGGCGGGTCGATGTAGATGCACTGGACCTTGCCGCGCAGGTCCTCGCGCTCGGCCAACGAGGCCATCACCTGCAGGCTGTCACCGAGGATCATGCGGTTCGACCAGTTTGATTCGTGCTCGTAGAACTCGGTCCGGTCGGCGCCCTCGGGCAGGCCGTTGAAGTCGGCGAAGAAGTCAAACTGGTCGCCTTCGGCGGTGTGCTGCTCGGTACGCCGCATCAGGTCGGCGATCAGCGCCTTGGGATGCACCCGCTCCTGGATGTAGAGCGGCGGCGCCTGCACCTCCAGCGGTTCCTGGCTCTTGCCGCGCCAGACGAGCTGCGGGTCGAGGTCGGGGTTGCGGCGCTCGTATTCGACCGCGATCGGCGACTGTTCCTCCGCGTCCATCAGGGACCGGTCCTCGGCGTTGGGGAGGTTGGGCCGCCGCTCGTCGTGGGTGAAGTTCTCGACCTGCTTGGGTTGCTTGGGTCGCCGCTGCCTTGCTCTAGCCATCGGTTTCCTCCTGCGTCGTCTCCGAGAGCAGCACTTCCAACTGTGGGATTAATGTGGGAATCGCTGAATGGACGACTTCCCAGACGATGAGTGGATCAATGCTCCCGTATCCGTGAACCAGCCGGTTCCGCATGCCGATGATTGCGCCCCAGGGGATGTCGAGCCGCGTCTCAATGGTGCTCTCCGGCAGGTGGTTCGCAGCCTCACCAAGCACGGTGAGATTCCACAAGACTGCCTGATAGACCGCCTTGGTTGCCAAGAACTGCTCACGGGTGTGGCCGTCGGTGTGCTCCGCGACATCGTTGCAGGCCTGAAGCATGTCTCGCAACCGAAGGTCCTGGCCGGTTTCAGACACGAACGGCCTCTGCCGACACACTCGCTCGAAACTCCTGCCGCAGTTCCGTGAAGGTGCAGACGTCAACCCGACGTCCGAACAGATCCTCGAGGTATGGCCCGACTGCAAAGTAGGTCTTCCAATCGGGCAGTTCGTCATAGCCGACGAGGATGTCCACGTCGGAGTCGGGACCGGCCTCGTTGCGGACGGTCGAGCCGAACAGCGCGAGTTCCTGCACGCCGAATCGCTCAGCCAGCTCGGCCTTGTGGTCGCGCAGGATGCTCAGCGCCTCATCGCGCGTCAGTGTCCGGTCTCTCGTTGTCGTCATACCGCGAGTTTAGCCCGCTGCGTTGGCCGTCTCGTCAATCAGCTCGTTGAAGGCCTTCTCGAACTCCTCTTCCATCAGGTAAAACTGGGTCAGCTCGCGGAACGCCCAGCGGCCGTAGGTCCCCAGGTTGTTGACGCCGGGCACCCAATAGGTCTCCATGGTCAGCTTCTTGTCTTTGGCGTCCTCACCGCGGTAGCCCTTGATCTCGACGACCACGTTGAGCAGGTCGTCGCCGTCGCGACCGTCGTCGACCCGGACGATGAAATCAGGGACGTAGCGCCGCATCTCGGAGCCCGAGCGGTAGGGCACTTCGTACCCCAGACCCTGATTCTTGACGTAGGAGCGGACCAACGGATGTTTCTCGGCGACGCGGCAGAACTCGGCCTCCCAGTCGCTGTCGCAAACGGCCCAGTTCAGGTGGCACTGCTGAGCATCGGTCTGCCAGCGGGTCTTCTTCGAGGTGTTGAAGCTGACGTGTCTCGTCGAACCAGTGGGATTGTAGGGGTCGAGAACGGCCTTGATCGGCGTCTTGCCAAGAGAATCACTGACGATCCCTGCTGTGATCCGCTCACAAGCGAGGTCGGCCAGCTCCTGGTACATGAGCTGCGCGGGATAGGTGCCGCCGTTGCAGACCAGGTGGTTGTCGAGCCACTGACGGGTCACCCGCTTGAACTGACCGAAGAGGTTGAGTTGAGGCTCCCCGCCGTGTTCTCGCCACTTGGTGAAGATAAGTCTCTGGGTCAGGTGGAACAGCAGCGTCGACTGGCGCAGATTACCCAAGTGCTCCAGGGTCAGGTCGACACCCTCGCCGATAATCGGCTCATTGCGGGTGATCGACGGTCCCACGATTGCCGGCGTCAAGCGCAATGTGGAATCGTCGTTGAACTTGGCCTCAATACGCTGCTCGGGGAGCTCGACCCGGTAGCCCTCGACTCGCGGGAAGCGAATCTCCAGCGCGTCGCGCTCAGGTGAGACTGCCCTGACCTGAACCGTCTCGCGCGGCGGCTGTGGGGGCGCAATCACTGGCTTGGCGGTGAAGTCGAACGGGATACCGAGCACGTCAGCGTACTCGACCGGGAACAGACCCTCTTCGTTGAGGTCGTAGGATTGCCGCCGTAGTGCGCGTCCAACGACCTGCTCGCACAGCAGTTGTGTGCCAAAGGCGCGCACGCCGAGCACGTGGGTCACGGTGTTGGCATCCCAGCCTTCGGTCAGCATGGAGACTGAAACGACACAGCGAATCGAGTCGCCCAACTGGCCCTGCTTGCCGACCGTGTTCATCACCTCGCGCAGCAGGTCCTGTTCGGTGATGTTGTCGGCGGCGGCGCGGTCGCCGTCTCGGGCAATCTTCTCGCGCCGGAAGCGTTCGATCTCGTCTTTGGCCGCCGTGCGGAAGTTGCGGTCGAGCGCATCGCCCGATTCGAGTTGTTGACTGTCGATCAGCAGTGTTCGTGGTCGGGCGAGCTGATTGCCATATTCGTCAAAGTTGCGGAACAGCTCCAAGCGTCCCTCCTGCAGTTGGGTGGTCCCGTCTTCGTACTCGCGATGGAACCCGGAGATGTAGTCATAGACGAGCTTCGAGGTTGATGTGTTGTTGCAGACGACGATGAAGCAGGGCGGCACGCTGATCTGTGCCTCCTGCCAGAGACGGAAGGTCTCTTCGTAGTGGCCGTAGAGGGCTGAGAGAGCGGTCTGCAACTCGACCGGGATGCTGAGCGGATCGAGCTGGGCCGACTTGCCTCTGCCCTTCTTGGGCATGTCCTTACCGATGTGTTTCCAGAGTTCGCGGTACATCGGTGCCTGGGCGCCAGGAATGTTGTCGGCGACCGGCACGCGCGGCAGCTTGACAATGCCGCACTCGATCGCGTCCATGAGCGAGAAGTCGCACATCGTCCAGGGGAACAGCGTGCCCTCGCGGTACCCGGATCCACGCAGGAAGAACGGCGTGGCGGAGAGGTCAATCACTCGCCTGATGCCAAGTTTGGCCTGCACGGCCTCCAGCCCCGATATCCAAAGGTGTGCGGCCACCTTGTTCTTGCTCGCCTCGAGGCGGTCGTCACCGGTCAGACTGCCTTCGTCGCTTTCACCCGGCTTCTCGCGGTAGCAGTGGTGCGCTTCGTCGTTGAAGGCCATGATGCTGCGCATGCCCATCAGCTCGGGCATGACGCGCTGCAGCATCTGACCCGCGGTCTCGGTCGACTGGATGGCCGGCCCGCGGCCCTGCAGTAGGGCTCGGTTGCCCTTGGCCAAGTCAAGCGTCTCGCGCTGCTTGAACGCGTGGTAGTTGGTGATCACGATCTTGGCCCGCTTCAGGTCGGCCAACATGTCAGCAGGCACCAGTTCGCGGCCTTGGTAGTAGCTGTCGGGGTCGTTGGGCAAGAGAACCCGAAGCCGATCGCGGATCGTGATGCCAGGCGTGACGACGAGGAAGCCCAAAGTGAAGTTTCGGCTCTGTGGACGGCGCACCGCGTTGACTGTCTGCCACGCGATCAACATCGCCATGACGGTCGTCTTGCCGGCGCCGGTTGCGAGTTTCAGCGCCAGACGCTGTAGTGCGGCGTTGGCCTGCTCGTTGACGGCATTGAGCCGATCGATCACTTGCCGTTGTCTGCTCGTCCTTGGCAATCCCGGGGCGACCTCAGTGAGCCAGATCACCGTTTCGGCTGCTTCGACCTGGCAGAAGAACGGTCGCAGCCCGCTGAACTGGTGATGACGCCAGTGTTTCAGCAGACGGGCCGTCTCAGGCGTGACGTCCCATTCGGACTCAGGCGACTGGCGCCAGTTGCGGACGAACTGGCGGACCAGGTTGATGGTCGATGTGGGGTCGTACTCCTGTTCTTCAGTGGAGAGCCCCGCGCCCTCATCAAGTACGAGCGATGTCTGCTGGGGCTGTCCCGTCTGCTTCCTGGGCTGGGCGATGGGCGTGAAGTAGGAGGCATCTCGTCGCCGCTCAACGATGTGGTCGGTCGGCTGTTTGGTCTCGTCGAGTTCCCAATGGCGGCTCGGGTACTCGTATGGGGAGTTGAGGACTGGCGCCTCAAAGAATGTGTCCGTCATCAGGGGATCCTCAATGTCTCAGCGCGCATGAGCCGTTCCGAATCGCAGCACCAGCGCCATGATCGCCGATTTCGTTGAATCACGGAAGGCGGCGACGATCACTCGAAGTCTGAGGGCCCAGCGACCGCAAGAGTCGGTTCTTCTGTGTACCGCTTGACCGTCCCGACATCGATGAGGTGGCGGACCCCGCAATCGTTCGCGATCTGCAGCGTCTGTGGTCCTTCGTACATCAAAGGAGAGACCGGCTCGTTGGGGCCGGCCTCAAGACCATTCTGCCAGCGACCTCGAGATTTGCGAGAGGGCGGCCAAACCATGGATCTGACAACGCGAACTCGATGTCACCCGCAGGCAATCCTCGCTCCTTGAGCCGTTCGTTGAGCTCATGCAGCAGAGTCTCTTTCTTGTTGGCACCAATCCCTCATAGGGCAACCTGGGCCCATCTCCTGGTTCGTCATCTGGGACGCATGGTGCCGCGAAGAGCTGGACCTTTGGACTTCCCTGGAGCAACTCATCAAGAAATGCGTTCGCCGGCGTTGCAAGGAAGCGCTGCCGCGCCTCCAGGAAACATGGGTAGTCTTCTGTCTGCCAGAGAACTCGGTCCGTTGAGGCCAAAGCTGCGCTACTCTCGCGTGCATAACCTGATGCAGGTCACGAACAAGACGGAGCCGCGACGGAATGGGCGGCGCCAAGTCGGTGCTACGTGAGCGAACGGTCTTCATCAAGGCGTTCATCTGCACGGCCGTGACTCTATGAGCATCTGCGACCAACTTTGGGGGGCACGAGCGATCGGCTACGCGGCGAGTGGAGCTTGCTACGTCGAAGGGCATTGGTTGGCCTGCGGCGGTAGGCTGATCGGAGAGGAGCGTCGCCATGACTAGCCAGACCATCCGCGCCCGCTATGCAAACGGTGTCGTCACGCCGTTGGAGCCGCTCGATCTGCCG
>JAJDZN010000296.1 GCA_022824585.1 Bryobacterales bacterium | reverse complement strand
CTGCAAACTGGAGGGTGTCCTCCAAGAAACCGTCATATTCTGGAAGCGGTTGGGGATTCAGGCTAGTGACAATGAACGTAGAGTCCACGACGACAGATGCTCTGGCCGATTGCATCGTCTCTCACTTGAGGCAGTTCGGTGAAGAATCGCTCCGGCAGAATGCCAGCATCTTTAGCGCCAACATTGAACCCGCTGCTGATGCCCTCGTGAGCGACATCGAGCGCTATCCGCACGCCTTCGTGCTTGGGTGCGTTGCAGACCGCCGAGTGAGAGCTGAGATCGCTTGGAGTCTTCCGCTAGCGATCCGAGAAGCCGCGGGAGACTTCGAGTTCGAGACATTGGCGAGACTTCCGAAGAATACATGGTCGTCCGTTCTCGAGTCGTCCGGCCATCGGCTCGCTAACGAGATGGAGCGTTTGCTTCCTGCCGCCATCGAACATATCGGTGACAGATATGATGGGGACGCCGCCAAGATCTGGGTTGCCGGCAGTAGCGGTGCCGCAGTCGTCAGACGCTTTCTGGCATTTGATGGTGTCGGACCGAAGATTGCCAATATGGCGGCGAACATTCTGATCCGCAAATTCGGTGTCACGGTCTCCCCGCCAATGCCCGACATCGCGGTCGATACGCACGTGCTACGCGTCTGCGAGCGACTGGGCCTTTTGCGACCACTCGAACACAGCCAATTACGCTCTACCAAAGAGAAGCAACAGCTTCGTCTCCAACTCCGGGCCCGCGAACTCAGTCCCATGTGGCCCGGGGAACTTGACTGGCCGGTATGGCGAATTGGAAACGAGTGGTGTCACGCTAGAGGCGCACCCGACTGCGAAAACTGCTACATGAGACCGATCTGCCCATCGAGTAGGGTCACTTGATTGATTGCTCATTAGAGTCTGGGGCAACGTGCGACTCGCAAGAGCCCGAAGACCAACATCGAGTCATCGGCTTGAGCCCATTCACCGAGAGAGAAGCGGGCCTTCCACCGGTCTCCGCCATGCCAATCTATTCAGCAGTCGAGCGATGTAGGAGTCTTGCTTCGGCTTCAACCGTGTCATGCTAGAGCAGTGCATCGAAGTACACTTGCTTCCCAATGGAGCATGCAAGTGAACCGGGAGCCACTCTGTGAGTGGCCGGTGCATTCGCGTTCAGTGCCACACGCCGCCACTGAATCTGTCGAGGCCTTGGGCGCTGAGCCGGCGTAGCGAATCGGCGCTCACTGCTTCTTCTGCTGCCGCACTCTTCTTGCCGGGCCGCTAGGGGCCGTGTCTCTGTTCCAGATTGCCGGTCGTCTACAGTGAGTGAGTGCTCGCCAAGCTGTGCCAGCGTATCGACCGGGAGCAGATGTTTGCCGCCGAGGGGACGATTGGTGCCGCTGTTTCGGGAGGTGCCGACTCCGTCGCGTTGCTCCACGCGCTGCGGACGCTATTTCCTGATCGTGAGATTGCGGCATTGCATCTGAATCACTGCCTGCGCGGCACCGACTCGGATGCCGACGAAGAGTTCGTGCGGAAGCTCGCGGTCAAGCTCGGTTGCAAGCACTTCGTGCGCCGAGAGGACGTGGCCTTGGCTGGCGGCAACCTCGAGCGGGCCGGCCGGCGTGCCCGCTACCGTTTCTTCGAGGAACTCCTCGCGGACGGCTCCTGTTCGGCAATCGCGACGGGTCACACGCAATCCGATCAGGCCGAGACTGTGCTTTTTCGACTCTTGCGAGGCGCATGTGGCAGCGGACTGAGCGGCGTTTGGCCCGTTTATGGCGGGCGTATTTTCAGGCCGATGCTGGATGTGACGCGCGGCGAAGTGCTGGAATATCTCGAGCACAGCGGTCTGGATTGGCGGGAGGACGATTCCAACTCCGACCTGTCTTTCGCCCGCAACCGGCTGCGCCACGAACTGTTGCCCCAACTGCGCCGAGAATGGAATTCGAACCTCGATTCGGCCTTGGCGCACACCGCAGATTGGGCGGTGGAAGAAGAGCGTTTCTGGAACCGCCGGATTGCGGTGCTGAGCGAGCGCTGCGCCAAACACGGCTCAAAGGAGATCATCTTGGATGTCCAAGAGCTGCGATCGCTTTGCGTGGCCGAGCAGCGTCGCGTGCTGCTGGCGGTGCTGAAAGACCCTGCACTCGGCTGCAGCAACTTGGGATTCGAGCATGTCGAGTCCCTGCGCGCCTTGGTGCTCGCCCGATGCGGAAGCGGCGTCGCTGAAGTGCCCGGCGCGTGCGCCGAGCGATCTTTCGGCCAGGTTCGGCTGCGCCGCCAAGGCGCGGCCGACCGCGCGGCTTATGACCTGCCACTACCCGTGCCCGGCCAAGTGGCGCTGCCCGGCGTAGAGCGATGCGTCATTAGCACCCGTGTTCTCGAAACTACTTCGGCAGCAATGCTGTACGATAGAAATGCAATCGTATTGCTTGACTGGGATCGTGTCCCAAAGTCGCTACGGCTCCGAAGCTGGCGTGACGGAGACCGTTACAGACCGTCCGGTTTGGACTCGCCGAAAAAGATCAAGGATCTGTTTCAGCAGAGCCGGATCAGCGCGTGGAACCGGGCCGGCTGGCCGGTCGTCGCGTCGGACGACGCAGGCGGGGGTCGTATCGTCTGGGCGCGGGCTTTCGGCCCCGCGGACGAATTCGCGGTACGGCCGACGAGCCGGCGGGCGCTGGTCGTGGAAGAGCTTGGCGCTGACGAGGCGGGCTGGTAGCCGAAACCCCTGTTCGATGCGTCTAACGTAATGAGCGGCGACGCAGCTGGCAAGGATTCAACAAAGTGAACTCGACATTCAAGACCGCAGTCTTCTGGATCGTGATGCTTTGCACCGCCGTCCTGCTGTGGAAGGCTGTCAACGCAAAGAGCGGCGAGAAAATCGAGACTATCAGCTTCACCCAGTTCATGGACGAGGTTGAAGAAGGCAACATCGAGGAGATTACCGCGACGGGCCAGCAGATCGAGGGTCAGGCGAGTTCGGGCAAATTTCAGACCACCATTCCCCTGGACTATCCCAAGGTCTTCGACTTGCTGACCGCGCAAGGGGTCAGCGTGACAGTGAAGGACCAGGCCTCGCTGGGCTTCTGGTCGATGTTCTGGCGCATCGCGCCGCTGGTGCTGATCGTATTTTTCTGGATCTTCATGATGCGCCAGCTGCAGGCCGGCGGCAACCGCGCCCTCAGCTTCGGCAAGAGCCGGGCCAGGCTGCTCACGTCCCAGCAGAAGAAGGTCACGTTCAAGGACGTGGCGGGCGTCGACGAGGCCAAGGAAGAGCTGCAGGAGATCATTGAATTCCTGCGCGAGCCGCAGAAGTTTCAAAAGCTCGGCGGGCGGATTCCCAAGGGCGTACTGTTGATCGGCCCTCCCGGCACAGGCAAGACGCTGCTGGCGCGCGCCGTGGCCGGCGAGGCCAACGTTCCGTTCTTCTCGATTTCCGGCTCCGACTTTGTCGAGATGTTCGTGGGCGTGGGCGCGAGCCGCGTCCGCGACTTGTTCGAGCAGGGCAAGAAGAGCGCGCCCTGCATCGTCTTCATCGACGAGATCGATGCCGTCGGGCGGCATCGCGGCGCGGGATTGGGCGGCGGCCACGACGAGCGGGAGCAGACGCTCAACCAGCTCTTGGTAGAGATGGATGGCTTCGACTCCAACGAAGGCGTCATCCTCATGGCGGCCACCAATCGCCCCGACGTGCTCGACCCCGCCCTGCTGCGGCCGGGCCGTTTTGACCGGCGCGTAGTCGTGTCACGTCCCGACGTGCGCGGGCGCCAGGGAATCCTGCAGGTGCACACCGCCAAGGTGCCCTTGGCCAATGACGTGGACCTGATGGTCCTCGCGCGCGGCACGCCGGGCTTCTCGGGAGCCGACTTGGCCAACTTGGGCAATGAGGCGGCCCTGTTCGCGGCGCGGCAGAACCGCAAGGTCGTCACGATGGCGGACTTCGAAGTCGCCAAGGACAAGGTCATGATGGGCGCCGAGCGGCGCTCGATGATCCTTCGCGACGAGGAGAAGAAGAACACCGCCTACCACGAGGCCGGCCACGCGGTGGTGGCTGCGCTGCTGGAGCAGGCTGACCCGCTGCACAAGGTCACGATCATCCCGCGCGGCCAAGCCCTTGGCATCACGATGCAGCTGCCCTTGGACGACAAGCACACCCACACGCGGGCTTATCTGTGCGACCAACTGGCAATCCTGATGGGCGGCCGCATCGCCGAGGAACTGTTCATGGACCACATGACGACCGGCGCGGGCAACGACATCGAGCGCGCCACCGCGCTGGCTCGCCAGATGGTCTGTGAGTGGGGCATGAGCGACATGGGCCCGCTGACGTTCGGCAAGCGTGACGAAGAGGTCTTTCTCGGGCGCGAGATCGCGCAGCAGCGCAATTACTCCGAGGCCACTGCAAAGCAGATCGACGCTCAGGTCGGCGTGATCGTGAAGGAGAGCTACGACCGGGCGCGCAAGCTAATCGAGGACAATTCCGACGGCCTCACTCGCATTGCCGAGGCCTTGCTCGAGCGCGAGGTGCTGGACGGCAGCGAGGTCACCGCGCTGCTCGAGGGACGCGCGCTGGAGCCCCTCTCGATTCCCGAACCGCCGGCTGACAGCAACGACGGGCCGACGCAACCGGAGCCGCAAACCGCAGACAGCGGCCCGGCCGCCCTGCCTGGCCTGGACGAAGGCCAAGCCTCTCCAGCCTAGGCGTGGGCCTAGAACGGGATGTCGTCGTCGTCCTGCGACGGCGGGGGCGCGCTTACCGGCTCGCGTGACGGTGCTGGCTGTCCGCCGCCTCCTCCCGGAGCAGCGCCCGAACCGCCTTGGCCGTAGCCGCCGCCCTGGCCGCCTTGGCGATAGCCGCCACCGCCTTCCTCTCCCGGACCGCCGCGGCCGCCGAGCAGCATCAGGCCGAAAGAGTCGCACACCACTTCCGTGCTATAGCGCTTTTCGCCATTGCGGTCTTCCCAAGAACGTTTTTGCAAGCGGCCTTCGACAAACACCTTCTTGCCTTTCGTGAGGTACTGGGCGACGCGCTCGCCTCGCCACAGTACGACATCGTGCCAATCGGTCTTATCCTTCCAGTCGCCGGTGGCTGCATCCTTGACGCGGGCGGTCGTGGCGAGCGTAAAACTACTCACCGACGTGCCGCTAGCGGTTTGCCTAGTCTCGGCGTCCTTGCCAAGATTGCCTATGAGCATGACTTTGTTCAGACTGGTGGCCATGGTCTCCACGGTACAATCAATGGCTCGCAGATTACAACCGCCCTGCGCCCGTAGATACCCATGAAATCCACTGCCCCAGCCATCCTGTCAGCCCTTAGCGCAGCTGCCAGTGCGACCGCCGCGCAGCCGGATCTGCTCGTCGTCGAAAAGAAGAACAATTCCGTCGGCTTCTACAGCTCGGCGGGCCAGCGTGTCGCAGAAGTGCTGGTCGGCGAGACCCCGCACGAGGTGGCGCTGTCCCGAGACGGCCGCTTCGCGTACGTGTCCGACAACGGAGTGCTGTGGATGGACTACGACGGCCCCGGCGGTAATACGATCTCCATCATCGATCTTCAGCTGCGCAGGCGAATCGGCACCCTGCCGCTAGGCAAGTTTCACCGCCCGCACGGCATCAGCATTGATCCGCGCTCAAGCCGCGCGTTCGTGACGTCGGAGAACCCGGACCGGATCGTGCTGGTCGACCTCGACGCGCGGGCCGTCATCAAGGACTATGACAACGGCGGCGTGGATCCGCACATGGTCACCTTCGGCCCGGACGGCTGGGGATACGTCTCCAACACGGCCAGCGGCACAGTGGGAGCCGTGCATGCCGCGACCGGCGAACTGCGCCTGATCGAGGTGGGCAAGGGCCCTCAGGGCAGCCTGTTGTCCCGCGATGGCACGAAGCTGTGGGTGACCTGCCGGGACGAGGGTCGCATCGACGTGATCGATACGGCCTCCAAGTCCGTGATTGGCTCGATTCCCACGGGGCCGGGCGTGAATCGAATCGTTGCCACGGACGACGAGGGCTTGCTGGTGTACTCCCTGCAGACCGGCGAGGCGGTTGGAATCGCGGATCCGAATACGCTGACGGAACTTGCGCAGATCCCTTTGGGCGGCTCGCCGCTGTCCATCTCGCTGTCCAAGGACGACCGCCATGCGTTCGCCGGCGTGCAGGACGAAGATCAGATCTGGATCGTGTCCGTGCGCGACCGCAAGGTCGTGCAGGTGATTGACACGCCGCCCGGGATGGGACCAGATCCCGTCGTCGAAATCGGCACTTACCGGCCGTCGAGGGCGAGGCCGTGAACGACCAGCGACTGCGGGCCTTCTTGGAGGACGTGCGCGACGGGCGCCGCGACGTCGAGAGCGCAGTCGGCGAGTTGCGCCACATGCCGTACGAAGACCTCGGCTTTGCCAAGGTCGACCACCACCGGGAGTTGCGCCACGGGATGCCCGAGGTGATCCTGGGCCAGGGCAAGACTCCCGACGAGGTCCGCGCAATTTCCGAGAAACTGCTCGAGCGCTCCCCCAACTTGCTGGTCACGCGGGCGTCGGAGGCGATGTTCGAGGCGGTGCGGGAACTCAGCGACCAGGCCGAGCACTTCCCGCGCTCGGGAGCGGTGCGCGTATGGGGCGAGCGGAGCAAGCTTGGGAAGGCGAAGATCGCCGTCGTCTGCGCCGGCACCAGCGACATTCCGGTCGCAGAGGAGGCCACCGTGACGGCCGAGGTGATGGGCAACGAGGTCGACACGATTTACGATGTCGGCGTCGCCGGAATCCACCGGCTGCTGTCAAAGATCGACCGCATTCAGGCCGCTCGCGTCGTGATCTGCTGCGCGGGCATGGAGGGAGCGTTGCCCAGCGCGCTCGGCGGACTCGTCTCGATTCCAGTCATCGCCGTGCCGACCAGCGTGGGCTACGGGGCCAGCTTCAACGGGCTCTCGGCGCTGCTGGGCATGCTGAACTCATGCTCCAGCAACGTGTCCGTTGTCAACATCGACAACGGCTTCGGCGCTGCCTACGTGGCAACCTTGATCAACCGCCTCTGACTTCGCAGTCTGTGCGAAACTAGCGGTCATGAGACTCTGGAGATTGTTCGCAGCGACAGCGCTTGCCGCGCTGCTGCTCGCGGCGGCCGTGCCTGCCGTCGCCCAGGATGCCGACGAAAAGATGCACCTGCTGGTGCTCGGCGGTTCGGACTTCTTCGCGCACGACGCGGTGTCGCACGCGATGTTCACGATGGCCAAGATCGGCGAGCGCACCGGCCTGTTCGACGTGCGCTTCCGCACGGACATGGAACTGATGACCAAGCAGAAGCTGAGAGGCAACCGCAAGAACCTCGACTACTTCGACGCCGTGATGTTCTACACCCAGGGCGACTTGAAGGTCACCGAGGAGCAGAAGGCTGACCTGATGCGCTTCGTGAAGGAGGACGGCAAGGCGATCTTGGTGGCGCACAGCGGCACGGACTCGTTTCGAGAGACTTGGCCGGAGTACATCGACATGGTGGGAGGAGCGTTCATCAACCATCCCTGGCACGAGAAGATTCGGGTCCGGGTGGAGGACCGCACGCATCCGATCAGCCGTCACTTCCCGGCCGAGTTCGAGATTACCGACGAGATCTACCAGGTGGACCGCTATGACCGGTCGAAGGTGCGCGTGTTGATGGGCATGGACACTTCGAGCGTCGACATGACCAAGAAGGGCGTCCGGCGCACCGATGGCGACTTCGCCCTGGCGTGGGTGCGGGAATTCGGCAAGGGGCGGGTCTTCACCTGCCTGCTGGGGCACCGTAACGAAGTCTGGGACAACCCTGACATCCAGAAGATGTGGTTGGAGGGCTTCCGCTGGGCGGTTGGGATCACGAACGGCGAAAGTGCTTCGCTGCCGCTCCCGACAGACGACGACTGAGACCTGGACCGGGCTCGGCCACAAAGCGATAGCCTAGGCCGCGCACGGTGACCAAGTGGCGCGGCTTGGCCGGATCCGGCTCGATCGATCGCCGCAGCCGGACAATGAAGTTGTCGATCGCTCGCGTGTCGGTGTCCTCCCGCACGCCCCAGACATCTTCGAGCAGGTTCTTGCGCGAGACGCTGCGGCCCTCGTGAGCGATCAGATAGTGCAGCAACTTGACCTCTGTCAGAGTCAGGCTGCGTGACTCGCCCTCTACTTCGATGCGCTGGTTGGCGAAGTCCACGGTCCTGCCGTTGAACTCGTACCTGTCCGGTACGGCCTGCATCTGCTCGCCTGCGCTCCAGCGGTGTCGGCGCAGCAGGCCGCGGATGCGGGCCAGCAGCACTGCAAGCTCGAACGGCTTGGGCAGATAGTCGTCGGCGCCGGCCGCCAGCCCTTCGACGATGTCCTGCGGACGGCGGCGCGCCGTGAGCATCATCACCGGGACGAAGCAGCCGCGCGACCTCAGCTCGCGGACCAGGTGGAAGCCGTCGATGCCGGGCAGCATCACGTCTACAAGCAGCGCGTCGAAGGCCTGCCTCTCTTTGATGGCGTCTAGGCCGGCTTCGCCCGTGGGGGCGATGTGCGTGGCGAAGCCCTCGGCCTCGAGGTTGAACTGCAACCCCTTGGCGAGATTCGTCTCGTCTTCTACGATGAGGATCCGTTTCATGCCCTAGCCGTCAGGGGCAGCTCGATCGTGAACGTGCTGCCGCGACCCTTGCCCGGACTCTCTCCGAAAACCCGTCCGCCATGCCGCTTGGCAACGGACTGCACGATGTACAGGCCCAGCCCCGTGCCTTTCGGCCGGAACGTGCCCTGGACCCGGTAGAAGCGTCGGAAGACGCGCCTGAGCTCGTCGCTGTCGATGCCGATGCCGTTGTCGCGGATGCGGACTGCCACCCGCGAGCCGAGCTTGGACATCTCGATCTCCACCTTGGCGCGCTCGTCGGAATACTTGATCGAGTTGTCGATCAGGTTGGAAATCGCCGCCGCCAACTCGTCCCTGTTGCCGAGCACGATGGGGGTGTCTCCCTCTTCGAACTCGCTGCGGAAGCGCAGCGCCCCGTCGCGCAGGCTGTGGCTGTGCTGCAGCCGGCCAATGCAGTCTTGGACCACGGCGCCAAGATCCACTGGTATCCGCTGTCGTTTGCGCTTGCTGCGGGTGGACCCGGCCAACAGCACCTGTTCGATCGTGCTCTGCAGGCGATCCATGTCCGAGAGCATCGTCTGGTAGAACTCTTGCTGCTGGTCTGCGTCAAGTTCCCTGGATTGCAGGGTTTGCAGGTAAAGACGCAGAGAGGCGACGGGAGTCTTGAGTTCGTGCGTGACAGCGTTGATAAAGGCGTCGTGCTTCTCGTTGCGCCGGATCTCCCGTACTAGGAACACCGTGTTGAGGACGAGCCCGGCAACTAGGGTCAGCCCTGCCAGGACGCCTAGCACGACCAGCACGCCGCCTGGCCAGTTCGCGACCAACCAGCCAATATTCAGCGCCACGGCCAAGGCGACTAGGCACGCCCCTAGGGCGATCCAGAAGATGACCGAGAGCCTGCGATGGCCGGGGAGTTCCACGCTCCATTCATGATACGTGTGCGCCACAGGCTCATTGCCGGGGATCGGCAAGGGTCAGGCGTGATCGCCCGTGGGGTCGGATCGAGCGCCAACTCGGACTTGCTAGCGGCCTCCCAAGACACCTCAGGGGGTTCGCTTCTACGTCCATTTGACGCCGAACGACGAAACGGTCAAAATTGCCCCGATATTTCGAGTACGCTAGAACGAAATGCACATTCGGAATCGAAACATGTTGTCGAGGCGTGAAGCGCTTCGCCCGCTGGCATTGTTGCCGACCGTCGCGCTGGCCGGCACTCCGCAAGCAGGCGGCCAGGATCCCAGGCTCAAGACTGCGATCTGTGCCTATTCCTTCCGCAAGGCGCTTGGGGACGGATCGCTGAGCTACCTGGACTTGGTGGACATGGCTGTCGAGCACGGTATCGATGGCATTGATTCGACCGTGTATTGGTTTCCTCGCGAGAACCTGGGCGGGTTTCTCGCTGCTTTCCGCCGCAAAGCCTACCTTGCGGCGGTAGAACTGCCGAGCATTGCGATACGTACCGACCTCTGCCGCCCCGATGCGCGCGCTAAGGACAGGGAAGTGGCGTGGCTGCGGCACTGGGTGGATGTCTCGTACGAACTTGGCTCGAGCCACATCCGCGTGTTCGGCGGCAACGTGCCGCAGGGAAGCTCGGAGGACGAGGCCGCGAAGTGGGTGGCGGAGATCCTCAAGCGGGCCGGAGACTACGCGGCAGGCAAGGGAGTCGTGCTCGGATTGGAGAACCATGGAGGCATCACCGCGCGGGCCGAGCGCATCATCCAGATCGTGCGCGCCGTCGACCATCCGAACGTCGGCATCAATCTCGACACCGGGAATTTCCGCAGCGACCCGTACCCGCAGATCGAGATGTGCCTGCCCTACGCTGTGAATTCGCAGTTCAAGGTCGAAATGCGGGACGAACAGGGCAACCACACGCCCTCGGACTGGGATCGCATCGTCAAGATGTTTGCCGACGCGGGCTACCGCGGCTACATGGCCTTGGAGTATGAGGCGGCCGAGGATCCCTTTGTTGCCGTACCGCGCCATCTTGCCCGACTGCGGAACTTGGCCGCGAAGTACGGACAGGCTTGAGCGGCCGGGCTAGTCGGGAAACGGTCGCGACTGCACGGCTTCTAGAAAGGCCGGGTTCTGGCGCCGCAGCTTCAGCGACAGCTCTTTCTCCGCGCGCGCCTTGGCCCGATCGCGCAGCCGGAAATGGACTTGTGAGAGCAGCAGGTGCGGCTGCGGATGGCGCGGCTCCAGTTCCACCGCGGCATCTAGGGCGTCGAGGGCTGCTTCCCAGTCCTTCAGGCCGATGTGTGCGCGGGCCAGGGCAATCCGGGCAGGCATGTAGTCGGACCGGAGTTCGGTAGCCCGTTGCAGCGGTGCCAGGGCATCCGCGTACCGCGCCTGCTTGACGAGCCAATCGCCGTAGAAGAAGTGCGGTTCCTCGTAGCCCGGGTCGAGTTCCATGGCTCGGCGGAGCAGCGGCAGCGCCTCGTCAAATCGACCATCCTTTTGCAGGTGCCACGCAAGCTCGAAATTGGCGCGCGCCGAGTCCGGGAAGCGCTTGGCGGCTTGGGATGCCAGGCCGAGTCCGTCGCTGAGGCTGCCGGCTTCCCGCAGAGCGTGGATCGCCATATAGTGCAAGTCTTCGATCCCGGGCTGTAGCCGCAGCGCCCGCACGGCGACTTCGGCCGCCTCGCGGTGATAGCGCCCCTTGCCGTACTCCACCGCCATAATCTGCATGAGCTTGAAGTGGTCGGGTCTTAGCTCGAGCGCGTTCCGCCAAGCCTGCAGGGCTTCGTCGCCGCGTCCAAGCTTCTGTGCGACCACGCCGCGCAGGTAGTGGGCGTTGAAGTCGCCCGGGTTAGACGCCGTCGCGCGCGCCAGCGCTGGCGCGGCCTGTTCGAACTGGCCTGCCGAGAAGTGCATGTAGGCGAGATTGAACAACGCGGGGAAGTAGTCCGGGGACGCCTCAAGCGCTTGCAGCCAGAGCTTGGCCGCCTCTTGCGGCTGGCCGCCTTGGGCGAGAGCGAGCCCGCGGTCGGTCAGTGCGGCCGCGTCGACCGCTTGCGCCAGGGCCGCGATTGGAACGGCCGCTGCGAGAATCCCCACCAGCGCCGCGACCGCCCGGCAGGGCGCGATTCCGGGCCCGCTGGCTGTCATGGCTGAGCCTTGGCCGCGCCGGAGCCTTCGACGAGCAGCCAGTCGGCATCGGCCTGTACTCCCGGAAACGCCTCTTCCGCGCCGCTGGGCCAGCGGACGAGAATCGACTCGACCGCGGCTGCTTGTCCAAGCCCGAAGTGGGCGCGCAGATCGTTGTGCGAGACATAGCTCGACTGGCTCATCACGGCACGGCTCTGGCTGCTCTCCCCCGCCTTGATCGTGATCAGCGCGCCAATCGCCGAACGATTGGAACGAGTGCCTTGGAGCCTGAAGCGCACCCAGTGGCGCTCGGCGCTCAGCTCGTTGCGCAACAACGAGACCGGCGCGGACATGTTCATCACGAGCACGTCGAGATCGCCGTCATTGTCGAAATCGCCGAAAGCGGCGCCTCGGCTGGACCGGATCTGGGCTAGCCCCGGGCCGGTGAGGGCCGTCACGTCCTCGAAGCGCTCCCCAGCGAGATTGCGGTACACCAGATTCGACTGCACGAACGTTTCGGAGATCTTGGTCTGGTGGTCAAGTTCGGGGTAGACGTGACCGTTGACCTGGAAGATGTCCTGCCAGCCGTCGTTGTCCAGATCGACGAACTCCACGCCCCATCCGACGTATTGCGGATTGGAGGCAAGCCCGGCGCGGACACAGATGTCCTCGAAGTACAGGCCCTCGTTGTTGCGGTAGAGATTGGGGTAGTCGTCGGCGAAATTCGTCTTCACCAGATCGAGCCAGCCGTCCCCGTCGAAATCGCCGACGCCCACGCCCATGCCGCCCTGCTCGAACCCGTGCTCGTTAAACGCCACGCCGGCCTCGGTGGCGTAATCGGTGAAGGTGCCATCGCCATTGTTGAGGAACAGGATGCTGGGCGTGGAATCGCAGGCGATGTAGATGTCCTGCCAGCCGTCCCCGTCAAAGTCCGCCGCCGCCGCAGTGAAGGCGTAGTAGTCGCGTACGTCGCGCACCCCGGACGACTCGCTGACGTCCTCGAAGCGGCCGTCGCCGAGATTGCGATAGAGAGTCACGTTGCCGAACGGCAGGCCGCGCGGCCCGCAGTAGACCGGCATCCCCTTCCATTCGCAGTTCGACGTCTTGCCCGGCGGGGGAGCAGTCTTCGGGTCGAATTGCTGGTACTGCGTGACCAGCAGGTCGAGCAGGCCGTCGCGATCGTAGTCCACGAAGGTGCAACCTGAACTCCACTGCTGCTGCGATCCCACCACGCCCGCTTCGGCTGCGATTTCCGAGAAGGTGCCGTCGCCATTGTTGCGGTACAGGGCGTCGAGCCCCCAATAGGCCACGAACAAATCGGTCGCCCCATTGTTGTCGAAGTCGCCGGCACACACCGCGCTGCCCCAGCCCGAGCGCCGCAGCCCGCTTGAGACGGTCACGTCTTCGAAGCCGTCTGCTCCGACATTGCGATAGAGACGGTTCGTGGGTGCGTCCCCATCGGGAAACCCTTCTAAGCGCGAGCCGTTGACCAAGAAGGCGTCCAGCCTCGAGTCGCCGTCGTAGTCGACGAATGCCAGCCCGGAGCCGTTGGATTCGATGATGTAGCCCTTCGCCTCTGTGCCGCCGTAGGTGAACTCTAGATCGAGGCCCAACTCCCCGGCCGCGTCACTGAAGCCCGCGTGCCAAGGCAGGCCGGAAGCCTGGACTGCCTTTACGGGCTGGGCATTGGAGCTAGCTACACCCTGGGCTCTAAGGGCGCTTGGCAGCAGGGCCGCCAAGCAGAGCGGGAGCAACGACAGGCCTCGCATAGGGCAAGCAGAACGGCCTCGAATCCTGAGTATGGCATAGCTCTCGATGATCGATGTCCGCAGCCAGACTCCGATGGTTGTTCGACTGAGTCCATCGGCCATCTTTGTCGTGTGCTGCAGGTGGTCTCAGTCCGCATTGGCTGCGGGACCCGCCTGCCAATCGCCGCTCCCACCAGCGGTAGCACCCGCAGCTAGCTTCCCGTCAATTTCTGCGAACGCGATACGCGCTCCTTCGGAGTCGTATTCCCGCAAGATCGAAAGGCTCGGAGGTTCGTTTTCCGCGAGGCCTGTTCACATTGATCTTCGACGCCCCACGGGTTTCGGTGGCAGACGAAGAACATCTGGCTACCATGGATATCGGAAGGGCCGAGCAGTCTAGGCTCGTCGACTGAAGACGGAGACTGTACCGAGACTTCAAGGGGCTCGCAATGATTCTTGTCTCCGCGATCCTCAACGATCCTCGGTCTCCCAGCGTTACTGTAATATGGCCGTGAACTCAAGGGAGGCATTGAAGCGGGAGGAGTGTCCGATGTCGGCAACCGAGATCATCTTTGAAGTTACGGAAGACGAGGTCGATGGCGGTTATTCGGCCACAGCCCTTGGGTACGGTATCCACACCCAAGGAGACTCCGTTGACGAGATCCGTAGCAACGTGAAGGAAGCCGTGGACTGCTATTTCGACGAGAGCATGCCGCGCCCGCGATTAATTCGCCTCCACTTTGTTCGGGACGAGGTTTTTGCTGGGTGAAGCTGCCTCGTGATGTAAGCGGGGCCAGACTGCTGGCGTCCTTGCGACAGCTGGGCTACGAGGCTGTGCGGCACCGTGGGTCGCATGTGCGCATTACCACGCAGGTTCATGGTGAGCACCATGAAGTGATACCGCTTCACCGGCGGATCAGGGTGAAAACATTGGCAAGCATCCTCAAGAGCGTCGCTCGACACCACGGAATGGACGTCGAGGACCTGCTTGATGCGCTTGACCTGTGAAGTCGCGATGCGCCAAGTCGGAGGCTTCTAACCGAAGCATTGACCGCTAGCAGACTTCTGGATCACGCTGTTCGAGGACTGCTCAACGATCGTTGCGTGCTCTTTGAACAGCCCGAGGCGGCCCTGTTGCATCGAGGCGTTGGTGTCCGATTTGTCTCTTTCTCGAGCCGCTCCGATACTTACCGCGCCGAGCAACGGTTACGGGGTAGGTTCGCGCTCGCCGGGCAACAACGTGTTTCCACGGCACACGGCACAGAAGGGCTACCCCAACTCAACCGCTGGGGCTGCCAGCCGTTGTCGCGCTGTCGCAAGGCGATCAAGCGGTTGCGGCCCGTGATTCGAGGAGCGGGCGAACGTCGGCAAGGAATTCGGCTGGCGTGCGAGTGCCGGTGTCGCCCTTGCGTCGGTGGCGCACCGCCACTTGCCCGCTCTCGGCCTCGCGTTGGCCAACGACCAGCATGTAAGGGACCTTCTGCAACTGCGCCTCGCGAATCTTGAAGCCAATCTTTTCGCTGCGACGGTCCACTTCAACGCGCAAGCCCGCCGTGTGCAGTTCGTCGGCTACAGAGTCGGCATACTCGATCTGGCTGTCGGTGATTGGCAGGACGGTGGCTTGCACCGGGGCCAGCCATAGCGGGAACGCGCCGGCGTAGTGTTCGATCAGCACGCCGAAGAAACGCTCGACCGAGCCCCACAGCGCGCGATGCACCATCACGGGCTGGTGGGTCTGCCCGTCGCGTCCGACGTATTCCAGTTCGAAGCGGCGCGGCAGGTTGAAGTCGAACTGGATGGTGGACAGCTGCCAGGAGCGCCCGATCGCATCCACCATCTTGATGTCGATCTTCGGACCATAGAAGGCGGCCTCGTCCGGCATCACCTTCGCCTCGATGTCCCGCTTGCGCAGCGCCTCGAAGAGGCTGTTTTCGGCCAGCTTCCATTCGTCGGGGGTGCCCGCGTACTTCGTGCTGGTTCCGCCGTCCCAGGTCGACAGCTCCACGGTGAAGTCTGCAAAGCCGAAGACGCGCAGGACCTCCAAGGCTAGGTCTACGCAGCCGATTACCTCGGATTCGACTTGGTCCGGTGTGCAGAAGATGTGCGCATCGTCTTGGGTGAATCCGCGCACGCGCAGCAGGCCGTGCATAACGCCTGAGCGCTCGTAGCGATAGACGGTCCCCAGCTCCGCCAGCCTCACTGGCAGGTCTCGGTAGCTGCGCAGCGCGTTCTTATAGATCAGGATGTGGAACGGACAGTTCATTGGCTTGAGCTGGTAGAGAGAGTCGTCCAACTCCATGGGCTTGAACATGTCGTCCTGATAGAACTCCGAGTGCCCCGACGTCTGCCACAAACCGTGGCGCGCTACGTGCGGCGTCGTTACGAGCCCGTATCCGCGCGAGACGAGCTGGTCGCGCAGCCAGTCTTCCATCACCCGCCGGACCGTGCCCCCCTTGGGATGCCAGAAGATCAAGCCCGGCCCGGCGAGATCTTGGATGCTGAACAGGTCCAGCTCCTTGCCCAGCTTGCGGTGGTCCCGCCGCTTGGCTTCCTCAAGCCGGTTCAGGTGGGCTGAGAGCGCCTTCTTGGAAAAGAAAGCCGTGCCGTAGACGCGCTGCAGGCGCTCGCGCTTCTCGTCGCCCTTCCAGTACGCCCCGGCCACCGATAGCAGCTTGAACGCCTTGATCCGTCCCATGGACGGGATGTGGGGCCCACGGCAGAAGTCAGAGAACAGGTCCCCCGTCCTGTAGACGGAAACGCGCGGATCCTCGGTCTTTTCCTCGATCAGCTCGCATTTCATGAACTCGCCTTGCCTCTCGTACTCGGCGAGCGCCTCGTCGCGCGGAATCCAGACGCGTTCGTTCTTGGGATTCCGCTTGACGATCTCGCCCATGCGAGCTTCGATCTTTTCGAGGTCATCGGGAGTGAACGGCGTCTCCCGGTACATGTCGTAGAAGAAGCCTTGGTCGGTTGGCGGCCCGACGCCCAGCTTGGTCTCCGGGTAGAGCTCCAAGGTTGCGGCCGCCAGCAGATGCGCCGCCGAATGGCGGTACACCTCCAGCGCCTCCTCGTCGCGTTCGGTCAGGAAGCGAATCGCGGAATCTTGCTGCAGCGCAGTGCCCAGATCTGCCAGCTCGCCGTCTATCTCGGCAACCAGCGCGGCGCGCGCCAGTCCAGGGCTGATCTGTTCGGCTACCGCTAGAGCGGTAGTGCCCGCCTCGACCTGCATTTGATTGCCGTCGGGCAGGGTGACTGCGATGTTCGACATGGGTTCGGAAACGCGGCTGGTGGCCGGGCTAAGGTTGCAAAGTACTCATTGTAGAACGGTTTGCTCTGATGCGACGCCGCTGGAGGTGCGGCCGGTCGCTCGCTTCGCGGGGGCAGCTGACTACCCGCCGGCTCAATACCGTTCGTACACTTGGCGCTCGTCGGTGATGCCTGCCGCAGCTAGGCGCTCGCGGAGCTGAGCGACCATCTCGCGTTGGCCGCAAAAATAGGCGTCCGGGCTGTTCAGGCCTGCCATGGCCTCGTCGATGTGGGCAACCACGCGCCCGCGCCTGCCATCCCAGCCGGTCTCGTCACCGCTGATACTGGGCATGAAGCGGAAGCCGGGGTGTCGATCTGTCAGTGCCTCGAATTCGTCTCGGAACAGCAATTCGGAAGAGTGCCGGGCGCCGAGCAGCAGGACTGCTTCAGCCGCAGGGTCGGCCCCGAGTTGCGCCAGCAGGATGGCGCGCATCGGGGACACGCCCGTGCCGGCGGCGAAGTAGACAGCGGGCCTTGCCGGATCCAACAGCCGCATTTTCCCGCCGGGTTCGCTACATTCCGTTCGATCGCCTCGCCGCAGGCTTCGCATATGGCTCCCGAAGGCGCCTTCGTGCTGAACGCACAATTCGATCCGTCCGCTCGGCTCGGGCGGCGAAGCGATGGAGTAGTAGCGCGTCTGCTGGGCGCCGTCGACTAGAGCGCTGAGGGCGACATATTGACCGGCTTCGTGTCGAAAGGGGGCTTGGAAGGCGAACCGGCTGACCCGAGGCGTCATCAAGGAGTGCTCGAGCAGTTCTACGGTGGGCATCAAGGATCCATTGTCCCAGCCCGCAAGCCAGCCCTCCGGCTAGGGTTGCTCGCCATCAGCCAGCAAGGCCCGGGCCCGCGCGGCCAGTATCGCCGCGAGTTCGGGATGGCCGTCCAGCGGCGGTGACGCTTGCAGCGTCAACTCAGGGTGCTGCGGGCGGATCTGGTCGATCAGCCGCGGCAGGTCCTCGGTCAGGTGCCGACCCATGGTCAGGAAGTAGGGCGTGATCAGAATTCGCCGGGCGCCCTGTTGCGCGAGTTGCTCGACCGCCTCACCAAGGCTCGGGTGGGCGAGTTCTAGGAACGCTGCCCGGAAAACCGCGATCTGGGCGCGCCGTGCGGCCTCCACCGCCACTGCCTCCACGGCCTCGTTGGCGGCGGCAATCCGGGAGCCGTGGGCGAACACGATCAGCCCGATAGTGCTGGGCAAGCTCAAGGTATACTCTCGGTTCCGATGGATGCCCTCATTATCACTCTGTACTTTGCGGCGGTCTTTGGAGTGGGCTTCTACCACTCGCGGAACAAGAACACCACGACCGAGTATTTTCTCGCTGGCAAGCACATCGGCTGGTTCGCGGTAGGCGCGACGCTGTTCTCCACCAACATCGGCAGCGAGCACGTGATCGGCCTCGCGGGTTCTGGCGCCTCCAGCGGCCTGGCGGTCGGCACCTACGAGTGGTCGGCCAGTTTCTGCTTGCTGCTGCTGGCTTGGATCTTCATCCCTCAATACCTGCGCAGCCGCATCTTCACGATGCCCGAGTTCCTCGAGAAGCGCTTCAGCCCCGGCTGCCGCTGGTACCTCACGACCGTTTCGCTGCTGGCCTATGTGCTGACAAAGATTTCCGTGGCGCTGTTCGCGGCGGGGATTCTGGCGCGGGAGATCTTCGGCTGGGACTACATGACAACCGCCGTCCTGCTGGTGATTGCCACCGGGATCTACACCATTACGGGCGGGCTGTCGGCGGTGATATACACCGACCTGCTGCAGGCTTTCATCATGGTCGGCGGCTCGGGCTACCTGACTTGGCTCGGACTGAGCGAGGCTGGCGGATTCGGGGCTCTGCGAGAGGCGCTGCCCGACGATTTCTTCCACATAGTCAAAGACATCAACCATCCGGAGTACCCTTGGCTGGGGACCACGCTGGGCACGATGATCCTGGGCACCTGGTATTGGTGCACAGATCAGGTCATCGTCCAGAAGACGCTGAGCGCTCGCAGCCTGCCGCACGCCCGCGGCGGCGCGATCTTCGCCTCGGCGCTGAAGATCACCCCGGTCTTCATCTTGGTGCTCCCCGGCCTGATCGCACGGGCGCTCTGGCCTGCCGAGGCCACGGGCGATACGGCGTTCCCGCTGCTGGTCGAGCGGCTGCTCCCGCCGGGCTTGTCGGGCCTGATGATCGCTGCGCTGCTGGCCGCTCTCATGTCATCGCTGAGCAGCGTGCTGAACTCCTGCTCCACGCTCGTCACGATGGACATCTACAAGAAGCTTCATCCCGAGGCGAGCGAGAGGCGCTTGGTCTACGTCGGGCGGCTGATCACTGGCGTGGTCGTGCTGGTGAGCATCTTGTGGATTCCGATGATCCGCTATCTGAGCGGGGAAGTTTACCAGTATCTGCAGAGCGTGCAGGCATACATCGGCGCGCCGATCACCGCAACGTTCCTGCTCGGGATTCTGTGGAAGGGCGGCACGTCGCGGGCAGCGATCTCGACGCTGATCTTTGGCGGACTGGCCGGGGGCGCGCGCTTTGCCTTGGACATCTTGTATAAGGCCTACGGCTTCAGCCTCGGGCCGCTCGAGCCGTTGGTGCAGATCCCATTCCTGAACTACAGCGTCGGTGTATTTACGGCCTGCTTGGCGCTGTTCTGGGCTGTGAGCAAGCTCGACGAGAAGCCCGTCGCGGCGCGGATCGCCGGACTGACGTTTGATTGGCAGCGGCGCTCGAGCGAGGGCGCGGCTGCCGGCACTGAGAGGCTGCTCCAAGCGATGACCGTGCTTGTCGGCCTAGCCGTGCTGATGCTGTGGTTCCACTTCCGGTAGTCGACGGCCTTCCACCGGCGCGCGTCACCCTTGTAGCGGTCGCTCTGGCTACCGCACTTTCCGTCTGTTCGTCCGGGGACGGCGACACCATGCCCGCAGTTCCGGAGCTGGCAGCCGAATCGTTTCCTGAGCCGGTCAGGTCGAAGGCGCGGAGCCTCATCGACGGCGTGGCCGAGAGCCCGGCTGACCCTTGGGCGAGCGGTGATCTGGCGATGTTGCTGCACGCTCACAAGCGTCTGCCGGCGGCGCAGGATCTGTATCGGCGTGCCGCGACGCTGTCCGGCGGAGAGTTTCGCTGGACTTACCTGCTGGGCATCGCGCAACACGAGAGCGGGCAGCACGCGCAGGCGGCGAGTTCGCTCCGGGCGGCCTTGGATATCCGCTCGTACGGCCCGGCCTGGACTCGCTTGGGAGAATCGCTGGCGGCCGCGGGGCAGTTGGAAGCAGCCGCGGATGCGCTGCGCACCGCGTCGAACATGGATGGCAACGCCGCGTATGTGTCCTATGCCTTGGGCAAGGTGCTGCTGGAACTCGGGCAGACGGCCGAAGCGCTTGAATTGCTGGAACGAGCGGTCACGCTCGCGCCCGATGCGGGTGCCATCCGCCACAGCCTGGGCATGCTCTATCGCTCGGTGGGCGAGCAAGAGCTCGCGCGGCGCACCCTCGAGCAGATAGGGGCGGCCGGTGACGAGCAGCCGATGCTGGAGGATGCTTTCTACGACAGCGTGCTCGGCCTTGCGGTGGACGCGCGTCACTTCCTGAATCTGGGCCGAGGCCTCGACTCTGAGGGCCGGACAGCCGAGGCCATCGAGGCGTATCGGCGAGCGATCGAGCTGGATCCGAGCATCGCGCAGGCCCATGCCAACCTGGTCGGCTCATTTGGGCGAACCGGCGAAATCGACCGCGCCGAGGAGCACTATGCCACGGCACTCGCGCTGAATCCGAACCTCGAGGAGCTCCACAACAACTGGGGAGTTGTGCAAGCATCTCGAGGCGACCCTGGCGCGGCCGCCGCCGCGTTTCGCAGAGCCTTGGAACTGAATCCGAACTCGGCGGGTGCCAATGCCAATCTCGGTATGGCCCTACTCGAGGCCGGGCAGTTGGACGAGGCTGCGGGGCGCTTCCGAGAGGCTGTCAAGAACGATCCGACGAACCGTCCTGCGCGCATGAACCTAGGCACGCTGGCCTTGGAGGACGACCGTCCCGAAGAGGCGGTCGAGCACCTCGAAGCCGCCTTGAGGGGCGACGAGGACGGCAGCGAGGGGTTCGTGCGCTATGCCCTCGGGCATGCCTACCAACGGATCGGACGCGCGGCCGATGCGCGGCGGTCCTTCGAGCGGGCCCTGCAGGTGGCGGAGACTCGCGGCCCCGCCGACTTGGCGGCTCAGATTCGCGCGGACCTCAAAGCGCTACCGCGATAGCGGGAAGCAGCCGTTGCGGTAGTCTTGTTCGCAGAATGCCTCAGACATCGGAACGAACAACGGCAGCCAGCAGGATATTCTGGACCGCGGCGGGAGGTCCGATCGGCATGCGCTCTGCGCGATCCAAAGCTGTTGTTGTTCTAGGCTTGCTTGGGCTGTTGATTTGGGGCTTGGCGGCCCAGGATACCGGGACGAGTCGCGCGGACTACCTGACGCCGGAACTTCGCGACCGCGTCGAGGCGCTCAAGCTTGACGCCCCACAGCACTCGTCCGATGTCAGCGTGCTCGCGCAACGGCTGGACACGCTCTGGAAGTGGGCCAACGCGTACTCGCTGACCGGCGGGCCCGTGCCCGGCGGTTTCCCCCAGCTCACGGCGAACGCCAACCGGGCGCTGCGGATGCTGCCGGACGGTGGCGCCCAGCTTCCGCTGGCCGCCATCTCGGGCTTCGTCGAACAATTCACGCGCGAGTTCCAGATCAAGGACGAGACCCCCACTGCGCTGGGCCCGCTCGAACTCTCCTCGCAAGGACCCCATCGCGCGGGCGAGTTCATTACCATTCGCGAGACCTACACGGTCGGGGACATGCCCATGGCGGTCGGCGGCGGAATCGCGGTAGGGCAGGGCCGAGCTGGCGGATTGCAGACCGATGATCCCGCCGCTGCAGGTTATGTCACGGCGACGACCTCGAACCCGGACGCCGTACTGGAAGCGGCCGAGCCTTGGGGTCGCTGGGTCACCTTCGAGACTCGCTCTACGATCGCATTTCGCCTCAGTGGCGCGGAGCTGCGCAAGGGCGACACCATGACGCTCACGTTCGGCGATCGCAGCGGAGGCGGTCCCGGCTTCAAGCTCCAGAACTGGTCAAACGACCAAGTCGTGTTCAAGACCTTCTTGGATTTGGAGGGCAAGGGCTGGCTGCTTAGTCCGCGCTGGCCTTCGATCGAGGTGATCGGCGAGGACCGCGTGCAGTTCGTCAACGCCGTCGCGCCGTCAGTGGTGGAGCCGGGAGAGAAGTTCGTGCTAGCGGTGAGATCGGAGGATCGATTCAGGAACCTGGCTTCTGGGGGTACTCCGGCCTACGAGGTGCTGCTCAATGGCAGCAGGCAGCGAGAGATTCCGGCCGGCGCTGCGGCGTTGCAGGGACTGGACGGCATCGTTCTCGACACGCCGGGCGTTTACCGCTTCGAGGTGCGGTCCGAGGACGGGACCATTCGCGGTACGAGCAATCCAGTGCGCGTGGAAGCGTCGCCGGACACGAGGATCTTCTGGGGCGAGACCCACGGACACACCGGCTTCGCTGAGGGCCAGGGGTCTCCGGACGGCTATTTTAAGTTCGGCCGGGATGTCGCCCGCCTCGACTTCTTGAGCCTGTCCGAGCATGACATTTGGATGGATGATTTCGAATGGAAGACGCTTCAAGAGATGGTCCACAAGTATCACGTGCCAGGACGATTCACGGCGATCCTCGGCTTCGAGTGGACCTCGCGCCTGCTATACGGCGGCCACCACAACGTGTTCTTCCGCAATACCCCGGGACGTTCGCGCGTGCCAAACCAAAAGGCTCCGTTGCTGGACGAACTGTACGAGGGGTTGAAGCGGGGCAACGACACGGACGACGTGCTGGTCATACCCCATGCCCACCAGCCTGGAGACTGGACCAACAGCGATAGCTCTGTGGAGCGACTGGTCGAGATTCAGTCCGGGCACGGCACGTTCGATTGGTTCGGAGACAAGTACTTGCGGAACGGCTACCGGGTCGGCTTCGTGGGTGCTTCGGACAACCACACCGGCCATCCCGGGTTCAGCGGCATGACCAACCGCCAGCTCGGCGGGCTGGCCGCCGTTCTCGCGGCCGAGAACACGCCCGACCGGATCTTCGACGGACTGCGCAACCGCGCGACGTATGCGACCACTGGCGAGCGGATCATACTGGAGGCCACTTTGAACGGCGCGGGGATCGGGCAGGAACTGGCCCGCGCCGACGAGAGGACGATCAGTTGCACGGTCAACGGGACCGCCGCCGTTGACTCGATTGATGTGATCAAGAACGGGACGGTGGTCTACACGCAGCGCTATCTGCAATCAGAGGTCGGCTCCGAAACACACGTGCAGGTTAGCTTCGAAGCCTCGACGGACGTGCCGGGCGAGCGGAGCGTGCCGCGGGGGGATCGCCCTTGGAAGGGCGTGATCCGCGTCGAAGGGGCGGAACTGGCGGGTTATGCGGAACCTTGGTACCGGCATCCGAGCACTTACAAGGGCCGGATGGACGGCGGGCAACTCCATTTCGAGATGCACACGCGCGGACGCAGCACCGCTCTCGTGCTGCGCCTGCAGAACGCGAGCGCCAACACGAAAGTCATCGTAGACATGGAGACGACGAGGGAGCGTCTGGGATCGGGCGGGTACCAGCGAACGCCGCAGCGCCTGCCCGCGAGGAGCGAGGCGTTCCGGCTCGGCGACCTCGGCGGAGAGGTTGAGCGCAGGGAGTATCAGGTGCTCGAGCATACGGATGCCCTGTCTGTCCAGCTGGTGCCGTCAAACGGGGCTCTGGACCGACACTTCACCTATACCGACAAAGATTCGCCAGCAGCCTCCGACTACTACTATCTGCGCGTGCGGCAAATCGACGGAGCGGTGGCGTGGTCCAGTCCGTTCTGGGTCGGTCCGGCGACGCAGTCGCCCTAGCCGGCTTGGCTGCACCGGCGGGCCGATCCCGAGCTTCTCGGCGATCCTGTCCAGCCGGACACCCGGCCTGGTGCGAGGCTGCTTTCCCAGCCCGAGCGCCAGTTCCGCAGGTGGCGACACCAGTTCCGGTACCCGCGCGCGCTCTCGAGCCGAGCGGCCCGGTTGCGGCTGCCGAGTTCCCTAGTCCCCCGCCGAAGGCGAGTCACCCTGCGCGGGTGGAATCGCTTGCAGGCCGCCGCGCCTGTTGCTCCGGACCAGCCTCCGCAGCACCCCCCGGATGTCGTCGAGAATCAGGTACTGGGCCGGCACCATGACCAAGGTCACAATCGTGGAGAAGAGCACGCCTGAAGCTAGTGCCAGCGCCATCGGAATCAAGAACTGTGCTTGGAGGCTTGTCTCGAGCAGCAGCGGCGTCAAACCCGCCGCCGTCGTGAGGGAAGTGAGCAGGATCGCGCGAAAGCGGGCCTCTCCCGCGAGCTGCACCGCTTTCTTGAGAGAGTTCTGCTTTCGGGAATAATTGCGGATGAACGTGACCAGCACCAAGCCGTCGTTGACCACGATTCCGGCCAGCGCCGCAATTCCGCACACGGAGACGAAGCTGAGTTCTACACCGCGAATCCAATGCCCCCAGATTGCCCCGACCATTCCAAGGGGAATTGAACTCAGAATGATTGCTGGCAGGATGTAGCTCTTCATGGGAATCGCCAGCATCGCGTACATCACGAAAACCGCGACGAGGAAGCCTTGGGCAAGCCCTCCCATCGACTCGGCGAAGTCTGCCTCGTCCCCCTCGAGCGAGTAGCTCAAGCCCGGATACCGTTCCAGCAGTTGCGGCAGGAAGTCCGACTGCAAGGCGCCTATGATCTCGCCGCTGGTTGTGATCGTCTCGTCGACATCGGCCTGAACGTTGATGGTCCGGCTGCGGTCCACGCGAGTGATCGACGCCGGACCGCGTCCGATCGACGCGACAGCCACGGTCGAGAACGGCACTTCGTCGCCCGCAGGGGTCCGGACCCGCATGCGCTCCATGTCTCCGAGAGAGCGCCGGTCCTGGCGGGGATAGCGGACCATCACCCTGAGGTCATCGCGTCCGCGCTGAATGCGCTGGGCCTCCTCGCCGAAGAAGCCCTGTCGGACCTGACGCCCGAGATTCTCCAGTGTCAGTCCATAGGCTCTGCCCTCGGAAGTCAGTGCCAGCTCAACTTCCGGTTTGCCTCCCCGGTAGGAATCCGTGACCTCGATGACGCCGGGATACTGCGACAGGCGGGCTTTCGTCATCTCCGCCGCTTCCAGGACGGTGGCGATGTCCAACGCGGTGAATTGCAGGTCGATCGCCTTGCCGCCCCCGATTAGATTGTGGGTGATCGTCAGTTCCACTGCTCCGGGAATCTGGCCTACCTTCTCGCGCCAGCGGCCGGCGATCTCGTCCGAACTGATGGATCGGTCCTCAGATGGAATCAGTTCGATATTGACTTCCCCAAGGTGCTCGCCTTGGAATTCGCCCTCCAGCGCCGTGCCGCGGCTCTGCAACTCGCGGAACGGATGTTCTCCCACCGAACTCAGCATGCGTCGAAACGGGTCTTGGCCTAGCTCGGCGGTCAGCTCGCGGCGCAATTCCACGGCGCTTTGCTCGATTCGCGCCACGCTCGCAGCTGTCACCTGGGCCGGGGATTCTTGCGGCATCGTCAACAGCGCCACCACATCCTCGGAATCGACGGTGGGAAACAGGATCAAACGGACGTGGCCGGCCCCGATCATGCCGGCTGTGACCAAGACGCTGACCACGGCGAGCGCAAGAGTGGCGTATCGCCATTCCAAAGCGGTCCGCAGAATGGGTCTGTAGACACGGCGAATGAACCAGGCCACCGCATTCGAGAACGCATCGAAGAAGGCATTCGTGGTGCGGGCGAGGGCGTTCGGGGAGCTGTGCTCCGCGGGCTTCTTGTAGTGAGACAGGTGGTAGGGAAGGATAAGGTTCGATTCGACGAGAGAGAACAACAGCGTCGGGATGATGATGAGGGGAAACCCGATGATCATCTTGCCCAGCGAACCTGGCACGAAGAGCATCGGGGCGAACGCGGCCATCGTGGTCAGCACGCCGAACGTCACCGGCACCAGAACTTCGCGCGTCCCCTTGATCGCTCCGCTGGTCCCCTTGCCGGTCCGCACTTGCGTGGCGTGAATGTTCTCGCCGACCACGATCGCATCGTCTACCACAACCCCAAGCACGAGAATGAACGAGTACAGCGAGACCATGTTGATCGACGTACCGTGCAGGGGCATCACTGCGATCGAGCCTAGGAAGGCAACCGGAATGCCGACCGTGACCCAGAATGCCAGCCGCAGCCGCAGGAACAGCGCCAGCACGACGAAGACGAGCAGCAGTCCCGTCAGCGCGTTCTCGCCGAGGAGGTCAAGGCGACTCCGCAGCAGGCGGGCGTTGTCCCGCCAGGTCACCATCTCGATTCCGTCGGGCAGGGTGGGTGCTGTGGCGGCGACATAGCTGTGCACCACCTCGGCCACCTCATCCGCGCTCTGGTCGCCGATCCGGTATACCTGGACCACCACCGCGGGCTTGCCGTCAAGCATCGCGGAAATTGCGATTTCTTCGAATCCGTCAACGACCGTCGCGACGTCGCTTAGGTAGATCTTGGTGCCATCGGGACGGACCAGCAAGGGGAGACTCTCGTACTGCTCACCCGAATACGCTTGTCCCTCCGTCCGCAAGAGGACTTCCCCGACATCGGTCTTGATGGAGCCCCCCGGCAGATCGACCGAGAAGTTTCGGACCGCGGCCGCGACATCGTCGAACGTCAGGCGCCACCGGCGCAGCGCATCCTCGGAAACCTCGATCGAGATCTCGTACGGCGGGGCGTTCCGCAGATCCGCTTGGGAGATGTCGGGCAAGGCGGTGAGTTCGTCCCTGACGCGCTCGCCCAGTCGTTTCAGCGTCGCGAGATCGCTCTCCCCGGCGATCGAGACATTGATCGCCTGAAACCGCCGCAGCATCTCTCGGATAATCGGCTTGTCCACCTCCTCGGGGAAGGTGTCGATCGCATCAACCTTGGTTTTCACGTCCTCCATGAGCGTGCGCACGTCGTACCCGGACTCGACCTCGAGCGCCATCGAGCCGCGGCCCTCGGTGGCTGTCGACGTGATCTGCTTGATCCCTTCGATCCCTTGCACGGCCTCCTCGAGCCGGATGCAAATCGCCTCTTCCACGTCTTCTGGACCGGCGCCGCGATATTCGACCGCGACCGTTATCACATCGAGCGCGAACTCTGCATAGACTTCCCGCTTGAGATTCGCCAGAGCGTAGACGCCGCTCGCGACGATTACGAGGAGCAGCAGGTTTGCAACGACACCGTTGCGGACAAACCATGCGATCGGCCCCTTCACGAAGACCCTCCCCGTCCGACGCGCCTCTCCGTGTCGTCTTGGCCCGTCCCCGCTGCCGCCTGCAGGGGCAACCTGGAAGAGTCCTCACCGCGCGCGTGGCGTTTCCCCGCTACACGGAACTGCTCTTGCGCCTGCTTCACATGCCTCCGTCCGAAGTTCTTCGCCATCTGTGCCGTCGCTCGATCAGGAAAAGGGAAGTATTGGCCGCTCCGCTCGCTGCCGATCCTGCGCATTCGGCTAGTCCAAGATATCCCATGTGAGGGTATCTAGCATTCAGGAACCGTCCCTATCGTCGAAGCTGCGCCCGCTTCCGGGCGGAGGAGATGGGGCAGACCAGCCTGCCGGGACTTCGGGCGGGGGCCGCTCACTGTATCCGCGCGGCCGAGCTAGACGAACTCCGCGAGCGACCGACTTGCTCAACGATGTCGGTCTGCCTGGGGCTAGGGCTCTTGGATGTCCGTCTTGGTGCCGCGTGGAGCACCCGCTTCCAGACCGCGCTCCGGGCACCTTCATGGGATTGTAATCGCGTTCCCTTCGCGAATCGCCCGGTTCACCCAGTGCGACGTTGCCGCGGATTCGACGCCGGCCCGGATGTGTGCGTTCGGCAGGGTCCTGCTCCGGACGCACCCCAGCCAATCTCTCAGGTTGTCGAGAGTGCCGGTTCCATCGACTCGCTCGCTCCACGAGGCGCTGTCGGACCGCCGATACTCGTAGGTCGGCTCGGGCAGGCTTACCGCTTCAAGCGGCATCGCGCCCTCTTCGTATATCCAGTAGCCGTCGCGGTTCAGGACCATCATGGCCTTGTCTCCGCGAAACTCGATCCCGCATCCGAGCAGCCCGAAAGTCATGTTGCCTTCGAAGACAGCGGTATAACCCTCGGGGAAGGCCATTGTGGCGACAACGGTGTCGGGCGCTTCCAGCCAGTGGTTGGTGTATGTCGTGCCGAAAGCGCGGACTTCGCTGACCCGCGCGCTTCCCATGTACCACTGGATGACATCGATCCAGTGTGTCATCAGGTCGGTGACGCTTCCGCCGCCGAAGTCCCAAAAGAACCGCCAGAAATGGAAGCGCGTCGGGTCGAAGGGCTGCTTCGGGGCCGGTCCGAGCCAGCCGTCCCAGTCCAGTTGGTTCAGATCAACCTCCTCGGCTGCCTGCGCCCGGAACCCGGCGTAGTGCTGTGACCAGTGGCAGCGGACGAACGTAATCTTGCCCAACGCCCCTTGGGCGACGAGTTCCCTAGCCTCGAGGAAATGGCCCCAACTCCGCTGCTGGGTTCCCGTCGCGACGACCCGATGGGACGAGTCAACCGCTTCGAGCAGCACTTCGCCCTCGTTCAGGCTGTGCGTGACGGGCTTTTCGACATAGATGTCTTTGCCCGCTTGCAGAGCTTGCAGCGTCATCGGCACGTGCCAGTGATCTGGAGTAGCGATTATGACGGCGTCTACCTCCCGGCTGTCCAAGGCGCGACGGTAGTCCGCGCATGCCTGCACACGGGCATCGCTGTCAGGGAGGGCTTGCTGCATGCGAAGTCTGTATGCGTCCGACACCGCACGCAGTTCCGCGCCCTCGATTTGTCCCAGATGGGCCGCCAGCCCGCGACCGCGTTCCCCGCAGCCGATCAATGCAATGCCAATGCGGTCATTGGCTCCCAGCACTCCCCGAGCGGCTATGGCGGTCTGGGTAGGCGAGATGGGGAGAATGTCCGCGCACATGCCGGGAATCCTGGCCGGGCAAGCCCGCCCCCGATTGTAGTCGTCCCGGTTGAGTTGGTCACGCCCTACAGCGGCATCAGGGTGCCTGCGACAAACACGGCGTGCATGTCGCGCAAGTGGTGGATGTTGTCGAGCGGATTGGCGTTGAGAATTACCACGTCAGCCACCCGGCCCGGCAGGATCGCGCCCGATTCCCGGTCGATCCCCAGCGCCGCCGCGCTGCCGCCTGAGAAGGCTTTGATCACTTCCAGCGGCGACAGGCCGGCCTCGGTCATCAACACGGCCTCGCGATAGTCCGCGTAACCCTCGAAGCTGAGCGGAAAGCCGGATCCGCTGGCTAGAGCGATGGTCACTCCGGCCTCTGCCAGCTTGCGCAAATTGCGGCGGGCGACATCAAACCGGTGAGACTTGAGCGCCCGGTCCGGGTCAAGGGCCTGCGTTACCTGAACCGGCCCGCGCAGCCGGCCGGAAATCCCCGGAGGGAGCGAGCGTCTCAGATAGCGGTCGTCAATCCACGCCGGACGGTCTTCGTATGCGAAGCCGGTGGACTCGGCGAACAGGGCGGGTGCGTAGCTGACGCCCAGTGCCACGAACTCGCTGATGAGTTCCGTCCCGAGCTCCAAGTCGTGGATGCTCGCGGAGACTACCCTCGCGCCGGCGCGAACGGCCGCGCGGGCAAGCCCCGCCCGATGGGTGACGATGGCCGCCGGGACTCTCCGTCGCTTGGCGCGCTCGACCGTTGCGACGGCCAGTCGCCTGTTCCCGTCGTCCGGGCCGAGCGTGTCCGTGTCGCGGAATTCGATGAATTCCGCCCCTGCTTGCACCAGGTTGTCCACCGCCCGCCTGGCTGCTTTGGGGGTGCGGACCGTCTCGAACGCCGATTCGAGAGCGCTGCCGCGGAACGCTGCAGGGATTGCAGCACAGATCGCGCGGACCGGCGTTACGACCCGCGCGGTCTTGGCCGCAGATTGCGCGGCCCGCAGCTGGGCCGGGTGGGGCGCTAGGGTCGCTGTTGTCGTTACGCCGTACGACACATAGCGGGCAAGGTGGCGCAGGATCGAGCCTTGGCTGAAATGGTCTTGGGGCAGTTCGGGGCTGCGCACCAAGCCGGAAAGCCCGCGAATATTGATGATTCCGGGGATCACGGTCTTGCCGGACGCGTCAACCACCAGCGCGCCTGCGGGTGCTGCGGCCGAGCCGGTTTGGGTGACGCTGGCGATGCGACCGTCCCGGATCAGGATGTCGCTGTGAGGCTGGGGCGCGCCGCCCGTGCCGTCGATCAGCAACGCGTCCCGGATCAGGGTGGCGTTTTCCGCGCGCAGGCTCGGGCCGTACGCAAGCAGCGCCGCTGCCGCCAGGCAGCAAGCGCGTCGCCAGCGCTGCCCGGATTGCGCGCCGCTCACAGGTGTCCCGCCGAAGTCCCCGCTGGTGGCCGGTCTGCGACATGCGCGCCGCACCTGCTGATGTTAGCCTGCCGAGGCCTTCGAGGCAGCCCCGGCTCGCCGGCAGTCAGTCTTGCCGGTGCGCTTGAAGCAGGTCCCAGCGCAGTTCGACTCCGTGTCCCGGACGCTCCGACGCCGTTGCGCAGCCCCGCGACACTTCCAGCGGATTCTCGAGAAACGGGTCGAGCCCGAAGCCGTGGACTTCCAGGAACGATGCGTTCGGCACAGCGGCCAACAGGCTCACGTGCAGGTCATGGACTCCGTGCGAGGTGACGGGCAGGTTGTGAGCCTCCGCCAGGTGGGCGATCTTCATCCAGGCCGTGACGCCTCCGCAGTTCGTCAGATCCGGCTCTGGGAATGCTACCGCTCCTGCCGAGATCATGGCTTCGAATTCGGCCAGGGTGTGCAGGTTCTCGCCCGCGGCGACTGGCAGCGCGCCTTCGCGCTGGATGCGCACATGGCCGTCCACGTCGGCCGGATCGGTAGGCTCTTCGAGCCAGTAGACGTCAAAGTCTGCCAGCGCCCGCGATGCCCGGATCGCTTCGGACACGCCCCATTTCATGTTCGCGTCCACCATGAGCGGGCCGTCCGGGCCGAGGATATCCCGCAGAGCCTCGACTCGTTCGAGGTCGTCCCTCAGGCGCTCGCCTCCGACCTTCACCTTCAGCGCTCCGAACCCCCGTCTCAGGTTCGATCTGGCTTGGTCCACCAGTTGGTCCAGCGAGAATCCTAGGTCGATCCCCCCGGCGTAGGCGCGGACCGTCGGAGAACTGCCGCCCAACAGCCTCCACAGCGGCTCGGAACATCCCTTGGCTTTCGCGTCCCACAAGGCCGTGTCCACGGCCGAGATCGCGAAGCTGGCGGGGCCGCCCCTGCCGACATAGTGCGTCGCTTGCCACATGTCGGCCCAGATGGCCTCGGTGCAGCGCAGGTCTCTGCCCGGCAGCAGCGGTGCCAGGTCGTCCTTGATCATCGACTCGATGGCGGCCGCCCCGACGTTGCCGACCGTGTAGGTGTAGCCAAGCCCCTCCAGGCCCTTGCGGATCCGAACCCGCACCGTGACAAGTCCGAACTCGCGAATCTCGCCGTGAGTGGCATCGCTGAGCACGTGCGGCAATGGCACCGAGTAGCGGGCGACTTCCAATTGATCGAGTCTCATGGCGGTTGTAAAGAGAATATAACAATTGTCGGGAATCCGCTACGATTGTTCGGAATCCGCCTTTCAGGCCACGAATCAGATCCCTTGCTTCTCGAGCCTGCCGGGAATCCAGCCGGCGCCCCGCTGCCAGAGCGCAATCGCTTCCGGGGCTGTTTGTACAATGGGGCTTCGTTGTGAGCGCTGCGGAAGTCAAGCTGGCACCGCTGGCCCGCCAGACGTCCGGGCGTATCGAGCGCGCCTTCTCGGCTCTGCATGCCTCTGGCTCGCGTGCGCTGATTGCCTATCTCACCGCCGGGGACCCTTCGCCGGACAGGACCGTCGGCCTAGTCAAGGCGCTCGAGCGAGGCGGCGTGGATATCTTGGAGCTGGGCGTGCCGTTCTCCGATCCGATCGCAGACGGTCCAGTCATCCAACGAGCCAGCGAGCGTGCGCTTGCAGCGGGCACCAGCGTGGCGACGGTGCTGGCGCTGGTCCGCCAGATGCGCCGGGAGTCAGAACTCCCTCTGGTCGTGTTTAGCTATCTCAATCCCATCCTGCGCTACGGCTTCGAGCGCTTTGCAGACGAGGCCGCCGAAGCGGGTGTGGACGGCGCATTGCTGACTGACATGACCATCGAGGAGGCGGACGGATATGTGGAAGCCATGCGCCAGCGAGGCCTTTGCTGTGTTTTCTTGGTCACTCAGACCACTCCCAGCGCCCGCATCGCGGAGATCGTCAAACGATGCAGCGGATTCGTGTATCTCGTTGCGCGCGCCGGCGTGACGGGAGTGAGCGCCAGCGTTTCCGGCGAGGCCGTACCCCTGCTGGAGCGGACGCGCGAGAGAACCGAACTGCCCCTGGCTCTCGGATTCGGCCTGTCAACGCGCGAGCAGATGCAGCAGATCGCGCCGCATGCCGACGCCGCCGTCGTCGGCAGCGCCTTTGTGCGCCTGATCGCCGAGCACGCGGCCGGTCCGGGATTGGAGGGGAAGCTGGAGGCTCTCGCTAGGGAGTTCAAGCAGGGCCTGAAACTGCCCGAGGGGCCGACAAGGATGGCAGCGGTGTAGCGATGAAGAGCTTGAGCGAGTTGCGAGACGAGATCGACAGCCTGGACCGGGAGGCCGTCCGGGTTCTCAACCGCCGAGCGGAGTGCGTCCTTGCACTGGCGCCGCTGAAGCGGCAGCAAGGCCGGCCGGTCCACGAGCCAATGCGCGAGCAACTCGTGCTCGGCAACATCCTGGCGTCTAACGTTGGCCCGTTGAAGAACGATTCGCTGGAACGGATCTTCGAGGCAGTGATCAAGGAGATGCGGGAAATGCAGCGGGAGCGGTGCAGCTAGGCCCGTGTCCTCGATCGCCACCGTTACCGTCGTCGGCGTCGGCCTGATCGGCGGCTCCTTCGCAATGGCGTTGCGCCGCATCGGCTACCGCGGGCGGATTCTGGGCGTGAGCTCGCCCGAGACCCTGGAAGTCGCCGCGAAGCTCGGCGTGATCGACGATGGCTGCCCGCTTGAGACTGCCCTGCCGCAGTCGGAGCTGGTCTACATGGCCCAGCCTGTCGAGCGGATCATCGACCAGCTCGGGCAGGTGCGGGATCTCGTTCCGAAGCATGCCTTGGTAACCGATGCCGGCAGCACCAAGAGTTCGATCATCGAGCGGGCGCGGGCGCTGTTCAAGGACGGGCCGCACTTCGTGGGCGGGCACCCGATGGCGGGCAAGGAGGGGCGGGGAGTGCGCCTTGCCGAGGCAGAATTGTTTGCGGACGCCCTATACGCGCTGGTGCCTACGGGCGAGGCGCTTCCCGAGTCACCGGTGGTGGAGGAGTTCTGCGGATGGCTGGACGCCATGGGATGTCGGCGGCGGGTGATGCCGGCCAGCCAGCATGACAAGGTCGTCGCTTGGACATCGCACCTTCCGCAGTTGGTTTCCACCGCGCTCGCGGCTGCGATCGGCACGCAGCTGCAGGATGGGCGCGACTTGGAAATTGCCGGCGATGGCCTGCGCGACATGACCAGGCTGGCCGCCAGCCCGCATGCCGTCTGGTCTGGAATCCTGAAGACGAACACTGGCCCGATTGACGAGGCGCTCGCCGCGGTCGTCCGGGAATTGGAGGGCTTGCGAGACGCGCTCGACGACGGTTCGGCCGAAGAGCACTTCCAGCGCGGCCAGAGCTTGCAGGGCCGGATCGCGGACCGCTAGCGCGCCAGCGCCTCAGGCCGCCACTGGAAGCGGAAGCTTGGGAGCAGCCCTCCACAGCCGTTCCAAGTCGTAGTAGTAGCGCTTGTCACGCGAGAACACGTGCACCACGAAGTCCCCGTAGTCGAGCAGGATCCATTCTGCGTTCTGGTAGCCCTCGATGCGCAGCGGCCTGCGGCCTTGGGCCTTGACGCTCCTCTCGACCGAGTCCGCGATCGCTTGGACCTGTCGCGAGTTCGTGCCGTGGCAGATGACGAACTGTTCGGTGAAGGTGCTGACTTGGCCGATGTTTAGCACTATTGTGTCCAAGGCCTTGCGCTCTTGAGCGGCTTGTACGGCAGCTTCCCAATCTTCCATATAGGTCCGTTGGCCCGAATGTGACCGAGCGGCTACTTATTATGACTAGATTTGTCCTGGCGGGCGAGAGGCGGAGTTTCGCGTCTCTGCCTTCACCCTGTTGCGGGAGGTCGGCTTGGCCGGGGCTCGGCACCTTCCGCGGGATCGCTCGCGCGGCAAGGCGGGAGGTTTCCGCACTTAGAATGAATTGCATATGCGGGCGTGTGCTTGGATCGTCGGCGCCGCGATCGGCTTGGCATCCCTGCCCGCGGCGAACGCCCAGGCCGACCCCGAACTAGAGCGGGTGGAGAATCTGGTCCGGGCCGGAGCCCTTCCCAGGCGTGCCCTTGTCGAGGCGCAGACAGAGCGGCTCAAGCGCGGCTATCGAGAGACCTTGAACCGCACGCTGCTCAGCGAAACCCTCGAGAAGGGCGAGCTCAAGCTGATGCTCGACGCCGCAGATGGCTTGGTGCGGATCGCCCGCGAAAACCTTGATCTCGCCATGGCGCGGGTCGAGGCCGGCGTGATCCCGGCGCGGCGCCTCCAAGAGGCCAAGGACGAGCTGGCTGGCGCCGAGCGGCAAGCCGAGCTGGCCAACACGCGGGCCGACCTGATCCGGCAGATGGAGCGCATGGTTGCCGCCGAGACCTACTTGCAAGAGCTTGAGGACGAGGACTTGGCGTATCGCTTCGAGGGCTTTGACGACTACGAGCTCGCGATGCTCGAAGAAGTCGGCGACATGTACCGCTACACCTTCGGGAGCAGCCCCCCGGTCAGCGCCGATGGCGACACGCACCTGCACCGCTCGATGGGCCTGGACCACACAGGCCGGATCGACGTTGCGTTGCACCCGGACTCGGACGAGGGGATGTTTCTGATCTACATGCTGGAGAGCTTGGGGATTCCCTATATCGCGTTCCGCAGCGCCGTGCCCGGCCAGTCGACGGGGCCGCACATCCACGTCGGCCCGCCCAGCGAGCGGATCCAGCCGGACGAAACGGCCCCGGCCAGCTACTGAGGCCGAGCGGCCGGCCGGCCCACGTGCGAATAATTGGGGAATTATGTACGAAAGTGGCGCTAGGGATGTTATCCTGTAGTCATGAAGCCAAACGG
>JAJDZN010000180.1 GCA_022824585.1 Bryobacterales bacterium | reverse complement strand
GTGCAAAGCGCCCAGCACCACGAACACGTCCGGCACCACCACGGCCGCGGGGTCGCCTTGGCGGTAGTACAGCGCCATGCTGCCTGCCACATAGGCGTCCTGGCGGGTCTTGAAATGCGTATCCAGCTGGTCGCGCATATCAATGATCGACCGCGCATGCGGATCCGTCTCCATCAGGACCTTGCCGTCGGAGTAGGGGTACTCCACCGGTTGTCCCGCAGCCGGGTCGGTGAGGGCACCTAGAACCGTGCTGGGAGCGGCCATGGCCGCATGATAGCAGGCGGAATTATGCCCGGGGTGCAGTCGGCGCGGGCCTGCAGGCTAGGTTCCGTTCCCTCGGCGCAGGCGGCTGAGGCCGAGCGTCAAACCGGCAGAGAATCGCTTCCCATGATCGAAGTTGCCTCCATCGTCAAGCTTGCGCCGAGACAAGGAATCTAGAGACGAGCCCTCCAAGGCATCGCAAAACCATCCGGCCGCAACGGGGACCGAGCCAGGCATCGGCATCCGGTAGAGGGCGGCCTGATTCCCCGGAATCCCCGTCCAGCCCGCCAGTCTCTTGTCCCACCAGTCTGTCTGCCTTGGCACGATGCTCACCGTCGCGTTGCGCTTCGGGGCTCGATGGTTGCCCTCCGTGATCTGGGGCCCAGCCTCGCTAGCCTTCGATCCTGGGGCAGGGCCGTGCTCGGGAATCTCTGCGAATCCTCCCTTGTAGTAGTCTTGTGCTCATGTCACATATCGATCTGTTGGACACCGGAGCGGGCGTTCTGGATCAGTACGCCGACGTACTTACGCCCGAGGCTCTCGACGTGATCGCAGGCTTGGCCGCGCTCGATCGCGAACGCAAGGACTTGATGCAGGCCAGATTGGAGCGCCGGCGCCGGCGCGCTCAGAACGCGGAGAGGATTCAGTTCCTAGATCCGGAATCGACGATTCCGCGCACACAGATCAAGGTCAGCGACGCACGGGCTGGGCGCTTTACCGGGTCCGCCATCCCGGAGGACCTGCAGTGCCAGTGGATACAGGGCACCGGGCCTGGCGCGAAACCTCGATCTCCAATCGAAAAGAGCATCCGGAACGTGGCGTACGCGCTGCTTTCGGGCGCGGACGGGTGGATGTTCGACGGCGAGGACGCCTTGGGGCAGATCGAGACCATGTCGCTCGACAACCAGCGCAACCTGCGCTTGGCGTTCGCTAGGGACCCGCTCTTCCTCAATGCCGCAGAGACTGTCGCAGGGGAGATGAACAGATGGGCGCAAGATTTCTTCGGCCACAAGATCATCGAAGACTGGCGACGACAGCTTGACTTCACCACCAAGATCTTCCGGGCGCGCGGTCTTCACTTGGAGGACCGCCACGTTCGCAACTCTGACGGCAGCGGATTTTCCGCGTCGATCGTCGATGCCGCCCTGTATGCCACCGGGAATCATCAGACCTTGGCGAACGAGGGCTCGAGCTTGGTTCTCTACCTTCCGAAGATCCAGACGGCGGAAGAAGCGGCCCTGTGGCACGAGATTCTCGGCGGCATAGAGTCGTCGTTGGGCCTGCAGGGCGGAGCGATCAAGACCTATGTCTTGGTCGAACAGATCGAGGCCGCGTTCCAGTTAATGGAGATCCGGGCGGCCCTCGGAAACCGGTTCGTGGGATTCAACACCGGCCGCTGGGATTACATCAACAGCGTGGCTGACGCGATGGCCTGGCATCCGGACTTCATCCACCCGAACATCGATGCCGTGGTGATGACCTACGGCTACATGCGGAACTACGAGGACCGCGTGCGGCGGGCCACCAACACTCCCGATGCGAAGGGCCAGTGCGCGCTTTGGCAGGGCGGCATGGAACCCAACATTCCGGTCGGCTCTCCGGAGGGCGTTTCCGCGAGCATGCAGAAGGCGACTCTCGGCGCCGAGCGCGAACAAAGAGAGGGAGCCAGCGGCAAGTGGGTCGCCCACTGGAAGATGGTGCATATCATTCGGCCGGTCTGGGAGAGGGCAGGCCAGGCGAACCAAGCGGGCCGCTCGTTCCCGGCCCTGACGCACACCGATGCCGACGCCGACGGTTTGGTGCTTCTCGAACCTGCGCCCCGAACAGTCCGCGGAGCCCGAGACCTAATCAGCGTGGCCGTCCAATATGGCAACGCCTTTGAACAGGGGTTCCAGGCGGCGGCTCTGAAGCCCGCAGACTTCTTCGGCAACGAAGACGTGCTCTACCTGATGGAAGACATGGCGACAGGGGAGATCCGGCTCAGCATCCTCTGGGAATGGCTGCACAAGAACGCTAGCCTCACGGCCGCGGACGAGGAAACGGGCGCCGATGCAGGCGATCCGTTCACCGACGAGATGTTCTCGCGGCTGCTCGCTGAAGAGTTCGCGAAGCTTCGCCAGGCGAGAGACGTTGACGTTCACGACGACTCGAAAGTCACGACGCTGCCGGTCTCGCGTGTTGTCGTCGACAAGTACGTGAGGTGCGACCAGAAGGCACCGTGGATGGTCGACCTGCTCAACGTGAACCTGACGGTCGAGCAGGAGGAAGCGGCGAGGCGCCGGACGCAGGACTTCCTGGACCTGTTCTCTAGGCAGGGTATTCGCATTACCAAGAACCTCGATTTCGAAGCAGGGTAGCGTCTGCTCTGGCTTCGGCGAATTGATAGGCTTGGGAGCCGTAGTGCGTTAGGGAAAGCCTTGGCAGGGAGGACGAATCTGCGCGCCGGCCTTGGGTGATCAGACGCCGGTCCGCCTCACAGTGGCTCCGACTTTCGCCTGTTCGACCTCATCGAAGAACAGCCAGCCTTGACACCGACTCTCGGTCGGCTCCCAATCGGCATCGCTCCGAACACCGGAAGACAGGTCGGGAGCCTTGTTCGGCTCTGCGGCTGGCCGTCACGAGACTCCGAACTGCTCCGCGTGGAGGGCCCTTCGACCCTGGACTCCAATGGGCTAGCGTCGAGACCCCCTGCCGGGCAGTCGCACCGAGCGCGGCAGTGAATTGCACCTGCTCGCGTTGTCTGCACCGATCAGACCCACCACCCATGCAAAGTAATGCGGTGGGACTCGCATGCGGGCTCGCGTCAGAGCATGGAACACTGCCTCCGAAAGTGTGGTCAGACCAAGTTCAGACTGGACCTGCGGATGCGCAAGGAGATCGACAGAGGTGGCTGTCACAAGCGAAGGGAACCGTTCGGCGCTGACACGGAGGGCCTTCCTTTCGTCGACAAGGGCAATCGCCCCTAGGGAAAGAGCACACGCGATGGTCGCCGCTTCGCCATCTCCGAGGGTCTCATCCGCTCGCCCACCGGTAAGGCTTCGAAATCGCTCCAGTCCGTCGCGCGTGAGCGTTGCACCCTTCGCCTGGCCACGTTCGATGATTGCCCAAAGGGAACTTTCTTCATGCGAGCCCCCGACCTCTCCACGGCGCAACTCCCCTTGAACATCCTCAGATACCAACAGGCGGTTGGGCACCGCGTCCAAGATCTGATCGAAGTAGCCGGTTGCGTCCAGATTGATGACAACGCTGGTGTCAGCCAGCATTGGAGCACCGGAGTCAACTAGGCAGTTCCGGGGCACCATCCGCCGCGCTCCACTCCTCTTCCGCAGCGTCGAGGAGTTCCCGAAGCTGGACGCGACCGAGCTGCAACAGCGCCGCTAGCTGGCCCTCGCTTAGCAATTCCGTTCGCCAGGCTTCGGCCGCAAGCAGATCGATCCGCAGCGTGGTCGGTCTGGGCGCAGGTAATGGGGCTACTGATTGTGTGGCCGAGCCGGCGGGAATCTCTAACCATTCTTGCTGCGCGATACCGCCCTTCTCTTCGAACCAGTCCCACGTGCCCGGCCGAGCCAGGCCGACCTCCTCAAGCCGCTGGACCATTGCCTTTGGCGAGACCCCGAAGTAACTGGCTAGCACCATGACGTGCTGGCGCGTGAGCCGACTGGATCCTGCAGTAATCTCGCGGGACCTTTGGGTGACTGTCCTAACGGGGGTCAGGAAGCTCCGCCCAAAGGCATCTGCATACCGTTCGTCGGCTGACTTTCCCGGTCTTTCGGCGCGCATGATCGAAGGCGTTCCGCGGCTCGACATGAAATGCCCGAGTCCGCGGGCGGCGGTCTGGTTACGACGCCCGACTGAGTGCTTTGCATTGAGGAGCATGCAGGCACCGCAGGTGTCCTCGAATGCGAACAGCCCGGACACCTCCAAGTCGAGCGGGCGGACGTACACTCGCAAACCCAAGTCGAGCTCAAGCAAACTCAGCATGTCGCGGACAGGGGCTAGACCGAGTCCGAGCCAGTGTCTGAGCTCAGCCGCATCTTGCTCGGCCTGCCGAACGACATCACCACCCAGATGCGGCCGCTCTGGAGGGTAATTGAAGCTCCGGCGGACACCCAACAGACTCTCGAGCTCCACTTCAGCCCGGACCAGGCGCTCCAACAGCTCGACCGCTTCGGAGCAGTGCGATTCCGCGCTGGAAGCGAGCTTGCGGAAGCGGCGTACGAACTCAACGAATGCCGCTTCGCGTCGTAGGATCGTATTTACGGTGGTGCCGTAGGCCTGCGCAAGGCTCTGGAGTTCCCTCGTGCGGGCTCGTCGTGCGCCTTTTTCTACTGCGACTAGCGTGGTCCTCGCCAAGCCAACGAGGGAAGCGGCCCTGGACTGCGTCATTCCCGCCGCTTCCCGCGCACTGCGCAGGCGGGAGCCGACATGCGCGGGACTCAGTTGGCTCGACGACATGGTGCTATCCCCGCTTTGGATGACTCGCAACGAACCAGCGGGTAATCCAAGGGTGCTGCCGCCAGTTGGTTTGCAGTTGCGCGTCGAAGCGTGCCTTTGACTGGCCCGGCCGCCTGCCAAGGCGCACGGAGCGATGTGGTGACCGCTTCGATCCTCCAAAGATCGACCACGAGGTGGCCGAGCCGTGCAGGGCGCCGGTCAGGCTCAAGAGCTCGCTCCAATCGTTTGTGACTGTCCTGAGGACGGTTCGATGCATTCTTTGCCCAGCGCGACAACTCCGTCCAAGCTCGCGTCATCGTGTGACTTCGGTGTGGTCCAGCTGGCATGTCAGGCTCCTGATGTCAAAAGAATGTCATATTATTATGACATTGTCAAATCATATGAGAGAGTTGGAGAGTTTTCGTTCTTGAAGAGCAGCCGACACCTATGTCCGCTCGACCGGGCGTTGCCGTGCGTTGAATCTGGTGGTGGCTGGTCGAATTCCGAGAGCGCTGGCCCGAGCTTTCCGTTGCGAGCGTCTTGAGGTCAATAATCATCGATTGCACGCAGAGGTCTGCGAATTCGAACTGTCGCAATGGCAACTGCCATGCGGCCTTGACGGCGGCCGAAGGCCGCTCGCGTCCATACGGTGTGCATCCCTTGCAGGCCGCCAAGTGCGCGGGTCAAGGGGGGGAGTCTGCGTTTGGACGGCTAGCGACTCGTCGATGGCTGCTCCGTGACGCTCGCTTGGACTTCTTGCAGCCATTCTCGGGCGCGTTGCAGCATCGTTGCCGTCCGCTCCGGCTCCTGTTCGGCGAGATTGGTCTGTTCCGCCAAGTCAGTAGAGAGATCGAACAGCTTCGGCTGTTCATCGCCGTCTTCGCCAGTCACCAGCTTCCAGTTGCCGTCGCGCATCGCCAACCCGTCCATGAAGCTCCAAAACACCGGGCCTCGCTGTACGCTCGATCCCCGCAGGGTTTGGACCATGCTGACGCCGTCAAGCGGCCGGTCCGGCTTTGCTTCGATCCCGGCGAGTTCGGCGATGGTCGGCCAGATGTCCATCGTCGTGGCCAGCTGATCGGTTTGGCCGCCGGCTGGGATCGCGCCGGGCCGCCATGCGATTGCCGGCACACGGTGCCCGCCCTCCCAGACCGAGGCCTTGTGACCGCGCAGCGCGCCGTTGCTGCCATCCGGGGTTGCGCCGTTGTCAGAGAAGAACAGCACGAGCGTGCGCTCGGCGATGCCTAGACGGTTCAGAGTGTCGAGAATTTCGCCGACGCCGCGATCCATTTCGGCCACCATCTCGTAATACCTCTGCCTGAGCTGCTCGTCAGAGAGATCTTGGCGGCCCGAGAATCCGCCCACCTTGCGGAATCCGGCCGGGTCGTCTTCAGGGCCTTGGTATGGGAAGTGCGGCGCTTCGTGCGCGAGATACAGGCAAAACGGCTCGTCCGCGCGCTCCTCGATGAAGCGCACGGCATGCTGGTTGATGAGCGTCGTCACGTAACCTCGCTCGCGCGACTGCTCTGCGCCGTGCCACCAGTCAAAGCGCCCGGCACCGTCTACGTGGGAGAAAAAATCGACATTGCCGCTGACGTAGCCCTTGAATTCCGCAAAACCGTGGCGCGTCGGATTGTATTGCGGGTAGTACCCCAGATGCCACTTGCCGAAGATGGCTGTGGCATAACCCGCCTCTTGGAGGGCTTCGGCGAACGTCCATTCAACATCCTGCAGGCCGTCCACGTGGGTGGGCAGGTGCTCGGGAGCGAAGATCACCACAGGCACCCCGGCGCGCTGCTGGTAGCGCCCCGTCAGCAGCGCGGCGCGGGTCGGGCTGCAGACGGCTCCGTTGGAGTGGAAGTCTGTGAACTTGAGACCCTCGAGAGCCATGCGGTCGAGGTTTGGGGTGTCGATCCAGCCGTCGTATGTGGACAGGTCGCCATAGCCGAGGTCATCGGCCATGATGACGACGAAGTTCAGGGGCTGCTCCTCGTCGACCGCGGCTGTACAGCCGAGGAGCAGAAGCGCAGCAGCTAGCAAGAATCGCATTTCGCCACTAGCCTACGCCAGTCGCAGACGTCAGCCTTGGTCACTGGCCCAACGCTGCGGTAGCGCTGATCCCTTGGCCCTGCGTGACGGTGACAAGAGTGTTCGCCTTGACCGATCCGAGGTTCTCCTCGGAACCGTCCGGCCAAGTGATGGACAGGTCTGCGGAGCTGGCGTCGCCGATGCCGAAATGCACGCGCAGATCGCTCTGCGAGATGTGGTAGCCCCCGCTCCTGACCTCGCTGATCTGGCCCGTGCCGCCAGCGGTCACGGCGATGCGCGCTCCGATCGCGGCTCGTCCCGAGCCAGACCGCGCGTCGACCAAGATCGCGTTGGCCGTAGGCGCGTACTGCTTGAGCAGTGACGGATCTTCGTGCATGTTGACGGTGACGATCTCGAGCGTGCCGTCATTGTCCAAATCAGCCACCGCGATCCCGCGCGAGGAGTGCATTTCGCTCACGCCCGGGCCTGCCGAGTCACTCAGATCATGGAACCGCCCCTGCCCGTAGTTCCAATACACCAGCCGCCGCTGTTTGAACGTCTCGCCCACGCCCGCCTTGTCAACGCCCGGGTAGACGTGCCCGTTGGCGACGAAGATGTCCGTGAGGCCATCGTGGTCGATGTCGAGAAACGCGGTGCCCCAGCCCAGGTACTTCGTGTTGACCGCTAGGCCGGTCGGCACGGTCTCGTCGATGAACATCTGCATGCCCTCGTTGAGATAGAGCGTATGGGTGTCGTTGGAAAAGTTGGTCTTGAAGATGTCCAGATCGCCGTCCAGGTCGAAGTCCGCCGCAGTCACGCCCATGCCGGCCTGCTCCTGGCCGTCCATGTTATAAGCGGTGCCAGAGATGACGCCGATCTCCTCGAACGTGCCGTCGCCCTGGTTGTGGAAGAACAGACTTGCCGTGGAGTCGCACGACACGTAGACATCAACCCAGCCGTCGTTGTCGAAGTCTCCCGTTAGCGGGGTGAAGCCGTAGTATTGCTTGGCGGTGTCCACGCCGGCGGCCTCGGAGATGTCCCGGAACGAGCCCGTGCCGTCGTTCTCGTACAGCGACATGGACTCGCCCGGAAGCCCCCGCGGGCCGCAGAGCACGGCAAGACCCTTCCAGCGGCACTCGCTGTTCTCGCCCGGCTTGGGCGTTTTGTCCGGGTCGAAGCGCAGATAGTTGGCCGAAAAGAGATCCAAGTCCCCGTCGCGGTCGAAGTCTAGGAACGCGCAGCCGGTCCCCCAGCGGGTGGAGGGTTCGGTCAGGCCGCGCTCGGCTGTCTGGTCGACGAACCTGCCCTTGCCGGTGTTGACGTAGAGGCGATTCTGGCCCCAGTGCGGGATGTACAGATCCTCGAAGCCGTCGTCGTCCACATCGCCGACGCACGCGCCTTGGGCCCAGCCGGTGTGGCGGATGCCGGCTTCCTCGGTCACGTCGGCAAACCGCAGCCCGCCCAGGTTGCGGTACAGGTAGTGACGAGGTTCGGCTCCTTCGGATTCGAACTGGTCGCCCCCGACCAGCAAGATGTCGGCCAGCCCGTCGCGGTCGTAGTCGAAGACGGCAGTGCCGGTGCCGGTAGACTCGACGATGTAGTTCTTGAAGGTGGGCGACCCTGACACAGCCACGCCGCGCAGGCCCGCCTCTGCGGCGACATCCCGGTATTCGATCACGGGGGCCTCGACTCCTTCCGGCAGTGGCCGCTTGGGTTGGGCGGCGACATTGCTGGAAGCGGAGCCTTGACCGAAGGCCGATCCCGCGTAGAGCGCGGTGCTGACAGCGACAGCGCAAAGGGCTGCGCCGGATCTCATCCACCGTAAGTGCATGTCCATGTTCAGGATAGCCAGTCAGCAAGCTGGCTGGCTGCGGGCTCTCCCAAGGCGGGGCGACACTTTCGAAGGCGGGGCGGGGAACACCCCTGTCCTTGGGAGCCGCTTGCTGGCCAACTACGTTCTGTGAGAATCGAAGAAGGCTCGCGGCACCTTGGAACTCGACGATCTTGTCCCCGACTCAAGCGGCGCCTTCTCGTGCCATCCCGAGACCGCTCGCGGCCAAGACGCGCGAACTCGCAACGCCCGCTTCGAGGCGGTTCATTCGCGCTCTGCCTGAGTCGGTTCTTCGCACGCGGTCGCCGCCGGACCGCTACTGTCCTGACGACGCGGCCCTAGCGGCTAGAGCGCGCTTTGCCGCCCGCCGCGCTCGGGAGTCCTCCTTTGCCTGCCGTCCGTGGCGCTTGTTGATGACCGAATACGCTTCGCGGATCGCCTTGGCGTCGCTCTCGTTTACGGGCAGTGCCATGTAGATGATCGAGCCCATCTCGTCTTCCGATTGGAGGCCCCAGAACACGCGCTTCGGCGGGTTGGACGGGTTGCGCGGATTCTCGGCGGAGTTGTCGTACCTGATGCGCGAGTGGATCGTGGCCCCCGCCGGAAGCATGATCGGCTCCTCGTACACGTACATGTCCTGCCAGGTGAAGTCCCAGTCCTTGATCCAGATCAAGGGCACCTCGCTGCCATCTGGGAGTTCGGCCCACGACTTGAACTCCTTGCCGATGTAGTGGGCGTGCGGAGTCACGCCGTAGAGTTCGACGGCGGCGGGCAGTGTGAAGGACTCGCCGATCGTGAAGCTCGCATCGCCGGGGGCGATGTCGATACCCGCTCCGCTACCGAAGCGCGGCGGGAGTTGGAACGACAGCCGCGTGCGCGAGGCGGGCTTGTCGGCGAAGTACAGCGCGATGGAGGAGCGCTCGGTCTCCTGCTTGCCCGAGGGGTGGAAGTGCGATTCGAACAGGAAGTCGCTGCCGGCTGGCAGAAACAGCGGGGAGCCTTCGGGGAAGACGCGTGCCTGTCCGCCGACGGCCCAGCCGGAGAGGCTGCGCTTGCCTGGAATCGGGCCCATCCCCGAGTAGCCGGGCGTCTTGTCGCGCGCGTCGAATTCGCGAGCCTTACCCGAGGTGTCGGCCTTGAACAGGCTGTGGTGGACGACAGTTCTCGCCTGCGGCCGGAACTGCAGGGCACGGATCCACTTGTCCTCGGTCGTCGGCACCCGCGTCGGGAAGTTGCGGTAGATGTCGGGGCCGTCGGCCGGGATCGTGAAGGGCTCTTCCATGCTGAGGACCAAGTCTGGCTTGCCCAGCAGCCAGCCCGCGGGGAAGGTCGGCGGCGCGGGCGCGCGGCCGGGCCCTTCCGGCGCTCCGGCCTCGGCCCACGCGGCCAGCGCGGCGATCTCCTGGTCGGTAAGCCGCTGCTCGCCCTTGAACTTTCCGTAGCCCGGCTCGGCGTGCCACGGCGGCATGTAGCGGGTGCCGGTGACGGCGCGGATCAGCTGCGCGCGCTTGGCGGCGTCCTCGTAAGTCAGCAGCGAGAACGGAGCGGCCTGGCCGGCGCGGTGGCACGAGGCGCAGCGCTCGTGCATGATCGTCGCGACGTGCTCGTTGAAGGTGACCTCGTCGCCTCGCGTCGAGTCCGCCGCAAGGGCGGTGCCGAAACTCAGCAGCGCGAGTGCGCAGGCTAGAGCGATTGGGACATAGGGGGTCTTCATGGGGTTTCCTGCAGCTGGGCCGTCCCGAACTTGGAGATGAAACATCCGACTGCTTGCGTGCGGGGCCGGGAGACGGCCCTGCCAGCCAGCACGTCCTCGAGCGCATCCCTCAGGTCGTGCTTCGTCGCCTGGCGGCGAGGCGTTCCGAGGTCTGCGTAGAAGTTGTTGATGCGACCGCGGTAGGCGAGATTGCCTTCGCGGTCGAAGAGAGCCGCTTCGGGAGTGACGCTGGCGTCGGCCAGGGCCACCAGAGCGTGGTTCAAGTCATGCACTGCGGGCACGGTGTTCTCGTACGTCTGCCGGTGCTCCCGAATCTGGTCGGCAGTGGCGGTCGCATCGACGTAGGCCATCAAGCAGTGCGTGTCCCGGCTCGAGTACTCGTTGCAGATGCGGCGGATCTCAGGCATGAAGCGGTTCGAGATCGGGCAATCCTGGGTGACGAAGTACACGACCGTGGCCTTGGAGCTCGCATCGGGCAGCGCGTGCTCGTTGCCATCGACGTCCATCAGCATTGACGCAGGCAGCTGCATCGAGGTTAGGGCGAGCAGCAGAAATGCGACCGGGAGATTGATCATCGCGGTGCACGCTCATCGTAGCAACGAAACTGCAGGAACTTCCAGCGCAAATTTCTTGGCCCAGACCGAGGGCCTCATCGGGTGTTCGTGCTGGCGTGTCATGGGCAATCGCACGACGCGGCCCTGCAGGCCAGTCAGGCCGCATCCGTGATCTGGCGCCGAACCTTCGACAGCCTGTCGCGCTCAGCAACGAGCGTCGGTGCCGGTGTGTCGCTATACCATATCGGCGAGGCGTCGCACTACGTGCGGTTGCCGGGCGGGCCAACTAGCATGGCGGGGCCGAGTCGAGCTGCAAGCCGGGCGTCTCTTGCGAGCGGGCTACGTAATGGCGCTCGTCCTCCGGTGAATATGGAGTGCGGTACCTATGGTTGGTTGGCCCCAAAGTGTCCGTGCGTCAAGCGGCCCGACCGTCCTTCAAGGCCGGGGGGCGACGCCTGCCTTGGGTACGCGGATATTGCATTCAGCAGAAGACCCAGCATGGCGGATGCTCCTGCGTGAGCGCGACAACAGTACCCCAACACCCTAGACTCGTTCATGATCGGATTCGCCGATCCTGTAGTAGAATGAACGCGAGGCAGAAGTAATGGAGAGGCAACAAGCAACTCCAGAGACCCTGAAGCTGGTGTGGGAAGAGATGGTAGGCAACGACCGGATGAGGCGTTACTACAGCTATCTGATCAAGCATTACCAAGCTTGGAACAGACGCTTAAGATGGATTGCCGCCATCTTGGCATCAGGGCCGCTGATCGCGTTCCTGTACAAGGAGAATTTCGATAATCTCGACACTTCAGTGTCGATCGTATTTTTCGCAGCAGCAGCGCTGAACATCTGGCTTGCGGAAAGCAGGGTTCCTGAGTCGATTGCGCATTGCCTAGATATCCATAGACAGCTTTCACGATTAGATGTCGAGTGGAGGGATCTGTGGGCTAGCGTCTACCATGATCGTGATGATGTGGTCAGGAGCAAGTGGAAGGATCTGAGCAACCAGACTGCGGCCGTCGTTTCCGAGGCCCCGTCCAAGGCAAGCTATGTCAAAAGGCTTGCCAGTCTCAGCGAGAAAGAGAGCTACGAGTATTGGAGGGCGGCCAGTGCCCAAGTCTAGACCGCAGAAGGACAACATTCAGAAAGGGAGTCAATGGCCCATGCCGAGCAGTCCGCCGCCGCCACCACCACCGCGACCGCGACCGCCTGCGGAGAAGAAGTGAGACGAGCAACTCGATGAAGAAACAGCAACCGAAGGTGCGCGAAATGGAGTTGCCGACGCGGAGCTACCAGCTGAGCCGGGCCGAGTTGCGGGAAAAGTTCGAGATACCGGGCGCGGACATGGAGGCGGTCCGCGAGGGGTTGTCCACGCCGATCGCGGTCTGTCGGCAAGACCCGAAGCCGAGGGACACATAAGCGCGGATTGAGCGCGTGATGCCGGGAGGTCCCGCCGAGAGGCAATCGTGAAGATCCCATCCGGTTGGATGAGGTATGTCTGACAACCCGTGTTATAGGCTTCGGCCGAGAAATGCCCGAGGGTAGGTGAAGCTGGATTCAGGCGGTGCGTCGAGGTACACAGTGCTCACTAGCGCAACGGACTTGCTGGAGCAGATTGTCGCAGGTGAAGACCCTTCGCTTGAACTCAAGGAAGTGGGGTTCCGAGGAGCGACGGTTAGCGATCCAAGTCGCAATCAGCTCGCGGACGAACTGGCTGCATTCGCGAATGCACGGGGAGGAGCGCTAGTGCTGGGGGTTGATGGTGGTTCCAAGGATGTCGCGGGCATCCCCTTGGCCCATCTGGATACCGTAGAGCAACATGTGATCGAAGTCTGCCATGACTCGATCGATCCCCCGTTGGAGGTCACGACGCAAAAGCTCTCGATTCCGGACTCACTCAATGTTCCGCGGTGGGTCTTGCGAGTGCATGTAGAGCGAAGCTTGGCTGTCCACCACAGCCCCAGTGGATACATGCGACGGATAGGTTCTTCAAAACGGAAGATGGCCCAAGACCAACTTGGGCAGCTCTTTCAGCAGCGAAGCCAGGCCCGCTTGATTCGGTTCGACGAAACAGTCGTGCCTGGAACTGGATTCTCCGATCTTGAGTTGAGTCTCCTGGGCCGGTTCCGAACTAGCCGCACGGCCGACAACGACAAGACGCTCGCCACGAAGCTAGGGATGGCGACCGAACACGACTTCGGGGTGGTTCGGCTCACTGTCGCGGGCGTTCTCCTGGGGACACGCAGACCCGAGCAGTGGCTTCGCCATGCGTTCATCCAAGCTGTTGCGTATCGTGGCAATAGCATTGGCTCTGCTATGGACGAATCGCACTATCAGCTTGATGCAAAGGATATCGTCGGGCCGCTCGACACGCAAGTGGCTGAGGCATGCCGATTTGTGGCGCGAAATCAATCTGTGGCCGCGTGCAGGGGGGGCGGACGAACAGATGTCCCCCAATACGACATGACGGCCGTATTCGAGGCACTCGTTAATGCGGTGGCACACCGAGATTATTCGATGCATGGATCAAAAATCAGGCTTCGCATGTTCGCGGATCGTTTGGAGCTGTACTCTCCCGGGGAACTGGCGAGTACGATGAGCCCGGAAACACTCGCCTACCGACAGTCGACACGGAACGAAGCGATTGCGAGCTTGCTTGCGAGGTGCACGGTGCCTGAATCGATCTCGGGTGTAAGTTCGAGCCGATCCGCGCTGATGGATCGAAGGGGTGAAGGTGTCCCGTTGATCCTGGATCGGAGCGAGGAGATTTCTGGGCGAAGACCGTTTTACCAAACCGTAGATGGGTCAGAGTTGATCCTCACAATCTACGGAGCGGCCCAAGATGCACCTTGAGCACTCCAGAAATTGATAGACGCCAGAGGTGGAGTGGTTGATTCTGGGTAGTCGCACGCCACCCACTGGGCAGGGCGGCTGATCTCAGGCCAAGCGAACACTCTGCAAGGGCAAAGCGTCCACCGGCGATGGCCGTCATTGAAGTTGGGCTTTGGAGTCCAGCGAAGTCCACCGTGGCCTATCGTCCAAGCAGCCCCGGACCGCCCGTCAGGGCTCGCTCAGGCGGAAGACGTACAGAGCGTTGTGGCCCTCGGGGCTCACGAGCTCGGGCGTGAGGAAGGTGGGGATTCGCCACGGGCTCCCGCCGCCCCTGGCCGTTGCCACCGCCAGGTACTGAACGCCGTCCACCTCGTAGGAGATCGGGTAGCCCATGACCGAGGTGCCGAGGCGGCTCTTCCAGAGCACCTTTCCCGTCTCGACGTCATAGGCGCGCACCCAGCGGTCGAAGTCGCCGGCGAAGACGAGTCCGCCCGCTGTCGTGAGTGCGCCGGTGAGGAAGGGGGCGCGTTGCTCCACGCTCCACACCTCCTCCAAGGTCACGACGTCGTATGCCGCCAGCTTGCCGAAGCGCCCGGCCGTGCCCGGCATCTCCATCCAGGCCCGATCACCTTGGTTACCGCCGGAGCCCACCTCGAGCGCGGTCTTGCGCCCGGCGATTTCCATGCAGCTCTGACTCAGCGGGGTGACCAGCAGGCGCGTCTGGGGATGGTAGCCGGCTGCCGGCCAGTTGTGTCCGCCGGCGGTCGACGGGCAGACCGAGACCCACTCTCCCACCTTGGCGTTTGCGATGTCCGCGCGGTAGCGCACCGTGCCGGTCTTGGCGTCCACGTCCAGGATGTTTTGGAACACCGTCTCGGTGTGTCCCAGAAAGGTGCCGTCGCGGCGGTCGAGCTTCCACAGGATTCCGTGCTTGCCTATCGAGAGCACGATCGGCCGGCCCTCGATGTCGACCAGCACCCGCTCGAAGGCCTCGTCCATGTCCAGCGACTCGCCGGGCACGTGTGCGAAGTGCCACGCGATCCGTCCGTCCTGCAGGTCGAGCGCAAGGGTCGAATTCGTGTACAACGTCGCTTCGTCTGTGCTCAGGCCCCGGCTGGCTGCAACCCATGGCTTGGCCTGTGCGGTGCCGAAGTAGGCCAGTCCCAGTTTCGGATCCCAGCTGCCCGTCATCCAGACATCCCCGCCGCCGCGGAGCTCGAACGGCAGGTCGCCCCAGGTGTCGCCGCCCGGCTGGCCCGGCCGGGCGATCGTGAAGGTGCGCCACAGCTCGCGGCCCGTGCGCGCGTCGTGGGCGGTGATGAAGCAGCTGTCTTCGTAGAAACGGCCGCAGCCGTTGATTCCGTTGATCACCCTGCCGTCTGCGACGATCGGGCCGGTGGAGTTGGTGTAGCCCTTCTCGTGGTCGGCGATCCGGGTCTCCCAGCGGACCGTGCCGGTGGGCGCGTCAAGGGCGACCATGTGCGCGTCCGCCGTGGCGACGAAGATCAGGTCCTCCCAGATGGCCAGCGTCCTAAGCTGGCTCTGGCCTCCGCCCTCGGGCAGGCGCCGGCGGTACTCCCAGAGCGGGGTGCCGTCCTTGGCGTCAAGCGCTTGCACGACGTTTCCCGGGTTGCTGAGGAACAGGACGCCGTCGCGCACCAAGGGCGCCTGCTGGCTCCGCCCGTCCTCCATCCCCCAGCTCCAGGCCAGCTGCAGCCGGTGGACGTTGGCGGTGTTGACTTGGGAGAGCGGGGTGTAACCCCAAGAGCCTGGGTTCCCGCGCCAGTGGAGCCAGTCGCCGCTGGGAGGGTCGGCGAGCTCGGCGTCCGTGGGCGGATTGAACCTGCCGAGCGAACGATACCTCCGCGTGACGCCCGTCGGGCTTTCGAGAACCTCGCCGACCTCCAGCGGCGGCCTGTCAACCGCGTGCGGTGACGGCCCGGTGCCGGGGCGACCTGGAACCGGAGGGATGGCGTCGGCTCGCGAATTCCTACCCTGTACGGCCAGTTCGGTGGCGGCGACCGTGTCCCGCGCGCCCGCTCGTCGCTGTCTGGCTGTGCCTGCCGGTCGCCTGGCCGCTCGGGCCGGACCGCCCGCGACCGCCTGCCCTTCGGACGAGAAGGTCAGCCGTGTTGCGCCGGGCGGGACTCCGTTTTCCCGGAGCATGTATGCCACGACTGCGGCGTATTCCTCGTTGCTGAGCCCGGCCGGCTTCTGCACCGGCATCGTGGCGCGGACATAATCCAGCAGTTCGCTGACCGGAACGTGCGCCCATTGGGCCAAGAAGTTCGGACCGGCCAGCTCTGGGGCCTCGAAACGCCCCCGGAGGCTCTCCAAGTGGCACTCCGAGCACGCCGCCCGATAGACCGCCAGGCCTGCTTCGGCCTGCTCGGTCGTGTAGGCAGCTTGCTGGCCTGACGCAGTGTCTGGGGCTTGGGCGCTCGCCTGCGGCAGCGACGCAACGACCGCGATCGCGACGAAGAGCCTGAAGGCGCTTGCGAAGGCAGCCATCGTGTGTTCTCGCCGTCTCCGGCAGGATTATAGCGTTGCCGGATTCTCCAGAGATGCGAACGCGCCGGTCTGCGGAGAGACGCGATCCTTCCGATTCTGGTTGGCGAATGTCCCGAGCGAGGGCCTCGTATGGTTGTGGCTTTTCCGGATTCCCGCGAGAAGCCTGCGGACATCATCCGAGATCGAGTGAGTCTCCGGATCGAGATGCAAGATCGTCCTCTGGTGGTGCGCACACCTCCTCGAGGCGGCTGTTCATCTGCTCATTGGACAAGACTGACCCGGCTGCGTCTGTTCCGAGGAGACCTCGCAGTTCCGTTCTTCGGAATCCCGATTAAGCGTGTATGCTTGGACCTGAATGGCAGGGAATTCGTTCGTCGAATCAAGTCTTACGCCAAGAGGCACGGATTGCCAGTCCGGTTTGAGCCCGGCATCGGGAAGGGAAGCCACGGGGCCCTGCAGCTTGGAGAGCGACGGACGATCTTCAAGCGAACTGGGATTGGGAAGCGTCTGATGGCATCCATGCCGAAGCAGCTGGGCGTAAGCAAGGAGGAGTTCTGAGAATGCGCTACGTGTATCCGTGTATTCTCGAAGCCGAGCACGAAGGCGGCTTCTTTGTCAGATTCCCGGACTTGCCCGAGGCTCTCACCGGGGGCAGAGATCGGGAAGACGCCCTCGCCATGGCGAAGGACTGCCTTGTCTCGGCGCTGAGCCTTTATGTTCGTAACGGTGAAGACGTCCCAATCCCAAGCCCGATCCGGGATAGCCAAGTACCAGTGACCGTGCCAGCTGTGATTGCCGCCAAGCTCGACCTTTATGCCGCCATCAGGCAACAATGCCTGAGTAAGACAGACTTGGGCGAGCGGCTAGGTCTGAGTGCGTCCGCAATTTCGAGACTCACGGATCTCGGACAACCTTCCAATTTCGAGCGCATCGAAATAGCTCTGCGGGCCGTGGGACGGGGGCTGGTGGTTGAGAGCCACGCATTGTAACGGCACCGCGTCACGACTTGAGGTCATGTCCCCGGAGCTGGTGTAGGAGGGCTCGCCATTCTGGCGTGCCGCTTCACTTCTGGAGGCTGCGTCGCTGTGTCCGGCTGCGTCGATTCACCTTGGCAATTGCGCAGCCGTCGACCACGCGCTGTCCTGGCTTGCTTGGCCGATCGATTGCGGATGCTACGCGCCTTGCGCCGCGAATTCCGCTTGAGCCGACCCACCATTGACGGCTCAGGGGCCAGCCATCCAGCATCACAATGAGGTTGACTGGCGTTCGCCGATTCGAGATACACGCGACCGAGTTGGGTTTCGAGTTGCACCGGATGCACCCGCTCAACAACACCTCGCGGTCGAAGGCGCATCTGCCCTAGCGCAGAATTCAATCGTCGGTCGAGTGGCCCGGCAATTCGACCATTTCCACTCCGGGCTCTGCTGCGGCGGTCGGGCACGGTCGCAGCAGGATCTCGCTGGCGAACCCGTCGCTGGACCGCAGCTGAAGCAGCGTCTCTTCGGAAAGCGAAATCCATTCGGATCCGAACGGCGCCGTGGACTCGTCCGGGCACCAGTTCCCCCGCAGCACCAGCCTCAGGGTGTGCTCCTGTGCGCGCTGGAAGGCAAAATGCCGGGACGCGTAGTTGAGGCCTTCTCGGTAGATCCTCGGTTCGAACTGCCACCCAATGTTCCGGACACTGGCAACCAGTCGCACTGGATTCGGTGCTGCTGCTTCTCCCTCCGCCTGCTCGCCCTCCGCCTGCTCACCGTCCTCCTGCTCTCCGTCCGCCTGCGCTTCCTCCGGTTCCTGCTCTTGGATGATCACCGCTGCCGGTTGATTGACGGTCCGCACCAGTTCCTCTCCGGGCGTCTCGACCGCCTCGTAGAATGCGTAGGCTGTGATGTCCTGTTGCGGGAAGCGAACCAAGTGCATTCGTGTGGAATCGAGCACTTGGTAGAAGGCCGAGGGATCGGCGGCCACCTGATCCAGTTTCGCGGCTTCCGCGTCGGCCGGGATGACCACGTACTCGTAGCTGTCGCCCGCTGGCTTGATGCCGTGATCCAGATAGGCCGTGGCGAAAGCCCCCTCGGTCGCTTCATACGACAACGACATGCTCTGCTGGAGTCTTCGGGCCACCACCAGGTCGGCCGTGCTGGCCGCCAGGTAGAAGCTGTTTCCGACGCTGTCGGTCAGCTTGACGGCGGTCCCCGCCGGATGCTCCTGCACGGTCTCGAGACCGGTCAGCTGCTCCCCGTTGACCTGCGTCGCCGTGGTCACGTCCTCCAGATACGTCTGGAAGATCGTAGTGTGGGTTGCATCCTCCGCCGTGCCGCCGCGGATGTGGCTCCCCAGGGCCAGGATCTGGTCGCCCACGAAGAAATAGCTCTTCCAGCCCCGCAGGTCTGTCGGCGCCGTGAACGGCACGGCTTCCAGGTCCTGCACGAAGAAGCCGTGATCGCCCAGGCTGACGCCGCCGACGTATGTCCGCGTGTTGTAGTTGCGATGGGTGTCTCGCTGCTCGATGCCCTGTTCCCTGCGCGACGCCTTCAAGGCCTGGTCGGAGTGCTTTTCGATGGCATAGTGACTCGCTGTCGTTCCCGGGACGTGGTACCAGTCCCAGCCGCTGAACAGAGCGTGGCCGGAGGCTACCTCGCTGACCGGATCGCCCGCGCTGAAGACCATCAGGGACCCGTACGCCCAGTTCTGGCCGAAGCTGTTCTCGTGATTGTCGAACTCGTTCTCGTAGTTCCAGAAGTACTGGCTGAAGCCTTTCGCGGTGACCAGCCAGTCGTCGCGACGAAGAAAGCCAGCCGCGGCGTAGGGCTTGATCCAGACACCGGTCGGAGTCTCGCTCGGCTGGACGCCGGAACCTTGCAGGTCCGAGATCAGGCGGTAAATGCCCATGCCCTGAATGGCAAGGCCCCGAGATCCATCGGAAAACGGCTGTCTACGCTCCTCGGAGAAGAAGTACTCCGGGTCGAAGAATTCAAGGAACCGGGCCTTGACGTCCATGTCGTCCACTCCGTCCGGATGGGCGAGGTAGGCCATGGCCTTGGCAATCGCGCGGGACCTGCCTTCGAGGTTCCCCCCGACGAACCGCCCTTGCAGCGCGAAGGAGGCCGAGTATTTCTGCACCATCACTCGGTAGGTCTCGAGTGCCAGCTTGATCGCTTCAACGTTGTCCGCGCGGTAGAACGTCGTGCCCTTCAGCAGGTAGAGCAGCTGGGCGGCGACTTCCAGGGCGTGGGGCGCGTAGGCGCTGGCATAGACCGAGTGGTGGTGGAATCCCACCCCGTCCGGCTTGATGGTGCCGTAGGTGCCCGGCTTGAGGGCAAGGTTCGTGTCGACGACGTGGTACAGGATCGCGGCCATCATGCTGCGCTCGCCAGCATCGTCCACGAGCAGGTAGTACGGCCAGAAGTAGTCGACGAACAGGCGGATGCCGTCGGCATGGAGATTGTATTGGTACTCGACCGGCAGCGGCTCGGGGTAACTGATGCCGGCTTCTTCCCTCGCAATCTGAAAGAACGCGCCGTGCATCGTGCCGCAATTCACGACCAGATTGCGGACGACCGCCCTGTATTTGTCGAGCAGGTCGGCTGCGGCGAGCTCTTCCCGCATCAGGAAGACGCTCTGTATGAACCCGGCCAGGCGCAGTGACACTTGGGAAAAGTCGCCGGACTCTCGAACCAATCCCTGTTCCAAGGCCCTCGCGCTCGCCGTTCCCGCGTGGTCGGGCAACCACGCATCCTCCGTCAGGCCGCGGCTGTATGCATAGTCGAGCACCGAGAGGTACAGCTGCAGCACCTCGGCGTTCTGGTAGTGCGGGTTCGCGCGGTCGGCCGTGCCCGGCGTGTGGTAGGCGTACGCTAGCGACAGCGCGGTGTCGTTAAACAGACGATGGAATTCGGCGTCGGATTCACCGCCCGGCTGCTCTTCGGCCGGCTGCGTCGGCTCGGTGTCAGCCCTTCTGGCGAAATAGGCTAGCTGGCCCCGGCGCTGGAACTCGAACGCTTCGACGCGGCGAACCGCGCGCCTGAACCGGCCCAGCATATGCCCCTCGACAGCAGCCTTCGCGGCCGGCAGGTCTTCGTAGTCGTCGGACTGCAGGAGCAGGAGGCTCTCGTATTTCTCAATCAAGTCGTCCGTGTTCCCCGTTGCGGCATGGAGCGGCCCGGCCAGGACCAGGCATAGGCACGCCAGAGCCGCCCGGAGCCCTGGCGTGAGGCCGGCTAGTGGGGATTTGGACCGGTCGCAGGATCCCGCATCCCCATTCCGACCGATCAGGAACTCGGTTGAAGGTTTGGCGAGCATGAGCGAACCGGCCATGAGCTAGCCCGTCAGGCTGCGGGCTCCGACACCATGCGCGTTCCGAGCCGTCATCGGGTCGCGTCGGGTGCACAGGTAGGAAATCACCGCGACCAGCAGGGTGAAGCCCAGCGATGAAACTGCGATCACTGGCACGACGGCATCCTCACGGAGGGAGCCGATCGCGAAAGTGGCGAAATCTGCTTGATTCCTGCGCTTGCGCTTGGACATGGCGTGACGAGCATTCCCTGGCGGCACTCGCCCGGAGAGCTCACCGTAGGGGCGGGCATGGGAAGTGAAGCCTGACAACATCATTGTAAACAGATTGTAAGAAGAAGGTGAGTGACATCCAAGAACACGCCGCACCTTCGCAGTGTGTAGCACCGTCGGTCTGGCCGATTCAGGCCGACGACGAGTCCGCCTTTGCTCTGACGGCACTCGCAGGTCCTTAGATTAAGGCTCCCTGCTGCGGCTGGCCGTCGACCAGCGCATCGGCTTGGCCTTGCTGGGGCATGGAGCGTGACCGCCCGTGCGAAGCCGGTGCCTGCCGCGCTGATGCAGCGGGCGTGAAAGCCGGGTAGTTGGTGCTGGCGCGTGTCATTTCTGAACGGGATCATAGTCCCCATCCGCCAGATGGCAGCGGGTGGCGCGCCGTGCAGCGCCAGCCTAGCCACGCTGGTGGACCCGGCCGCGCCGTCAATGGGGACCAACACATTCGCGGCCTCCGGCGCGAGCAACAAGCTGGACACTGGCGCGGAGTACTTCCTGCTGGTGAACCTGAGCGCGGCGGACAAGGATGTCAATCTCCGGCGTGCGGCACGAGGCGGCGCGCGCCGAGTGCTGGCGGCTAGAGCCGGACGCTGGAATCGTGTTCGCGTTCTACCCAGACTGATGTAGTCGGTGATCCATACTCCCGGCAGAAGGAGCGATGCCTCGTGCGACAAGTGAGGTCGCGGGAGAACCGACTTTGCGGGCTCTCCCTTGGGCTACGGAACAACCTCAAAGCCAGCCTGGCGGAAGTGATGATCCAGCGTCAGGGCGCGACGAATTTGCAACTCTCGCATCAGGACAAAGCTGCAGCAGTCAGTAAAGGAGAATCTCTTGTCTCGATAGCGGAAGAATAGGGACAGCGCTCGTTCTCTTCTTGCTTCGTGGATGGACTCTATCCGCAGCCGAGCCGAACCGTCGATCGTCAGCCACCACGCTTCAGCGGCATCAAGGCCAAGGCGGAACCGGATGGTGGCCAGCGTTTCATCGATGACATAGTCGGTGGTTGTCAGCACACCTCCGTCCGACAACCACTGATCGCGAGCCTTGCGCACCGCCGAACCGGCGGCGTCGGCAGCATCGGCTGCTGCGACCCACGCAGCGGTATCCACAAACATCGATCTCACTCGTATAGCACCTCATCATGCCGCGTGGCTGCATCTCCCGCGTCCGATGCTCCGACAGGCCCAGCCCGGTACAGCGGATCCGATTCCAACGGAACGCTGTCCAGTGAGGAGCCGCCCACCGGTACGATATCGAATGCCGGGCGGCTCCGGTAGAGAACGGTAAACCGGCCGCCGCGTCTCACTGCATCGACGACTTCTTTCAACCGCTCTCGGAGCTGTTTGGCGTTGATCAGCTCTGGCATCAGCACACCTCCCAAAGTTCAACTTAAGATAATCTATTCGCCCCGCGGAAGCGAGCCAGCCGATGCGACCAGGGTGTTGCTGTGTGTCGATGAAACGAGCGACACGAACCTAGGAAGCGGCGGTTTTGGGGGAAGGAACTCGGAAGGGACAAGAAGTCTTGGAAGGCCGGGGTACAGGCCTACGTGGCTTCGGTCAGCTTCGCCGGCGACATGGTGGGCGTTGCGCTGGATGCGTTGAAGGACGGCAAGCGCGAAGAGAACACCGTGATCGTGCTCTTGTCAGATCACGGCTGCCACGTTGGAGAGAATGAGCACTGGCGCAAGCGAACGCCGTGAGAAGAAGCGACTCGGGTCCCGCTGATGATCCGCGTGCCGCTGCTGCGCGATCCCGGGCGTCCCTGGAAGCCGGCGATCATCTCGCACCAGCCGGGCAACCGTTCGGTCCGTTCCGAAGACGTCCGCTACACCGTCTACCGGGACGGCAGCAAGGAACTCGACGATCACGCCCACGAGCCGACCGAGTGGCACAACCTGCTGCCGCCTGCGCGCGTTCGGGCTCACGCTGGCGACTGGCCTCGTGCTGCGGATCGCAGCTGGCCGGGCCAGCACCGAGCGTATAGCAAGCAGCCAGTTGGTCGCCCGCAAGGTGCCACGTTGCCAGTGTCGCCAAAGCCCCTCCGAGCGAGTGTCCAGTAACGTAGAGCGGCGGCTCCTCCGCACCCCACAGGTGCTGGAGGACCTGATTCTGGACCGAAAGGAACGCGCTCATTGAGCGTTCTCCACTCATGGAGCCTAGTCCCGGGCTGCGTCCCTTTGCTATATGAAGATGACTCAAGGGCGGAATCCGGACGCCGAGTTCCGGAAAATCTGACCGCCCGAATTCCGGAAATCATGGCCGGTCCGAGCGGTTCTGACGAGACCCGCTCGCCCCTATCCTCCAGTGCAGAGAGTCCTGTGAGGACTCTCCCGGCGCCTCCGGCCCAGCCCACGCACAGCAGCAGGAAGGCCACCAGCTGTTAGCCACCTCAGCTCTCGCGCCGCAGTCGCGGAATCTCGATCCGTCAACAGTCCCGCGATGGATCCAGCTGCAGCGGCAAGTGAGGCTCGTTAACGCCGTCGCCGGACACCGTGCCTGCGGATTCGATCAGTGCAGCGCTAGCACGATCCGCGTAACGGCGGACTTGGAGCGCTCGACTATAGGTCCAGTGCCCTCCGTATTGGCCGGATCAGGACCTGATTCGAGAGTTTGGCAGTTCGCAGGCGACCCAGCGACTTGATCTCCTTGATGACCGGTCCATTCTTTCTGACCCCTTGACGGAGGGCCGCCAAGACACCAGCGACCCCTTCGACCTCCGTAAGAGTCGAACCGTCGTCAATCTGGCCCAAGAACAGCTTGGCGACGGCCAGCATTGTCGAGCTGTGTTCCTCGCCGAGACCAGAGACGAAGGCGCTGGTGTTTCTTAGCGCCTCTGATCGAAGGCTCGCCCTTCCGCGGCTCATCGCCAACACAGCGTCAAGGGCCGGAATCACCGCTTTCTCATCGGGGGGCGCCGTCAGGATTGTGTTGAAGACATGTGTGACGAAGGCGATGGCCGCGTCCGCGGTCACGTGGTCCACGCCGAGCGTAAGCACCTCCTGCGCGAATGCAAGCGTGTCCAGCTTCTGTGTCGTCGAGCCGGCGGCCAGGTCGCCATATAAGTTCTTCGTCCGAAATATCTCCGCGAAGACCCTTCCCAGTTCCGCCGAGGACAGGGAGCCAACGTCTGCCT